>CAVEUC010000001.1:0-19958 GCA_963619035.1 Lachnospiraceae bacterium GAM79
TATTAGAATCATCTAATATCTTAGCTCCTTTAACTAAATAATTTAATCCAACTTGGTATATTCCAACGAATAAACCTATTAAACACCCTATAAAAGCAAGCAAAGAAAAATATTTAATTAAAGAAACAATTTTTTTCATGAACTTATTATAAACCAAATTAAACTGAATATGTTAAAATAAACACATGGAATTTAAGGAACATTTAAAAAAATATTTAAAAGATGAAGATATCGATAAATTAGAAAAATCTTTATTAGAAGAAAGGACTAATTCTTTAATATTAAACATCGATAAGCTAGATAAAGAATACTTTATAAACGAATATAAAAATATTAAAGAATTTAAATATGTCGATAATGCATATTATTATAATAAAAATGAATATGAGTTTGGAAAAAGCTATCTTTTTGATAATGGTGCTTATTACATCATGGATACTTCGAGCATGCTTGTTACTAACAATTTAGCTTTAAAAGAAGATTCTTTAGTTTTAGATATGTGCGCAGCTCCTGGTGGTAAAACAATTTCTTTAGCTTTAAAAAACAAAAACATACATATTTTAGCAAATGATCTAAGTTACTCTAGAGCTTTAACGATGTCTAGCAATATCGAAAAATTAGGTTTAAGCAATATCGATATTATTTCTTGTGATTTAAAGAACCACTACTTATCTTTATTAGAAAAATTTGATGCGATAATTTTAGATGCACCTTGTTCAGGTAGTGCAATGTTTAGAAAATTAGAAGAGATGAAAAACGATTGGAACTATCAAAAAGTATTAAAGCAACAATCAATACAAAAAGAATTAATTGAAATAGCGTATAAAATGCTTAAAAAAGGCGGTAAATTAATTTACTCTACTTGTTCTTTTAGTTATGAAGAAGATGAAGAAATCATCCTTTCATTTTTAAAAGAACATCCAGATATGAAACCTATTTTAAAAGATGATTATAAAGAAATATATCATGATCAATCTTTAAAAGAAGGTTGTCACCTATTTCCTTTTCTCTTTCTAGGAGAAGGTCAATTTTATTGTTTATTAATTAAAGATGGTACATCATTAGAAACAAAAAAAGAAGATAATAAACAAACAAAATTATCTAAAGAAATTAAAGAGATTGTAGATACATATAATCTTGATTTTAAATATTATGAAAATATAAATGGATTAATTTATGGATATAATTACGACTTTAAATTAAAAAATATTCCTATTATAAGAAAAGGAATATTAATAGGTGAATTAAATAAAGGTATATTTAAACCTTCATTTAATTTAGCTCATTATTTAGACAATAAAAATACAATAAAATTAACAGCTAAAGAAAAAGACCAATACATTCATGGAGATACAATAAATAAAGATTTAAATATTAAAAATGGATATTATATAGTTTCATATAACGGCATTAATTTAGGATATGTAAAATATGTTAATAAGACATTAAAAAACCTCTATCCTAAAGGATTGAGGCATTAATTTATTTATTTAAGAATTTAAGTTTACTTTGATCTATTTCTTTAAATTCTTTTACTTCTTCATCCATTAAATTATGAAGTTCTTCAGCTAATTGAACAGTATTTTTATCTTTATAATCATCATATTTAAGTTCTTTACTCATCTTAATAATAATAGGATTATATTTTTCTTTATATTTTGTATTAACAGCTCTAAAAGTTCCAAATATTGGGCAAACCATAATGTTAGCTTGAGTTTTAAAAGCGCATCTAAATGTACCAGGATGAAACTCTCCTACTCCTTTTGTTAAAGGTTCTTTATTTCTTGTCCCTTCTGGAAATATTAATATATCTAATTTATCATCACTCACAATTCTTTCTTGTACGCTTTTAAATACTCTCAATTCTTGTTTTAAATCTTCTCTATCAAGGAATTCTCCTTCCATGATTCTAATAATTCTTCCAACAAGAGGATATTTTCTAGTCTCTTTTTTAGCAACGAAAGTGACAGGAGATTGGGCTACACTTAAAAATAATAAAGGATCTAAAAAAGATAAATGATTTGAAAAGATTAAATAATTTTTATTTTTATCTTTTGTTTTATAAAAATTAATAAACTCTTCATCGTAACAAACAACATTGAATGCTTTTAAAATCTTTTTACAGATATTTTGAACTTTAGCGAATCTTTTCTCGATTGGTATCTTTCTAGGATTGATGCTATAAGGTAAAATCCAAGCAAAATATTCAACAATAAAACGAGGTACTAATAAGCAAACAGCCTTTAAATATTTAAACATAACAATTAATCTTCTTTCTTTAAAAACACATTAACTTCAAATGGATTCATCGGAACATTTCTAACTATAAAATTCTTATCGTCAATCTTTCCAGCATATGAAATTAAAACATGATAATAATCATCTAAATCGACATTGATTTTAGAATCTGTAGGATTATATAAAATAATTAAATCTTTATAATTTTCACCTAACTTTTTAAGTTTAATCATTAAGCCACCATTATCTAGATTAACAAAATATACGTTATTTCCTATGTCTTCGCTTGTTAAATTAGTTTTTCTTAATGATGATTTTTTAAATTTAATAATAGAAGCTAAATATAAGGCCATATCAAATCTTTCATCAAGTGTTGAATAATCAAATTTATTATATTTATCTCCTAAATTATATGTGTTATCAACTCCAAATTTAGTTAATCCTATTTCTTGTCCTGCGTGAATAAAAGAAATTCCGTAGCTTAATAAAATAGTTAAATTTATAGTTTTAATAATTCTTAAACATGTCTCTTTATCTTTAATATTGTTATTTAAACAATCAAATAATGTAGCGTTATCATGGCATTCACAATAATTTAAAGATTGATTAACATCAATATATTTTTTATTGAAACAATAATCGACGACACTTCCTAAAAATACATATTTAAAACCTTCTAAATATGAGGAATTACCAGATAAATATCCAATTGTTGAACTCATATTTGGACCCTTAACAATATCTCTAAAAGAATCGTTGAAGAATGAGATTCCAGGAACTTTAAAAGCATTTAAATAACTTGTTCTTTCGTTACTAGCTAACGCTTGTCCCATATCCCAGCCTTCTCCATAAATCATTGCATCTTTTTTGATTGATTTAGCTAATGTTTCAACTTGTTTCATCGTTTCAATATCAATTAAGCCCATTAAATCAAATCTATAACCATCGATTCCATATTCTTCCATCCAATATTTAATGGAGTCAAGAATCATCTTTCTTACCATTGGTCTTTTTGTATCTAAATCACATCCACAGAACGAATCATTAGAAACTTTTCCGTTTTTAAGTTTTCTAAAATAATAATTTGGAACTACTTTTTCAAATACGTTATTCATGTAATCATAAACATGATTAAAAACAACATCCATATTAACTTTTATTCCAGCTTCATGTAATTTAGAAACCATCTTTTTAACTTCAATAATTCTAGAATATGGATCGTTTGGATTTAACGAATAACTTCCTTCAGGAGTGAAGTATTGTTGAGGATCGTATCCCCAGTTATAACTATTTTTAGTATTTAATTCATCGATTGTTTTAAAATCGTAAATTGGTAAAAGTTGAACATGTGTCACTCCTAACATTTTTAAATAATCTAAACCTGCTGGATTTCCTTTACGTGTTTTTCTATTTTCTTCGGTTAATCCTAAATATTTTCCTTTATTTACAATATCAGTGTGTTCATCAATTGTAAAATCTCTAACATCAAGCTCATAAATAATCGCATCTATATTTTGTTTTAATAAAGGTAATTTATCATTATTTAAATTAATTTGAACTTTAGAAAAATCAATAACAGCACTTTCTTCTCCGTTAGCACTACTTCCTTTTCCATAAGGATCAGTAGTAATAAATGTAACTCCACTATTATTAATTACATATCTATATAAATAACTATCATAATCTCCGTTTAATGTTAAAGAATAAACACCTTTTTCACCTCTAACCATTTGTAAAACACATTCTTTTTCACCTTTATTTTTCTTAATCAATAAACATACTGAACAAGCTAAAGGAGCCCATAATTTAAAAGTTGTACACTCTTTAGAATAAGTTGCACCTAAATCATTTTCTAAATAAGTATATTTATCATCAAAATCACTAAATTCAGTTGCAGAATTAACATTTAATGGTACACTGCCAAAATCTTTAATCATGATAAAGTACTTATTACCTAAGGTAACATTAAATTTAGATTTACATTCATAAATGACAATACCATTTAAGAAACTAGATTTAACTATATCTAATTTTACATATTTTTCTTCATTAACAATTAAATAAATTGGTTCATTTTCATCTTTTTCAATTTCAGAAAAAATTTCTACTTTAATAATATTATTTGGAAATAATTTTGCACTAAAAAACGAATTTAACATATATATTAATCTTCTCCCTTAATCGAATAATTAATTTCAGCTACATCTCCACCGCTTCCTGGATTTGCTCTATGTCCATAATCAGCACTATGAATTAAAACCTTAGTGCCTTTTGCACTATTAGCTGAATCGGTTTGTTTATCTATAATCCCTTCTGCTCTTAATTGTTCAAATATTTTTCCTGCTCTAGTAAAACCTACATTGAAGTTTCTTGTAATCTTAGAAATCGAAAAATATTCTTGTTCCATACATGATTTTTTAACAGCTTCGTAAATTGCGTCGTTTTTTCTTTCTAATCTCTCTTCATTTGTTAAAGGTGCACTTTCATCAACTGTATCATCAACAATATTCATAAAGTGAGGATCTGGAATAAATTTATATCTATTTCTAATAAATGTACAAACAGCTTTTTCTTCACTTTTTTCAACTAAAGCACTTTGAATACGGATTAAACCACCTGAATTAGCTAATAAAGGTGTTTTAAATAATAAATCACCATTTCCTAATAAGTTTTCTCCACCTGCTTTATCAATAATATTAAGTGAATCGACTTGGCTAGCACATAATAAAGAGACTCTACTTGAAAAGTTAGATTTAATAACACCATCAATAATTGAAGCTCTAGGAGCTTGAGTAGCAACCATAAGATGAATTCCACAAGCTCTAGCTTTTTCAGATAAAGCTTTAACACTTGCACCGATATTTTTATTAGCACCTACAAGGTTAGAATATTCATCTACGACAACTAAAATATATGGAATTAATGGCTTATTATGTTGCTTAGCATAAGTTTCGTTATATTCTTTAACATCAACAACATCAGCATCACTTAAAAGGCCATATCTTTCTTCCATGATTTTAACTACCTTTTGTAAAGCGATATAAGCTTCAGTAGCTTCAGTAATAACAGGACATAATAAGTGGGGAATATTATCAAATGTAGTAAATTCAACTCGTTTTGGATCGATAATTAAAAGCCTAAATGTTTCAGGAGAGTTTCTCATGACTAATGATAAAATAATCGAGTGCAAGAAGACTGATTTACCACTACCAGTAGTACCACAAACTAATAAATGGGGTAATTTACTATAATCAAGATTAATATATTCTCCAGAAATATTTTTCCCAAAAGGAACGAACATTCCTTTATATTTTTCTGGTGTTAACTCAGGTAAGTGTTCAAATACATCCTTAAATTCGACAGTTGTTCTATGAGCGTTAGATACTTCGATTCCTGATGTGCTTTTACCTGGGATAACCGCTTCAAATCTAGCGTTACATCCATTTAAATAAAGAGCTAAATCATCTAAATTTCTATCAAAATTTTTAATAGAATAACCTTGTTCAGGTTTCAAATCGTATCTTGTAACTGATGGTCCAACTGTATAACCAACAACGCTTGCTTTAACATTGAAGTTTTTACAAAATTCATTAATTATATTAACTCTTTCGTTAGCAACACGAATATTTTCTTCCTCACCATCGTGAAGACCTCTATCTTTTAATAAGCTTGAAGGAGGGAAAACATAATCTTTATAATCAACTTTTTGTTCGATTTCTTCTTTATTATTTGTACTTTCTACAAAAGCTTCTCTTTCTTCAACCTCTTCCTCTTCAATATCTTCTTCTTGAGCAATATTATTTTCGTATCTTTCTTCAATAATAGTATTATTTAAATTTTCACTTTCATATTTTGGTTCTTCAAATTTAACTTCAACTTTTTTCTCTTCTACTTTAGGCTCTTCATAAGAATAAGTTTCTTTAATTTCTTCTTCAAAATTAGGTCTTTCAAAAACAGTTTCGTTCATCGGAACTTTCTTTTCTTCTACAATCTTTTTAGGTTGTTCATAATTATTAGTAGGTTTTTCTTCTTTAATAATTTTCTTTTCTTGAGGTTTAGTATTAGTAAATTCGCTATCATCAAAAACAGCTTTTGTTAATCCAGTTGAATTTGAGTTTTTATTAATATAAATATAATTTGATTGATTGTTTTCTTTTTTTACTTGTTCATTTTTATTAGTTTCTTCACTTAAATTAGTGTTTTCTAAATTTTTAGTTTCACTAGAAAAGCTTTGTTCTTCTTTTTTAATTGGTTCACTTCCGTTATCTACAACAATACTTCTTTCAACATCTTCAATAACTACATCTTTTGCATCTTTAAATTCTTGTTCTTTTACTTTCTTTTTAAGTTGTTTTATATAACTATCTAAATATCTTCCAAATCTAACAACAAGTTTTAATAATACAAAAACAGTACCTAAACTTATAAAGAAACCACCAAAACAGTAACTTCCAATACTGCTCATTGTAGAATTTATAATACAAGTTAATGTTAATCCGATAATTCCAACATTTTTACTATAATCAATTTTAGGGAATGTTGAAAAAGCATTTTTAAAAGCATTAGCAAAATTATTTAAAGTAGTTCCATCATTTAAATAAGAATAAGTTTGTCCATCGATTTGTAATCCTGAAAAAGTTAAATAGCTATTAACGTCACTATACATCGAGTTAGTAAAAATAATCATAACACCTAATGTGATTAAAACTAATCCTATCAAAAAGAAACTCATTTTTATTCTAACTTTTTTACCGGCAATTAAACTAATTCCATATAATAAAATTATTAAATAGACAATATAAGAAATGATCGTGCCAACAAAAAATGAAATACAATATGTAAAAAATTGAGCAAATGGAGTGTAGTTCACCATACCCATAATTGCAAATAATGCTAAGAATACACCTTGTGCTACATACAATTGACTTTTAGTAACTTTATCTTTTAATTTCTTCTTTTCTTTCTTCATAAAAACTCGTTTCTTTTATTATATAAAAGAAGTTAAAAAAATTCTATATGTAGTTAAAAAAAACGAGCGATATTTACCGCTCGTTTTTAACTTAATCAGTAACAATGATATTAGCTCTAATAACTGGGTTTCTATTATTGCTTCTTAATAGGAGTGTAGAAATCTTTTTATTGATAGCTTCTTCTGTTTTACTAGGATTGAAATCTTTAGTTTCTTTGATGAATTTTTCAGTTTCTTCAAGGAAAATCTTAGTAATTTCTTTTAGCATTAAATCTGCTTCTTTATCTTTTAAGAATAAGAATCCTCTCATTTGAACATCAGGCATAAAAGATATTTTCTTAGTAGTTTTACTAACTCCGACAGATAAAACAACGACACCGTCTTCGCTTAATCTACTTCTTTCACTTATGATTTCATTAACGACATCGCCTACACCAATTCCATCAATCATAACATCACCGACTTTTATTTCATCTTTTGTGTTGAAATCAGGTATGCATTTTCCATCGACATAATTAAATGATTGTCCGTTATCAAATAAGAAAATATTTGTATGAGATAATCCTAAATGCATATCAAAAGCAAGTTTAGCATTAGATAATAAGTTTACATAATATCCTTGAATTGGCATATAGTACTTTGGTTTTAATAAACTTAAAAGCATCTTTAAATCTTCTTCATAAGCATGCATTTTAGATAATGTTTTTCTTGTTATATACCTAACGTGACATCCTGTTTTATAAATTTCATCGATTGTTGAAGTTGAGATAACTTCATGTCTATCGCTAGGAGGACATGCAACAATAAATGTATCGCTTTCTTTTATTCTAATTTGCTTATCTTCATTTTCGCAATTTGCTAAAATAGATAGCTTTTCATATATTTTTTCGCCTTCATCACTGATTAAAATAACCAATTCTTGATCTTTTTGTCTTAATATTTCTTCAATTGGAACTATATTTTTTGGGTTGAAGAAATCATTTTCAGTATATTTTCTTAATCCGTAAATCTTTTTACCAACATCATCATATAAACAAATCTTTTTATTGAATTCTTTACATAATTTAAACACTTCATTAAAGTGATATAAATTTTCACTACTTAAAGCGATAAAGATTCTTCCAGGAGCTTCTTTAAAAAACTTAGTTAATACTGGAAATAACCTATGTGAAGGAGAACAATATCCAGGTTTAGTCGAATTTAAAGAATCACTTAAAAGTAAAAGTGTTGGGTTTTCAGCTATTTTTCCAAGTGTATTTAAATCGAGGTTAAAATATTTTTCATTTGAATATTCAACAATAAAATCTCCACAATAGACGATATTTCCTGAGTTTGTTCTTAATGCGAATCCAAAAGTAGAAGGCATTGAACAGCAAGTTGAGAATAAATCGATAATATATTTATCAATTTTAATTTGTCCAGGTAATGTGACAACTCTAAAATCGTAATTATTTTCTTGCATATATTTATTAGAAAATTCTACAAGCATCAATTTTGTTAATAAAGTACAATAAATTGGAGCTTTAACTTCTTTATAAATATAAGGTAATCCACCAAAATTATTCTTCTTAGATTTTGTTAAAATATACGCTTTTACTCTATCTTTATTTTCGACTAAATATGAAAAATCAGAGATAATAAAATCGATTCCAGGAGCGTTTTTATCTGGATATTTAAAACCTGCATTTACAACAAAAATATCATTATTTACTTCAATTATATAAAGATCTTTACCTTCTTCGTCTAGTCCACCTAGAGCCATTACTTTTATTTTATCCATATTTTATTCCTTTATATAAAATTTTAACAAATTTTCATTTGTTTTAATAGAATATTTTCTAAAGTATATAATGAAAAAGTTTCAGTATCACTATCATAAATGATATATGTTTTCTCTTTATTTACTTTAGGTAACGACATACTTCCAGGATTAATAACGTAATGATTCCCACTTTTATTTAAACAATAAACATGAGTGTGTCCGTATAAAAAACAATCTCCATCATTATAATTAAATGAATCTTCATTATATAAATCACCATGGGTTAAATAAAAAATATGATTTCCTATTTTGATTTTTGATTTATTTTTAAATTTAATATTTAAAACAAAAGAATCAACTCTAGAATCACAATTACCTTTTATTACTAAAAGTTTACTTTTTATTTTTTCTAATGATGAATAAACATCTATTGGATAATAATCAACTGGAGGAACATTTCTTGCTCCACTATATCCAATATCTCCTAAAAGTATTATTTTTTTAAAGTTATATTCAGCATCCAAAGATACGAGTTTTTCACTCGCACCTTTCGATCCGTGAATATCACTAGCAATTAAATATAGCATTTAATTATTTCTTTAAATGGAAGAACCCAAATTTCTTTTTAGAAGTTTCTTTTGGTTCTTCTTTCTTTTCTTCAACTACTGGTTCTTTATTTTCTTTTTTAACTTCTACAAAACCTTCTTCATCTAAAGTGTTTTTGTATGTTTCTTTTTTATAATTTTCTTTCTTTTCGAATTTTTTATTGTTGTTATTACCACCTTTTTTATCAGAATGTTTTCTTTCTTGATAATCAGCTGGTTTTTCAGTGAATTCTTTATGAGAAACTTTTACTTTTCCCTTATCATCAATTTCGATTACTTTAACTTTAATAACATCACCTAAATGTAATACATCATGAGCATCTTTAACATATTCATATCCATAATTTGAAATATGTAATAATCCTTCTTTATTTCCAAATAAAGAGACGAATGCACCATAATTTTCAACTCTTGTGACTTTACCTTCGTATTCTTCACCGATTTCGACTTCTTTAACAATACCTTCGATAATTGCTTTAGTCTTATCTAAAATCTCTTGACTTGTATGATATAAAACTACTTTTCCATCATCATCGATATCAATTTTGACTTGGTCGCATTTTTCAATGATATCATTAATAACTTTTCCACCACTTCCGATGACATCTTTAATTTTATCTTTATCAATATAGAATGTTTCGAATTTTGGAGCATATTTAGAAAGTTCTTTTCTAGGTTCAGCGATTGCTTTGCTCATAACTTCTCTAATTTCTGCTCTAGCTTTGTGTGCTTGCATTAAAGCGTCATGAAGAATTTCTCTTGTAACACCTTTAATTTTAATATCCATTTGTAAAGCTGTGACACCAACTTCAGTACCAGCAACTTTAAAGTCCATATCTCCGAAGTGATCTTCTAAACCTTGAATATCAGTTAAAATTGTATATGGGTGATTTCCATCTAATGGACCAGATGTGATTAATCCCATAGCGATACCGCTAACCATTCTTCTAATTGGGACACCTGCTGCCATTAAAGCCATACATGATGCACAAATTGAAGCTTGTGAACTACTTCCGTTACTTTCAACAACTTCAGCAACACATCTGATTGTATATGGGAATTCTTCTTCTGAAGGTAAAACGTAACTTAATGCTCTTTCACCTAAAGCTCCATGACCGATTTCTCTTCTTCCTGGAGTTCCAGTTTTTCCAATTTCGCCAACTGAGAAAGGTGGGAAATTATAGTGATGCATCCAACGTTTTGAATCTTCTGGAGATAAACTTTCTAAAATTTGTTCATCATCTTTAATTCCTAAAGTACAAGTTGAGATAACTTGAGTTTGACCTCTAGTAAACATTGCACTTCCATGAACTCTTGGTAATAAATCAACTTGAGCATCTAATGGTCTGATTTCGTCAATCTTTCTTCCATCAGGTCTAATTTTTTCTTCGGTAATAAGTCTTCTAACTTCTTTAGCGACCATTCCTTCAAGAATATCATTAACCATTAACATAGTTAATTTATGATCTTTTTCATTTGCATATTCTCTAGAATCATAATCATCTAAAATTTCATCTTTTAATGCATCAATTGCATCTTGTCTTTCTAATTTATCAAAAATCGAAATAGCTTTGACCATTTTTTCACCAATTCTTGAATAGATATCATCAACGATTGCTTTATCAGGAGCATATAAGCTGACTTCTCTTTTTTCTTTTCCGACTTCTTTTTTTATTTCGTTTTGGAAATCACAAAGTTGTTTGATAGCTTCATGACCGAACATGATAGCGTCAAGCATTTCATCTTCACTTAATTCATTAGCACCAGCTTCAACCATGTTGATAGCTTCTTTAGTACCAGCGACAGCTAAATTTAAATCTGATTTCTTTCTTTCTTCTACAGATGGGTTGATAATTAATTTTCCATCAACTCTTCCAACATAAACTCCAGCGATAGGACCATCGAATGGGATATCACTAACACAAAGTGCTAAACTTGATCCAAACATTGCAGTCATTTCAGGAGTAGAATCCATATCGACGCTCATAACTGTATTAATAATTTGAACTTCATTTCTAAAACCATCACTAAACATAGGTCTAATAGGTCTATCGATTAAACGTGCAGTTAATGTAGCGTGTTCTCCAGGTCTACCTTCTCTTCTTAAAAATCCACCAGGAATTCTTCCAACAGCATATTGTTTTTCTTCATATGTGACTGTTAATGGGAAGAAATCTCCTTCTTTTGGTTCATCACTACAGCAAACTGTAGATAATACTACGGTGTCATTGTATCTAACAAAACACGCACCATCGGCTTGCTTTGCTATTTCGCCGATTTCAACAATGAGTTTTTTTCCGAAAAACTCTTTTTCAAATACTCTTTTCATTTCTCATTTCCTTTTCTAAACTAATTTAAATTATAGTATCAATAAAAACACTTTTCCATAAATATTAATATTTATGAATCTAACTTTAATACACTTTTAATAAAACAAAAAAGGGCCGAAGCCCTTTTATTTTTTATTTCTTTGCTTTTCCTTGATTTGCAACAGCGTTCATTGCAGCTTTAATTGCGTCTTGGTCACCTAAATATTTTTTAGATAAAACATTGAAATGTTCATCAAATTCATAAACAAGTGGGACACCAGTAGGAATGTTTAAGTTTACAATTTCATCGTCGCTGATGTTTTCTAAATATTTAACTAAAGCTCTTAAACTGTTTCCGTGTGCTGCGATAATTACCTTTTTCCCACTGACGATAGCAGGTTTAATTTCAACTTCCCAATAAGGAAGAACACGAGCAACTGTATCTTTTAAGCATTCTGTTAAAGGTAAGTCACTAATTGAAACACCTTCATATGCTTTTTGGTTTGCTGGATTTCTATCATCTTCGCTTGTTAATGCTGGAGGTTGAACATCGTAGCTTCTTCTCCAAACTTTAACTTGAGCGTCACCATACTTTTCAGCTGTTTCAGCTTTATTTAATCCTTGTAAAGCTCCATAATGTCTCTCGTTTAATCTCCAAGTTTTTGTAACTGGGATATATTCTTCTCCCATTTCACCTAAGATAAAGTTTAATGTGTGAATTGCTCTTTTTAAGTAAGAAGTATAAGCGCAATCAAAATGGAATCCTGCTTCTTTTAATAATTTTCCACCATTTTTTGCTTCTTCAACACCTTTTTCACTTAATTCAACATCGGTCCATCCTGTAAATAAATTTAATTTATTCCATTCTGATTCGCCATGTCTAACTAAAACTAATTGATATGTTTTTGCCATTTTTTTCTCCTTTAAAAACAATATTTATTATAAATAAAAATCTTAGAAAATTAAATATAAACTATAATCTATTTTATGCTAGCTTCCATATAGCCAATATTTAAAGTAGAATTATAAAATTCTTTTAATAAATTGTACATTTCTTTTAAATCTTCACTTCCAATAACTTCATAATTTGAATGCATTGCAAGTTGAGCAATACCGATATCGACACTGTAAAAAGATATTTGACTATTTGAAATGTTTCCTAATGTCGATCCACCTCTAATATCGCTTCTATTATAAAAATCTTGAACTCTTACATTTGCTTTGTTTGCGATTAATTTCAATAAGCTACTAGAGAAAGAATCACTACAATAAGCCATATTAGAATTATGTTTAACCACTACTCCATTATTTAATAAAACAATATTTTTATCATCTGATTTTTCAGGATAACTTGGATGTAATGCGTGAGCATTATCTGCGCTAATTAAAAATGATTTTGCTATTGCTTTTTCATATTCTTCACTTGAAAAACCTAGTGATTTAGCGATTCTTTTTAAATTTACCTTTAAGAAATTAGAATCAGCTCCGTTTAATGAATTGCTTCCTACTTCTTCATTATTAAAAACAACTGATACGCTAATTCCACTATCGCATTTTGAATCTAATAAACTTAATACTGAAGAATAAGCACATCCTAAATCATCTAATTTAGGTGATCCAATTAATTCTTTATTTACTCCGATATATCTTGCTTTTTCTCTATTAAATAAATATAAATCATACGAAAGAATCTCTTCATCTTCTTTTTTAGTTTTATCAAGTAAATTTAAGAATAAATCTTCTTCTTTATCTATTCCTAAAATTGGCAAAAGATCTTTTTGAGGATTGTAAGCGTAACCATCATTAATTTCTCTATTAAAATGTATTGCCAAATTAGGAATAATACATAAATCTTCGTCAAAATCTACAATTCTCGTTTCGATAGAATCGTCTTTTTTATATACGACTCTTCCTGAAATTCCTAAAGGTTTATCGAGCCAACAAGAATTTATCATTCCACCATATCGTTCTACTTTTAATCTATTGTAACCAAGTAAATTATCTGTAGGATCTTCTTTAATTTTTAAAGCAGGAGAATCAGCGTGACTTGCTACAATTTTAAAATATAAATCAGAGATATTTTCACTTACTTTAAAAGCTAATATCGAACTCATATTTCTTAAAATATAGTATGATTTTCCAGCTGAAATCTTAAAATCTTCATTTTCTTTAAGTTCAATAAAACCATTTTTTGATAATTCTTTTTTAATGTTATCAACAGCTTGAAATTCCGAATGTGATAAATTCAATAAATCTATTATTTTTTCATTTATATCCATATTTTCTCCTTTACTTAATATATAATTCACTAGGATAAGTATAATCACCTAAATCATCAATCAAGGTTACTCTTATAAAATCGTGACTTCTACTTATAGAAGAAATACTTGAATCCGTACCGAATACAATACTTTCTATCGAATAATCACTTCCACCAGTAAAGTTTTTAAATGTAAATTTTTGATCAGTAACATCAAAAGATGCACTAAAATCATCTCCATCGTAAGAAAAACTTAAGCTACCAGTTTTATTTTCTTTATCGATTGATAAACTTATATCACTAAAATAAGAATTTGTAGTTCCTAATGTTGCTCCATCAAACATATTCATTAGTCCAGCATCACTATTTTCATAGAATTGAACAGTTTTTGTAATAGCAAGAGAATCATCTAATTTAGTATCAAATATTTTAATTGTACATTCTCCAGCTTTAGCACCTGTTAAATAAAGATAATTATCTTCGACTCTACATGTAGCTTCTGCTTCATTTTTAATAAATTCATATTGTAAAGATAAACTTGCAATACTTGGAGTTGGGATAATTTTAATCTTTTTTTCATCTCCTACTAAAACTCTAGAAGGAAGTCTTTCGCTTCTAGAAGATGAAATACCTATTTTTTCAAGTGGTTTTTCGCTACAATTTAAAGTTATTTCTTTTTTAATGCCTTTTTTAGATGAAACAGTAACAACTAATCCGTTTATTGCTTTATTGAATGTTAAATATTTTTTTGATGTAGAAATAGTAGCTGCTTCACTATCGCTTACGCTTAAAATTGTAACTTCATCAACATTTTTACTATATGTTGAAGGTGTTGTATTAGATATTTCTAATGAAGGGGTTTCTCCAACATAATAATCATTTGTAATAGTTTTATTCGATCCATATCCTTTATAAAAATAAGCATTATAATCAGTTAAATATAAAGAATCATAATCAAAACCCACTTCACCTTTTCTTCTTTCACCTCTTGTTAATCCAAAAGAAACTGTTTCAGTTGAGTCTTTTGATGTTCTTTTTCCTGAATCATCATCAGTAATATATTTAACGAATGTTCCTTCTCCTTCGACTAATAAACCATTATCAAATTTTAAAGATAAATTACAATCATACCCATTTGATAACGTGGATGAATTATATGAAGAAGAAATATTATAAACTCCATTTTCGTATGAGAAATCAATAGTTTTTTTAGCATCACTACTAGAAAAATAAGAAGTATTAGTCTTAACATATTTTAAAATATTATTACTAACTCCACACATATTAGAAGAATTATTTCCTTTAGTGAATATAGGCATAGCACTAACATCGCTTGCTTCACTTCTATTATATGTTCCGTTATAGCTAACTCCACCACTTTCAACTAATTCGTAACAATTAGTTAAATTTGTGTAACCATCATCATTTTTCTCAACAAAATAAATTTTATCATCTTTTATTCCAACGCTTTTAAAAATATTTTCTGTAGAATAAGAAGATACATAAGTTCCATTTGATTCAACTTTATTATCGAATACTTCATAACTTATTTCATTGTTTGTATCGATACTATCATCACTTTTAGTCTTTTTATAATTATAATTGCCTGTTTTAACTTCTACTTTTTCTTTAACTATTGAATTAGTTAATAAAGTAGACAATTCATCAATTGCACTATCTCCAAATGATTTAACTTCAAAAGATAATGTATCAACCAATCCTTTAGATGTAGTTAAAGTGATAGTTATCTTTTCATCTTCTCCAGTTATTTTTTTACCAATAATCTTATTTCCTTCTACTTCGATGTAGCTTTCATTACTAGAAGTAATCGTATAAGTATCACTTGATTCTAAAGGTAAAAAACTACAACCGATTTCTAATTCTTCTCCTACACCGATATAATCTTTTCTAGATGTAATTTTAACGCTAGTTGGATCTCCAGCTTCTACAGTAATTAATATAGGATTACTGATTACATTATTAACACTTAAAGTAATATTTGTTGTACCGATACTTAAACCTTTTAAATTTCCATCATTATCAATAGTAGCGACATCAATATTTGAAGAAGACCAAACTAAAGGATAGTTTTCATCATTATTTTTAACATCTCCAACTAATTTAATAGTTTCATCAACTTTAATATTTGTTTTACTAGGTGTAATGATTCCTACAACCAATTCCTTTTTCTCAACAACAGTAAATTCTATTTCTTCAGTTTTTAAATCTTTATATGTTGCATAAATTTTAGAAGTGCCAACTTTTAATGCTTTAATAGTAAAATTATCTACGCTGATAACTTCACTATTAGAAGATACAATTTTAATATTTTCAGTATCAGTTGCATTTTTTAAAACTGGTTCAAGAGTTAACGAATCTCCTTCATTTAAAGTAGTTTTTGATGGGGTTTTTAAGCTGATACTAACTTTTTCAGCTACATTAAATTCTATAGATGCACTTGAATATTCTTCATAAACAGCACTAATTTTAGAACTACCAGCTTTTTTAGCGACGATAGTATTACCGTTAACACTAATAACATCAGGATTAGAAGATTCTAATCTAATTTTTGAAGTATCTTTAATATTTTCACTATTAATTTTTAAAGATAAAGAATCACCTACAAATAAAGATGTAGATGAAGGAGTTTCTATACTTAATTTAATAGTTACATCAACTTCTTGAACATCGATTTTAATTCTTTCACTTGTTAAAGATCCATAAGTTGCATAGATGTAGCTAAAACCTTCTTTTACAGCGGTAATCGTATGGTTTTTAACTGAAAGAACGCTTTCATCTACACTAACTAATTTAATAGATGTAACATCATCAAAACCTTCATAATTAAATTCAATATCCATCGATTGTCCTACATTTAAACAACTGTTCTCAGGAGTTTTGATAGATAAAGACATCTTAACTTGATTATTATCACAAGATGTAATAGTAAAAGGAAAAGAAGAGATTAAAGCTATAGAAGTTAAAAGAATAATTTTATTTTTCTTCATCTATTAAGCCTCCACATAATCTGGAATCTCAGTTGTTCCGATATTAGAGAAAGTCATATCCATATCACGAGGAATTTCATATCCTTGAGTATCGGTATATGTATAACCAACAACGATTTTTTTAATTTTATTGCTACTATTTAAGAATATTTCAGCTTTATCACCTTCACCATTTGTAAAATAAGAAATAGCGTAAGATCCTGGTAATAAATAGTTTCCCATATATCCTAAAACATAACTATTATCACATACGAATTTATTGTTTTCTGAATCGTATTTAAATAATTCAGGAGCGATGTCTAAACATTTTAAAACAAAATAATCATATGTTTTTGGATCGACATTATAAGATTGCGAATATGTAGGTTTAACATAATCCCATTTACCTGTTTCTTCATTAAAATCAAAATATCTTAATTTATCATCATCTGCTATCGTTTTATCAACTTTATAATATAAGTCGTAATTTCTTACTTCAGTATCTGCTGATTGTCTATGATAAACTTTATCACTACCATTAAAATACCAAATAGAATCGTATTCTGTATTAGCTTTTTCGTCTCTATCATGTTCATTCATGGTAATTGTATAATTTCCGCTTAACTCAGATAAAGCGCTTTTTAAAATAGCTTCTTTTTCTGCGTTTCTACTTGCTTGTTTACTTAATCCTTTAATTTGAGTAGTACCGACATCACTTACAAAGATTTCAGTAGAATAACTATATTTAATCTTAATGTAATTACCAGTATTTGCATCTTGAGTAGCTCCATCATATACTCCACTATTCATCGTAATTGTATCTATTTTTTCATCAGTAAAATTAAAATAGACATTTTCCATTTTATAGTCGATTCCTAATAAATAATAAGTAAATAAGCTAGTTTTTAAATCATTTAATCTATATTTTCCATCTTCAACATATGTTAAATCAGCTTTGGATAATAAACTAAATGGATTTCTATATTCATTATCGTAAATTACTTTTGAATTGTTACTTTTATAAACCTTTGTTACAACTTCGTTTTTATAATTTAAAGCTTCAGTAGCGACATAACCATCAATATCTTTAACAAAATTTATATTTTGAACATTGGTTTCACCATTTTTTGTATAACTTAATGTTTCTTTAATTCTTGCGTTATCTCCGCTAGTAGAAAGGATTGAATAATTATAAGAATTTTCAAATAATAAACTTCCATCTACTCTATTAACAATTTCTTTTTCTTTAGCTAAAAGAGTATATGATTTATTAGCTTCACTTAAAAATGAAGAAATATATTCAGGGATTGTATGAGTTTCACTACATGAAGCAAGTAATAAAGTAGGTAATACCATTAATAAATTAATTTTTCTATTCATTTTAATTTACCTCCTTAATATTCAATAGGTAATGATGTACTACCTATATTTCTATAATGGATATTTGCAGTTAATAATAAATATGTTGAATCCATATAATAATAAAATGGAACATTGATATCTAATTCATTATTAGCTTCAGAATAAGTAAATGAACAACCTAATCCATAACCTAAAGCAAAGAAAGAACTAGATTCACAATCACTTAAAAATCCATTTCCTACAAAAGCTACTGCGTATTTATTATTTATCTTATATGCACCATCTTCTTTAATAAATAAATTAGGGCTTACTTCATTTAAATGAGGGATAAAATATTCTTTTCCTCTTGGAGAAACATTGTAACTTGTAGTTGAATCAATACTAGTTTCTACCCATGAAGAAGAATCAGCATTATATGAATATTGATATAATTTATCATCTTGAGCAAAGACATCTTTTTTAAAGATATAATCTTCAGTTAAATCATCTTTAGTAGTATCACTATCATAATAATATGCAGTTCCATCAAAATATGAAGTCTTTTTTGCTAAGAGTGTAGTTTCGTTATAAATCAAGCTAAAATCCATTGTAAAATTATCGTTAACTTTATTTAAAACAGTTGATATTTCATCATGATTTTCATTCTTTTCACTTACTTCAATAGGATCTACTTTATCAATTCCAACATTAGATATACGTGTGTATTGAGTGTAATATACATCACCTTTAACATATTGTTTTAAATCGTAATCATATGCAGTTACTCCAGTTTTTGTTGATGTAGAATCAACTCTACTAATTTCATTATCAACAAAAGTAAAAGTAACATCATTTAAAATAATATTGCTACCAATCATAAAATAATTTAATAAAGCATATTTATCTTTATTAAATGAATATATGTGTGTATTACCATCTTCTTTAACTAATGTAAAATCACTAGCTTCTACATATAAAAATGGATTTGAATAATATTTATCATATAAATTATAATTTCCATCACTATCTGCGATAGGAGAATAGGAGATTTCATTTTTATAATTTATATATTCATTAGCACAATAACCTTCATCAGATCTAGCAACTTTAATACTTGAAGTATTCTCTACACCATTTTGGGTATATGTAATTTGTTGAACTGTTTTAGCTCTATCAAAATTTGAAAAAGTATAATCGTAATTATATAAATTCACATACATTTCTTCATCGCTATTTTTCTTTAATACATGTTGTTTACTTGCTGTTTCAGCAATAAAACCTTTTTTAGCACCAGTTAAAAAAGCATCTATTTCATTTAAATTTTCATTAGAATTTCCATTACAACTAAAAAGAAATGAAGTGCTTATCGCTAAACATAATAATTTTCTTTTATTCATATATTCCTCCTTTTTTTATACAAAAAAATATTCATTAAATATTATACACAAATATTCATTAAAAAATTATTATAAAAGTATTATTATTAA
>CAVEUC010000002.1:0-16323 GCA_963619035.1 Lachnospiraceae bacterium GAM79
TAATTAATAATTTTTTATTTCATTCACAAATAAAAAGTTTAGCTTTATCAGCATCATCCTCGATTTTTTTAACTCCATCTTCGATTTCATCAAGAGACATTCCGTTAGATAAATATTCTTCATAATTACCTCCAATTTCATATTAGATTACAGAATTATATTTATCTATATCAAGTTTATTATTCGAAATAGGCATAAAATAATTAAAATGAAGTTCTCTATCTAAATTACAATTTGTAAATAATATTTCTTTTTGCTTTGATGTATTTTCAAAATAAACCTTATCTTCTAAATAATCAATATTGAAATATAAAAGCATTTTATCAAAAGAATTGAAAAACGAAATTAATACATCTAAATCATAATATCCTGAATTACACTGGTTTAAATAAAATGGGACATTTATTTCAAACCCTTCTGTTCCTTTTGAATAATAATCTTTCAATACCTTACATTTAATCATTACTATTCTTATATTATTATCATATCCTTTTAAAGACATATAACCAGTATTAGGATCTTTATCAATATCGGAACACCATTCTGTTTTCGATTGCATATAAACATTATTGTCAACATTTTCAATTTCAACTAATGTTAAAGGTTTAGTATCGATATTTTTATAAAAGTACAATATATCATCCTGAAAGCAACAAGAAGGTTTGCTTATATTAAATTCATTCGTTTCATATATTTTTAATTCATTATTGCAAGAAAACAATAACGGCAACATAGCTAATATAGTAATTTTTTTTCTTCATAAAACCTCCTATTCTTTTGAAATTCCAAAGATACCAACAGCACCACAATAGATACAAGTTTTCTTAAAATCTGTACTATTTGCATTTATTACATGAGCCGTTGTTACATATTCACCACAATCGCAATATGCATAATGTGAAGATTTATTTAAATATACTTATTAGAAACATTTTATATACTAATAATGTTCTTATTAATTATTTTAATATAAAAATAAAATTGTCTATTTAATCGAAGCAAAGTATTTCCAAATATATTAAAAATTATTTAAAATAATTAAATAAAAGGAGAAATATTTATGCATAAAGATGAAGCAAGCTACGGATTTTATATCTTATCTAAACCAGATAGAGTTAAAATTTCAAAAATGTTATATGTAAGAGGAGCATTATCATTTGATGATCTTCTTTTTATCATTGGTGAAGAAAAAGAAGAATTAGAAAAAGATCTAAATTTAATGATCGAAGGTAATTTAATCGCTAAAAACGGAGAAATTTATTCAATAAATAAAGAATATGTTGACTCACTTTTAGATTTTATAAGAACACCTTGTGGATGTTGTAATCATTAATTAATCTTTTTAACAGACTCACCTTCTATTAATTGGCCTTCAACGATAATATGTTTCTTTTCTAATGTATTATTAGTTAACATTTTTAGTAATTCTTTTGCTAATTCCTGGCCAATTTTTTTAACGTCTTGTTTTATTGTTGTTAATGATGGGCTAATCATTTGTCCAACATTAATTCCATCAAATCCTGTAATCGATATATCATCAGGGCATGATAATCCAAATTTAGATAATATTTTTATTGCTGCAATTGCAGTATAGTCATCAGGAAACATAATAGCAGTAGGTTTATCTTTTAATTCGAGCAAGTTTTTAATAGTTTTTTCAATATTATCAGTTTCATAATATCTACTAACGATTATCAAATTATCATCAACTTTAATTTTATTTTTAATTAATGCTTTTTTATATGCTTCAAATCTAATATTACTTACATCGTTTTCAGTATCTCCACCGACAAAAGCAATTTTTTTATGACCTAAAGATACTAAATAATCAACTAATTTAATAGTCATTTCTGCGTTATTTGATGATACACTACTTGAATTGTTTCCTAAATAGTCAAATGAAATTGAAGGGATATCACTATTTAAAACTTCTTGTAATTCGTTATTTTTAATATCACCAAAAAGCAAGACACCATCAACTCTTCTAAATAAACAATTCTTTAAAAAAGAAGCATCTTTTCCTCTTACATTTTTACTAATGAATAAAAGATCATAATTTTTCTTATTCATCTCTGATTGAAAACTATCAAGAATGTCTGAAAATAAACTATGTTTAAATGGAGAGATATTAGTTCCAAAATATGTTAAAACACCAACATTAAAAGATTTGCCCTTACTAAGAGTTCTAGCTCCAGCATTAGGAACGTAATCAAGCTCTTTCATAGCTTTTAAAATCTTGTTTTTAGTTTCTAAAGGTATAGAACTATAATTGTTCATAACTTTAGAAACAGTTGATGGAGATACTCCACAATATTTGGCTATATCGTAAACCGTTATCATCATTACTCCTTATAAACGATAGTTGAAATAGAATCTTCTTTAAGTTCTACACTATATATTTTTTCTTTAATCTTAATTTTAACATTTTTTTGTTTACTTTTATTAATTAAAATTACAACAATTTCATTATTAATATTTTTTAATGAACAAACCATTACATCACTTTTATTTATATTTTCAATTCTAATTGAATCTTTAGTAATAAAATGAGAAAAATGTTTAACAAAATAGTACGATTTATTAAAAATTAATTTATGATTTTTTGTATCGTATTGTATTAATGATTCACAATAATTTCCAACATGGTTTGGACCACCTTTTTCATCTAAAAGGATGTTCCAATCAATAAAACCATTAGAATAATTATTAATATCATTTAAATATTCAATTCCATATCTAAGTGCATGATCAAAAACTGAATCCTTAAAAATTAATAATTCAATACATCCTTCACTAAAAATTAACTTTTTATCAGGATACATTTCATGAACTTTACTTAATTCTTTATTACATCCATTATCGTACCAATGATACGCAATCCCTGTTATAAATGATGAATCGTTTAAATAAGATAATGTTTTCTTAACTCTTTTTACAATAATATCTCTATTATGATCCCAGATATACATATCTATCTTCATATTGTTTTTAATAAGTTTTTCATTTATTAAAACAGCTAAATTTGCTTCTTCTTTTTCGCTAAATATACAAGATTCCCAAGTTTGTACAGCTTGAGGCTCATTTTGAATTGTCATCATATCAATATTAAAACCAAGTTTTTTCATCTCTTTAATATATGTAACAATATATGAAACATAGTCTTTATAGCATTCTTTTAATAAGTGTCCGCCCTTTAACTTTGAATTATTGTTTTTCCGTTTAGCTAATGGAGACCAACTAGAAACCATAAAAGATAAATTTTTATATTTTGAAATATCTAAAAGAAGCGGGAAAAGATATTGTTTTTCATGTTCTAAACTAAATTTATCATCAACTAAATAATCGTATTGTCCTAAAGAAAAATCACATGAACCAATAGTAAGTCTTCCTAAATTATAATTTAAACCCTCTTCAGAAAAATAAGCTTTTAAAAATGTTTCTTTATCTTCATTTGATAATAAAGAATAAATATATGCACTACTTTCAGTTATTGCTCCACCAAAACCATCAATTGTTTGATATTTAATTGAATCATCAATTTCAATATCGAATAATTCATTATTGATAACATCATATGCTATTTCTAAAAAATTATAATCTTTAGTTGTTTGAAATATTTTTATCATTGTTTGCAAGTCCTTTTCTTATGTTTTCTGGGTAATTTTTATTTATAGATAAATCAAAAACATGATTAGAATATAAACTAAATACTAAGAACGAAAAACCAAAATAAAATACGGCTTCTACACCAATAACTGCATATTGAAATATATCAATTCCGTTAATACTAGGAACAAATTCGAATAAAAAGAATGGTAATAATAAAATAGCAAAAATACCTAAATTCTTTAAAAACATTCCGAATGTAAACTTAATAGAATTTAAAAATAGTTGGGAAATCGTAGCGTTATATAAAATTGTTTGAGTTTGCATAAAGAAAAACATCATCATAAAAATAATGAATCCTGCATATAAAATTCCTTCAAGTGCACCTTTTAAAATATTATTCATATTAGGTTCGTAATTTATATATGCAACAGCAACTTCTAAAAGAAAATAAGATAATCCTATTAAAAAATATATAAATAAAAACATCTTCCGATTCTTTTTGATACCAATAAAGAAATCAGAATTTATAGATTCTCCTTCTTGAAAAGAAACTCTTTTAAGAAAATAAAAAGCTCCGCTACAACCAATACCAAATATCATTAGAAATATAATATTTACACCATTTGTTAAAATAACCTCATAAATCGTATGGTTTTCAACATTAGCAAATAAATATCCAGAAAAAATAAGCCATAATAAAGAAGGTAATAAAAACAAAAACATATAAATACTTAAAAGCATTATTTCAAATAATCTATATCTTAATACATCACCTAATAATTCAAATCTATTAGTAGGTAAAGGCATTTCTTTATTTTTAAACTTAAACATATTTACTTACCTATTTCCATCAATACTTCAATAGCATCAAATCCATAAGATGTATAACCACTTCTTTCTTTTAAAGAAAAATTCTTTGAATTGTAGTTGATTAATAAAATATAATCACTTTCTACTTCTAATTTAAATTTTTTATCTAAAGAAAATTTAGAGTTATATTCAGAATTACTTAAAGAATACATTGTATATCCATAGATATATTTTTCTTCTTTTTCTTTATAAATTTCTAATGAAGAATCATTATTAATTTTAGAATTCATATCACTATCAATAATCAAAAAATATTCTTTTAACAAATCGTTTTCTTTTAAAACATCTAATCCGGTTTTAGAAAGAATAATAATATCACTGGTCTTACCATATTTTTCATAGTAATCAGAAACATTAGAATCTTTACCACTATAGTAATAGAAATTAGTTTCATATATATCACTATGTTTCTCTTTCATCTTTAAATCAAAATCTTCAATGTAAGAACTATCTAAACATGTTGGAGATTCAATAAAAATATCTATTTTTTCATTATCTTTTACTTCGTAAATTCTATTATTAATTAAAGAAAAAACAGCCCACGCTATAAAAAAAGAACCGATGATAAAAAAGAAATTATATGTTAAAAAATTAGTTATTTTCTTTTTCATCTTCTACTTCCTCATATTCAACAATAAAGTTTTGAAAAGAATTAAATGAATATTTTTTATCTTTAATCAATCTATTAGGATTTGAAACTTCAATATATAAAAATACATATTTATTCATACCAATTTCAACTTTATATTTAGTAGTTAATAACCCTTCAACTGAATATGGATTTTCATCAATTTCTACTATTTTTCCTTCATATTTTTCTTTTACATTTAAAATCGCTTTATAAATTATCGTTCTATATTGTTTATATTTTGCTATATTTGCTCTTAAAAAATATAACATTAAACCAACATATAACGCACTTAAAAAAGCCATTATTAATGAAAAATATGTAAATAAACTTCTATTATCAAAAATAAATAACAAAACCATTATTAAAAGATATACTAATGTAGAAATAGTAATATAAATAAAGTTGTTTTTGATTTTTTTAGTTAATAAATCAGCTGTAGTCTTATCTAAAACAATATGTTTCATAGACTATATTTTACCAAATTAATTTCTTAGTTTCTTTATCAAATAAATGGATCTTATCTAAATCGAAAGATAATTTAATTAAATCACCATGTTTAATGTCTTGATTAGCATTAACCTTAGCTATTAATTCTTTCTCTTCAATTAAAGTATGAACATAGTATTCATTACCTAAAAGTTCTGCGATTAAAACATCATTTTCAAAATATTCAGTTTCATTAACAATATTATTTTTAAATCCGAATTGTCCAATATCTTCTGGTCTAATTCCAAATAAAACTTCTTCTTTTTTATTAATAAATTCTTTTAAAATATCTTCTTTATTTTCAAAAGGATCATATATTTTTAATGATTCTAATTTTGTTTCAGTTTCACTAATTTGACTATTTAAAACACTAATTCTTTCATTAATTGAGCTCATATATTCAACATTATCTAAATTAGTTAAATCAGTATTAAATTCATTAATTTTATTTTTATAAAATTCAACTTTTTTAAGTCTAAGTTTAAGTTCTTTTTTAAATTCTCTCTTTTCAAAGAAAGATTGTGATTCACTGATTTGTTTATTTAAATCATCAATTGAAAGAATTTCTTCATCTAATTTCTTATTAACTTCTGCTAATAAAGAAATAGTTTTTTCTTTATCTAATTTACTATAAATTTCTTTTAATTCTTTTTTATAATCTTCTAAAGCGTATGTTAAATTCTTAATTTCTTTATTTTCTAAGAATAAAGATTCTCTCTTTTTATTGATTTCTTCATCGATTTTAGCATTATTTTCGTTACATAATTGAATTTCATGAGCATAGAATTCTTCAATCTTATTAACTTTATCTTTAGATAATTTAATTGAATAGCCATTAGCAAGATTAATTGAATCATCCTTATATTCACATGGAAGAATATTCATAGCAGGAGAACCGATAAATGTTGCTACAAAAACATTGCTAGGATTATTATAAATTTCTTTTGGTGTACCAATTTGTTGAATATAACCATCTTTTAATACAACAATTTTAGTTGCCATCGTCATAGCTTCTGTTTGATCGTGAGTAACATAAATTGTAGTAGAACCTAATTCTTCATGTAACTTAACGATCTCACTTCTCATTTGAACTCTAAGTTTAGCATCTAAGTTACTTAAAGGTTCGTCCATTAAGAAAACTTTACTATTTCTAACAATAGCTCTTCCTAAAGCAACACGTTGACATTGTCCTCCAGATAAAGCTCTTGGTTTTCTATCTAAATATTGTTCAATTTCAAGAATTTTAGCAGCTCTATGAACACGTGCATCGATTTCATCTTTTGGTACATGTCTCATTTTAAGACCAAAAGCTAAGTTGTTATAAACAGTCATATGAGGATATAATGCATAACTTTGGAAAACCATAGAAATATCTCTATCTTTTGGTTCTAATTCGTTTGCGTAAACTCCATCAATATACAAATCACCACTAGTAATATCTTCTAAGCCAGCAATCATTCTTAAAGTTGTAGATTTTCCACATCCTGATGGACCAACAAAGACAATAAAATCATGTTTTTTAATTTCTAACGAAAAATCAAAAACAGCTTGAACTCTATTTGAATAAATTTTATTAATGTGTTGAAGAGAAATATAAGAATCTTTAGGAGCTACTTTTGCTTCTTTTTTATGAGCTTTCTCATATTTCATCATCTCTTTATATACTTCTTCTCTTTTTTTCTCTAATACTTTTTCTTCAACTTCTTTTCTTTTGGTTTCTTCTTTGAGTTCTTCTTTTCTTAAAGCTTTTCCATCTTTTGTTAAGGCCATACTTTTTTTCTCCTTTATTTTATTTTTGATACCATCTAACGTAATCTACATGCATTTCAGCAGGTAAATCACTATCGACAGGTTCTCTATATCCATCAAAATGTCCACCACAAGCCATATTAAATAATATATGGAAGTTTGTGTCAAATGGTGATGTATTTGAAGATGATTTTCCTGTTATCGACCAAATCGAAACGGTTAAAAATTGATTATCATCAACATACCATCTAAATTCATTTTCATCCCACTCAACTGCGTAAATATGATAATCAGTAATTTGTTCATTATCTCCAAAATAGTTTGTAGCAGTATCATATTTATGACTACCATTTTCTGTAGCGTAATGTAATGCACCACTAGATTCATATAATAATCTACCTTTAGCTTCCATAATGTCTATTTCACCACTATTTGGCCAATTTCCATAAGTAGATGTATCAGGTAATAACCAGAAAGCAGGCCATAATCCTTGTCCTTTTGGTAATTTTATCCTAGCTTCAACTCTTCCGTAAGTTTTAGCAACTTTACCGTTAGTTCTAATACGAGCACTTGTATATTTATAACCATTATAATCTTCTCTTTTAGCAGTTATAATTAAATCACCATCTTTAACAGAAACATTTTCTTTTCTATAATATTGTTTTTCACTATTTCCCCAACCTGGATTACCGTAAAGTTCTCCATTTCCGATTTGGTAGTTCCAATAATTTTCGTTTAAAGAAGTTCCGCTAAAATCATCTTCCCAAACTAATTTATATCCATGAATCGCCGCAGTACATTCAACAACTAAAGAAGCGGTTTTACTTCTATCTTCATTAGATGCTGCAGTAATTGTAGCACTTCCTTCTTTTATACCTTTTATAACTCCAGATGTTGAAACAGAAATAATTGAAGAATCACTACTTTTCCACCACACACTTGAATCAGAATTATAATTAGAAACTATTGCTTTTAATGTATGAGATTCACCTACACCTAAAGATGTTATGACACTAGTTTCATCAATATTAACAATAATCTCGTTTGTTTTATTTTCAGCTACAGTTAATGTAAATTCATCGTATTTTTTTGTATTAGAAACACTTGTAGCCCTAATTATTGTATTTCCAACTTTTTTAGCTTTTAAAATACCATTTTCATCTATTGTTGCAACACTTGTATCGCTACTAGAATAAGTTACACCAGCGCTATCAATATCATTTTTAACTGTGGTAATAATTTGTTTATTTTCACCAACAAAAAGTGAACTAATCTTATTTGAAATTGTAACAGAAATGTTATCGTATGGATCAACTTCTTTAACAGTAATATTCAATCCAACAGATTTAGTATCATCTTCTTCGCTTATTGCATAAATCATTCCTTTTCCAGGAGTGATACCTTCAATTACACCATCAGAAGAAATTGTAACAACATTTGTATTTTTACTTTCCCAAATAATATTTTGGTTATCAGTATTTAAACAACTTGCTTCAAGCTTAAAATTTTCACCAACACTAATCGTATTGTTTAATGGTAATGTAGAAATAAATACTTCAATCTCTTTCTTTTGATTAGCACCTATATCACAACTTGTTATAGATAAAGCGACTAAAGATGTAGATAATAACGTTATAAATTTATTCATGACTATTCAATAATGCAAATAACTTTAGAAACACTTCCATTTCTTACTTTATTAGCAAGTTCTCCTTTAACTTCTTTATATAATTTACCTTCAATTTCATAGCAAATTTCTTTTGCTTCATATGCATTAATATTATTTTTATTAACGATTTCTAATGTAACTTTATTAAATAATTTAATGCTTGCTTTTCCATCTTTAAAGAATTCTTTAGATAATTGAGGTTTTACATTTAATTTTAATTCATTATTCTCTAATACGAATAAATCTTTACCAACGAACATAGTAAATAACATATCTAAGAATTCTGCATTAGCACCTGTAAGTCTAGCAAAGTATCCTTTTCCCCATAATTTTTTATCAGGATTACAAGTAGGAACGATGAAACTAGAATTTTCAATTGGACTTCTCTTGTATACTTCTGGATCCATAAAACATACTAAATTATGTTTAATTTCATCATAATATTCTTCATATAAACCAGCTTTAAGTAAACCTAATAAATATTTATATGTCATATGTAAGAAATCACATTCTCTTTCAAGCCAACCTTTTGTGAAAGCATGAACTCTTCCAATTTCAAATGGAGCATCATCAATTGGAGCACAAGTCTTATAAATTTTTAATTGTTTATCATATACTCCAGTTTCTTTAATCTTCAAATATTCTTCACTATCAGCAAATTCTTTTCCTAATTTATAACTTCTTGCACTAGCTTCTAAAAATAATGGGATTTTAACTAATTCAAATGATTTTGCTTTAACAACTTTATAACCTAAATGATTTACTTTATCTGTAATTTCATACTTATTTACGTTATAAATTAAATAGCTTGGTAAAACACCATCAAATAATTCTTTAGCTTTTTTAATACCATTAGAAAGAATATTTTTCATTTTGTTTAATAAAGAATAGATTAAATCTAAATCAACATCAATTAATTCTCCACTAACATTATAATGAGCATCTTTTCTTAAATTTTCTCTTGCTGAAGTTACATTATCCCAATAAGTAAATGAATCTTCTTTATTTGATAATAATAAATCTACATGTTTATTAACTTCATTTAACAATGTATTTTGTTCTTTTAAAATTGAAATTGAGTTAGCATTTAAATATGATTTTTCATCTAATAAGAAATTAACTAATCTTAATAATTCAACTGTTTCACTCATTCCACTAGCAAACATACCAGGTAAACCATTCATAGCATCATTCCAACCAGGTTTTTCGCATTCCATTTCAATTCCCATTTGTTGGCTATCTAAAGTAGAGAATTTTACTAATATTAAATTAAATATTTTACTTAATAAATTAGTAGTGATTTCCTTATTATCTTTATCTTTTAACCAATATGTTTTTGTAATATCTAAATTATATTTTTCACATTCTTCTTTTAATTTCTTTAAGTCGATTGCACCATATTGTCTTATAGTATTTTCTTTTACAAATGAATATTTTTCACTTCTTGGTTCAACATATACTAAAGAATAAAAATATTTATAACCATCTTCTAATAATAAATCATTAATTTTATCTGGATAAATACTTCTATAATTTTCGAGTAAATCAACTAAATATGTCCAGTGATCAACCCAATATCCTTCAGCAAAATTAGCTTTTGTATGTTGAGTAGAATTATTGATAATATCTTCAAAAATTCTATCTACACAACATTCACAAATTACACTCTTTAAATGAGCATATAATTCAGAAGGATAATATCCTTTTTTAAGTTTTTCTAAATATTCTTTTTCTAAACAGTCTTCGTTATATTCTTCATTTAATGTAAAGTAATTTGGAGCGACATTTAATGGGTTTTGTCCATCGATTTGAATTAAATTAAAGAAAGTTTTGATATTATAATCCTTAACAAATGGATATAAATATAAATCACTTCTTCTATTTTGAAGAACATCTCTAAAATTACCTGGACCTGATGAATAATAATTCGAAGGAATTTGGAATGAGTTATAATCCCTTTCCATATCTCCATGTTTTCTTGAATATACGTAATATGTATTCTTATCATTGTTTGTTAAACTAATTGGGAACCCACCTCTTAAAGAATTATCTAATAATGATTGTTTAGCATATAAATCAAAAATAGGTAAGTTTGTATTTACTTCGATTGGAGATAATAAATCTTCAATTAAATCACTTGTTTCTTTTATCATTGAATCGATATCTTTAGTTGTAATTTCTCCTAAGGATTCAATAAATTCATCTTGAGAATCAAAATATCCAAAAATTGAATAAATACATGTTTTCTCATCTCTTTTTAAAGTTTTATCACTTAAAGAGAATGCACAAGGTAATTTGTTTTCAGTTTGTTGATCTTCTAAAACTAAATCTTTAACATCTTTATTAATAAAATTAATTGGTTTAGTTAAAGTATCATTTTCAGCAAAGATATTATATAAATCTACAACATTATTTAATCTGTTATTGTTTTCATCAATTGAAACAAAAGCATTACCATCTTTAACTTCACTTACAATTGAACAATCACCAGTTGAAGTTTTAAATTTAACAAATGGCATCTTCGTATCTAAACCAAAAACTTGGCAATATGCAGCCATTAAAGAAACAAGTTCTTTATAGCAGAAATTTGATAATCCATGTGGGAAAAAGATAGGTAATCCATCACAAATTTCAAATTTATTATCGCCTTCTAATTTGGATTTTAATTCAACCTTTCTAATAAGTCCTGCATAATCTCTATTTGAAACTGTAGAATATGTAACTTCAATAATATATTCATCAGTTTCTTCTATTAAAGAAATATTAGAAGGATTAATTATCATTTTTGTATTAACGGATGTATCACTAAAAGCTTCTTTAAATTTTCCGTTAATTTTAATAAATGTTCTAAAAGATTTTAAAGCTATATTTTGATAACATAAATTAGCACTATCAAAAGGAGTAATAGGAGTTTCTTTATTATTAACTCCAAATCCACCCATAGCTTGACCTCTATTATTATAGAAAGCCCATAATGGTTTTCCTTTTACTCCAGCAACAGCAGGAAGAAAAGAAGAAAATAATGAAGCATGAAGATAATCTTCAACAATAAAACTATTGTTATTAAAATAATATTTAACCATAAACATCAACCTTTCTATATATTATTTGGATACTGTAGGATAAATTGCTTTAATATTTGGTATTCTACCATTTGTAATATTCCAAACATTAGTATCAAATGAACTGTATAATGAAGAATCTTTTAACTCTTCTACAGTTTTTGTAAAACAATTACTTATTAATCCCATATCGCTATCACCACTTTCAGCTTTATTTATAGCTAAATGAGTTTGTCCAAAATCAACACTTCTTTTACTACCATTAAATGGTACGACATCATAACTTAATGAATAAGAATTTGATACAGTTCCCCAACATTTTCCAACTCCACTATAAACACCATTTGTATTATGTCCATTTGAATCAGTTGTTTTTAAAGTAGAACCTGCTTTTACTTTATCTGCACCCCAGAAAGTCCAATATGGATCTGAATCATTTTCATGTTCACCACCAGTTGCAGTCTTTCCAACATATTCATCACTCCAATCAACATATTGACCAGTAATTGTAGCTTTTGCTGTAGAAATTACATTACTAATTGAACCACTTCCTGCACAAATTCCAGTTATACCACCAACATTACAATCATCGTCCCAGAAATGTGTTGAAATATTAACTGTTCCACCATCAATTACACAATTTTCAATAACACCTGAACAATTTCCTGCGATGATTCCACCTATTGTTCTAGCATTAACTGTACAATCTTTAAAAATAGTATTTCTTACGATTCCACTTGATCCAATAATTTGGAAAATTCCAATATTATCTCCAGCCTGATGTGCTGCATTAGTAAATGAATAATTGCCTTCGTAATTCGATTTATTAGTTGTTGTATCGTTAGAATAACTTACTTTTGCATTTTTGATTGTGTATCCATTTCCATCTAAAATTCCATGAAAATAGGAGTTATGGGCATCTGTTTCAGAAAAGAAATAACCAAGAGGTTCAAAATTAGAAATTGTAGATAAATCAATATCGTTACCTAAAACATATATACCAGTTAAATTGTTATTAATGTTTTGAAAATCTTCAGCAGTTTTAATAACTTTTGTACATACCATAATTGAAATACTATATGTTTTCTTATCTGTTTTTACTGTTAAAGTCTTTTCTCCAGCAGGAATAGCTTTAACTTCATCGCCTTTAAGATTTAAAATTCCATTTGAATAAGAATAAGTATCAATACTAACTCTTCCACATTTAATTGAAGAAATACTACCTTCAATTTCGGTTTGTACACTTAAAATTTCTTCAGGATTACTTAAATCGAAAACAGGAGTTTTAGTATAAATAGTATCGCTAGTTCCTAAACTAGTTCCACCACAACTACTCATTCCAGTTAAACCTATTAAAGATAAAATACCTAATAAAATAATATGTTTTTTCATATACTAAACTCCTTATTTTCTAATTTTATAACGTTTTTAATGTAGGAATTTGATTATCGACTAAATTCCATAAATTGTCATTTAATGTTGTGTAAGTTGATGCTTCAGTACTTCCAAAGACTAAGTCAGTTTCACAATCTGTAGCGATAGTAATAGGTCCACCCCATTCCCAAGAACTTCCAAAACAAGCTGCACTTGTTTGATTAGTATAAACTCCACTTACTGTAAATGCTTGAGCTGTTGTTGTTCCTTTTTCATTTACTCCTCCAGCTGGATAAGCAGCTATTGCCATAACTCCACCTTGTCCTTCTCCAGTGACATTAACAACATTGTTAACAACTTTTGCGCTTGCATTTAAAACTCCACAAATAGCACCAGCGAATGGGAACCATTCATCTTTTCCTTGATTATAATTACTTGTAACATCAATTGAGCAATTTGTAACAGTTCCTGATAAAGTATTAGTTAAAATACTTGAACCCCAACCGATACCTTCTTTATTTAAAGTACCAACTAAAGATAAATTTCTTAATGTTCCACTTATTTCAAAGATTAATCCAGTATTTGGATAATAACCTTTTTCTAAATTTCCTACAACTTCAAAGTTTGAAACTGTATATCCTCTTCCGTCTAATGTACCACTTAATTTATTTTTTAAAGTAGCACCATTAACTTTTAATCCACCTAAATCAATATCGCTAGTTAAACAATATTTTCCACTTGCATCTGCTCCACTAGTTAAGAAAGTAGATTTAAATTTCTCCGCAGAATCAATTTCAGTATATCCAGTTGAATAGTTATCCTTAAAATATAAAGAAACTGTAGAAACTAAAGGTGTTTGACCAACTTGAACAGTTAAAGTAACAATTTCATCACCAACTACACTAGCACTAATTGATGCAGTTGCTTTTTTTGCGTCTTTTATAACACCGACTCCATTACTTGTTTTCCAAGAATAAGTTAACACTTTGTTTTTTGGATTATATACATTAGCTTCTAATGTGATCGATTCTCCAACAGAAGCAATTGTTTTATTAACAACAATAGATACACTAGGTTCACTAGAAGGAGTGACTGTAAAATCAAATTCTTTAGAAACCGAAGTATCTCCTATTAATGTAGCAACGATTTTACAACTTCCAGCAGCAACAGCAGTTACTAAACCATCTTGATCAACAGTTGCAATAGTTGCATCACTACTACTCCATGAAACACCTTCTCTAGTGTTATCATTTTTAACTGTTGCAGTTAATTGAACAGTAGAACCAACTTCAGCACTATTTAAACCTGTAATAGTAATTCTATCTTCATCTACATGTTCTGTATTACCACCATTATCACAACTTGTTAATCCACCTAACATGCTAAAACAAACTAATGCAGATGCTAATAATATTTTTCTTGTTTTCATAAACATATCTCCTTCTTTTATATAAAGGATTTAGCAAATATCATGCTAAATCCTCATTCTTTTTAATTAATTAAGCAGCAGTTGTAGAAACAACATATGTTGTTCCAGTAAAACTTGCTGTTACTTTATAACCACTATCAGTGCCATCGGATAAATAGATTGTAATAGTAGTAGTCCAACCATCTGCAGGTGCTCCGTCACATGTTGTATAGAAATTAATGTATTTATTAGTCCAATCCTCTTGTTGGAAATTTACATTATTAATCTTTCTTGTAACACTTGCTCCACTAGAATCTTTTTGATCAATTTCTTTTTTTACAACAGTATAGTTATTTTTATTACTTGCAGTCATTCCGATTGAATCAGTATCAACCCAAATATGAGCACCAGCACCTTCAAATCTAGTTTTTTCACTATTTGCACCTGATTCTAATACAGTTCCATCCGTATATGTAGTAGGCTCAACAACTGGTGATGCATCATCCCAAGTAAATCCGGTAAATGATGTTGTCTTTTCATAAATATCATCACCATGAGTTAATGTGATTTTAGCTGTAGTTGTAAAATCAGCACCAGGTCCTTTATCTAAATAAATTGTAAGTCTTACAGTGTTTGTTCCATAATCTTCAAAAGCATATCTAAGAACACTTACGCCAAAATCAGCACCAGTAGATAATAAAGAAGTAACTTCAGCAACAACCGTATAATCAGAAACGTTAGCACCTGTTATTCCAAGTTCGCTATTGTCTAAATAAATCCAAACCATAGCACCTTCAATCTTAGTTGATTGATTGCCTTTTTCGATGATAGGAAGTTCTTTAGTAACAACAGTAGCACCTTTAATTTTAACTGTTACTTTATTTGTTCCTTCTTTGATTGTGAATTTATATTCATCTCCACTCTTAATTGAAATATTATTAACAAGAACATCTTCAACAGTATCTGTTGTATCGTTTAATGTAACAGTAACTTCAGTTCCAACAGCATATTTTGTCTCTAATGAAGCATCTTCTTCACCAATCTTATAACTTAATGTAACTCCATCTGGTAAATCGCCCTCAGTAATTGTACCTTTAGCAACATATTCATTAAATGAATAATCTTTAATTTCTAATATAGCTGTCCCTAATGGAGATAATTGCATAATCAATGTAGCAGCATCACTTTGAGTAAAATCAACTTCAACATCATTGTCACCAGCCACAAGATTTATAGTTTGATTATTAATTATAATTGAACCTGCTACATTTGAATTAAGAGTACATTTAAATGTGTATTTTGTACCAACTTTTAATGAACTATTTTTGTAGAAAATTTGAACTAACCATGGCTGATATGCATTTGTTTCAATATAGTCTAAATGAACTGTATTTTCTTTAGTTACATATCCTTCATTAACTGAGTGTCCACCTTCTTGTTGATACCAATAAGTCCATGTATCAGC
>CAVEUC010000002.1:17196-22582 GCA_963619035.1 Lachnospiraceae bacterium GAM79
ATAAGATTCACTTAATCCACTAACAGTATAATTATCACTACTTGCAACAGTTACTGTATATGTTGATGGAGTTGGTGTAGGAGTTGTACTTACTTTGAATGTAGCAACAACTTTATTTTCTCCTTCAACTAATGTAAATTTTTTACTAGCTTTAATATCGCTTCCATTATGAGTTAAAGTATCTAATTCATAGCCGCTATTAGGTGTTACAGTTAAAGTAATTTCATCTCCAACTTCTCCACTTGCTTTACTAGCGACGACTGTACCGTGATTATCTGTTGAAACAACAACTGTTCCAGTCTTTTTAACATCTTGAGTATTATCACAAGATGTAACGACTAATCCACCTCCAATTAATAAGCAACTCGCAAGAGCTACAACTGGTATAATTTTCTTTTTCATTTCTTTTCCTCCTATATTATTATTTTTTTCTAAGAAATGTATTTAATAAGCAAAACGCTTTATTAACCCTTTAAACCACCAACTGATGTATTTTCCATAATAGTTTTTTGGAAACATAAAAATACGATAAGAATTGGTAACAATGTTAGAATAATGGTTGCAAATAACATTGTATAATTTGCTTTTTGAACCATTGTATCGGATAAATATTTTAATCCTACAGCAATAGTAGGCATCTTTGGTAAATATATAGATGGAGTTAAATAATCGTTCCATAAACCGATAAGTTGAATAACTGAAATAGCAACTATTGGTCCTTTTGCCATAGGGATGATGATTTGGAAGAATATTCTAAAATCACTAGCACCATCGATTCTAGCTGCTTCTACATATGTCCAACTTAAAGATTTAAAGAAACTATATAAAAGCATGAAATTCATTCCAAAACCACCAGAATAAAGGAATATACAACCAATAATAGTTCCATCTAAACCTAATGCTTTCATCAATTGAATTTGAGAAGGTAATGATCCAACAATAGGGACAATTAAACTAAAGATGACAACACCCCAAATAATACTTCTTCCAGGGAATTTATATTTAGCTAATACGTAAGCTGCACAACTTGATGTAAAAATTGTAACTATCGTTCCTATTCCAGCTATAATTACAGACATCCCTAACATTTGAAAGATTGTAAAATAATGAGTAGAAGCATCTTTAAATGTAAATGCATTAATAAAGTTATCAAAAGTCCAATTTTGAGGTAAACCAACATAATTATGAGTATATTCTCCAGCATCTTTAAAAGAATTAATTAATACCCATAAAAATGGAAAGATAAATGAGATAGCAAATAATACAAAAATTGAAAACATTACTATAAATAATGCTTTTTCTCCACCATGACGTTTATATAAAATATCATGTTTTCTATAGTAATTTTCTTGTCTATAGTCTTCTTGTTTTTTCTTAAAATGTTTCTTTACAATATTCATATTAATAATTTACATCCTTAAAACATCTATTTAATAAACTTCTAGTTCCAACGATAATTGGAGCACCAATTAATGAACAGAATAAACCTAATGTAGCAGGAGTGTTAACACCAGCACCTTGAGATTGTTGATATATTTGAAGTCCAATTGTCATCGTATCATTCGTTCCACTTGTTAAGAAGAATGGTTGAAGATAAACATTAAACATACTCATCATACCTAAAACAAATAATGTAGTAATTGTTGGCCAAGTAAGTGGTATAACTATATGAATAAATTCTTTAAGAGGAGGGACTCCATCCATTTTTACAGATTCAAGAATCTCTCTAGGGATTCTACTCATACCTGCTGTTAATAAAATTACATCATATCCAATACCAGCCCAAATACAGAAGAAATATACTGTCCATCTTGCGTTATCTCCAATAAACATATCCGCTGTACTTATTCCAAATAATCCTAAAAATGAAGACATGATTCCACCATTAGAATCAAAACTTATTTTAAAAACTAATGTTAAAACAATTAAAGGAATAATTGATGGTAAATAGAAAATAACTTTAAAAAATCCTGCACCATAAATCTTTTTAAATATAAAATATGAGAAAAATAATGCGATTGGTAAAGTAATAAAACAAGAAACAATAATATATAAAAATGATGTTAAAAACATATTTTGAGTCGATTCTAATTTAAATGACTCAAATAAAGTTTGATAGTTATAAAATAATTGATCCCATCCAACAAAAGTTAATTTATTTCTAACAGGATATTGGAAAGTTAAAAGTATTGAGTTGATATTAACACCAAACCACATAATTAAAAATTGAAGAACAGGATAAGCAAGCATAACTAAAACAAATATGGTACTTCCTTTAATCCACTTCTTTTTTCTTTTAATATTTGGTACTATATCTTCTCTTCTTTGAACGAATTTCATATGTAAATGTTAACTATTTTTTTAAAAATTAATCTTTTAAACCAGCAGTTCTTAACCAAGAACTCCAGCCTTTTTTAGCTGTGTTGTACATTGTGTTACCAACGATTTCTGGTGTATTTTTTGATGGTTCACTACAAGCATTTTGATAATAATATTTATTTTCAATCCAAGGCATAACAGTGTTAGTATTCCAGTAAGTAATTTCGTTTTGTGAAACAAGATTGAAGTTTTTACATTCTGTTAATAATTCATAAACTGATCTAGTATATGTATCTTCACTTGTTAACTCTAAATCTACATCACTATAATCAAAAGCTAAAAATGCACCTTGAGACTTTTTAACGAAAGTTTTACAAGCATCATATGTAGCCATATATCTTAAGAAATCTTTTGCTTTATCGATGCTTGGAGAATTGCTAGGAATAATCATAGAATCACCAAAACCAACATTATAATTATAATATTCAGTTGAACTAGCTTTTGCCTTTGGAGTCTTCATCATTTTAATTTTAAAACCAAGATCACTCTTTTTAGCGTTACTAATTTCATATTGTGCCCATTGTCCATAAGGAATCATAGCTGCTTTTCCTGAATAGAAAGCAGATTGAGCTGCAAGTAAATTACCTGAATATGCATTAGCAATCGAGTTGTTATTTGTTGACGTAGCAATTAATTTATACCACATATTATAAGCTTCAATAAATTCTTTATAATTTGTATCTGGATTATACATTTCATATCCAGTTGAATATTTGCCATCTTCACCTTTATATTCAAGAATTTTATTAATTTTAGCTTCTCCAGCTAATTCATACCACCAAGGGAAAACTAAATAATCCCAATAATATTGTCTATCAGAGCCAGACCATGCAAAAGGAGAATAAGTTTCGCCTCTATCTCCACCAGGAATTTCTGTATTAGAAATAGTTTCACATAATGTGACTAATTCATCATATGTAGTAGGGACTGACCATCCATTCTTTTCAAATAAATCAACATTATAGACAAGTCCACCAGCACCTTGAGTGTAACAAACTTTATAATAATGTTCACTTCCGTCTTCACCTTCAGTTTTACTATTTTTTAAAGCACTTGCAGATAATCTTTGTTCAAATGTTTTATTAGTACCTTCAACAGTTGAAGAATATAAATCATCAAGATTAGCTAAATAACCACTTGCTGCATAGCTTTTCCATGAAATATCATGAGACATAAAAATATCATAATCAGATCCATCTCTAAGTTGTGATTCAATTTTATCTAAAACTGAAGTGTCTGTTGTAAAATTAACTTTAACTCCAGTTTTCGCTTCATAATCAGAAGCGATCTGTTCAATCCATTCTCTACCATAACCACCATCATAAACACAAACAAATAATTCATCAGAATCAGTTCTTGTTTGATTTCCACAAGAAGCTAATACGCCTGTTGATAATGCTAAAACAGAAAGAGTTGCTAAAATTAATTTTTTCTTCATAAAATACTTTACCTCAATTTAGGAAATCGGTTTCCTAACTTTTATACTTTAAATATATCAAATCATTTAATAGATATCAAGAAAAAATGAAAGCGCTTACTTAATTTCAACTTTTATTGTTGTAAAACAAAGTTTTCTATGTTAATTTTAATTAAGGAAATCGATTTCCTAAAAAGAGGTTTATATGAAAAAATTTAATTATTTATTTTTAAGTCCATTAATTATTATATCTTTAGTTGGATGTGATAGCGGTCATTCTAATAATAACGATCCAAAAGATTATACTCCAGATACTGATCCAACATATTATTCAAAAATTACAGAAAGAAACGCGTTTGATTTAGAAAACGAAACAAATATCAACGAGTCTTTCACTGACGGAATTAGCGATGATAAGTTTTATTCAATAGATGGTGTTTGGGATGCAGGAAGCACTCAACCTCATAATGGAGTTAGAAGTAGAAATTTATTTTATACAGTTGACGAAGATAACAATAAGCTTTTAGCTATTAAAGGAAGAGGAAGATATAACGAGGAAGATTCTTCTACAAAAAATAAACCTGAAGGTGCAGTATTAATCACAAAAGACCATTTAGGTCCTGGAAGATTTGAAATTACTATGGCATCTTTCCCTAGATTTGGAGGATGTAGTGCTTTTTGGACATATTGCACTACTACTGGTAACGAAGCTAGTTCACAAAATGAAATCGATATAGAAATTGGCGGAGGTGGTCAATTTACTAATGAATGGTGCACCACTTGGACAACTCACACTAATAAAGAAACTAAAAACATGTCATTAGAAAATCAATTACATTTTAATGATGGAAAAATGCATAAATACACATTTGATCGGTATACAGATTATGAAGGAAGTGGAGAAAAAAGAATCGACTGGTTTGTCGATGAAGTTTTTGTAACTTCAATTACTGGGTCAGCTGTTCCTGAACACGAAATGCCTCTTTGGGTTGGCTTATGGTTACCAAGCTGGGCAGGCGATTCATTATTTGATACAGATTATATGCTTATTAAAAATATTAGCTATACATCATTTGATGATAACCAATTTAAAGAAAGTTGTAGATCATATACTGCTTTTACAAAAACTGTACCATCTACATTAAATATACAAACAATCAATTATTCAGATATAAAAAATATCAACAAATTCTCTAATCCAAATTTTGAAAAAACATATGCATATAACGACAATAATTACTATGGCTGGCAAATTGATACAACTTCAAGTAAAGGTAGTTTTAGTTTTAGTGATGACGGTTCAACATCAACTTCAAAATCAATTGAATTAACCGCATCTAGCGATACAACAAGTAAATATCATGGTGAATATGTTTACCAAAATATCGGCGGAGCTTATGAAGGGTATCAATACGATTTTTCAATTGATGCAAAATTAAAAGATGCATCTTCAAAAGGAAACGTAGAAATTTATTATAAAGATGGTGGAAATATCACTTTATCTAAAGAAGTAATAAAAATTGAATCTACAGATTATAAAACATATTCAAAAACATTAACAATGCCTAAAGGAGCAGTTAATTTAAGAAT
>CAVEUC010000003.1:0-23551 GCA_963619035.1 Lachnospiraceae bacterium GAM79
ATATTTAAATAATACTGATGTTTTTAGTATAAATTCATTAAAACTAATTTGGTTGTATTCGTTCATTTCATAATATTTATAAAGGAACCGATTTATATAATTATCAAAGAATATTTCCTTGGATAAGAAAGTTTTATTAAATAATCTACGATTCAAGGTTTTCTTGAAAAAGTACCTTTCCAGAATATTCTCTGAAAAAATGTTTTCCATAAAAAAATCATGAAAATCTTTATAAAAAAATTGTTCCATAAATTCTCTCCAATTCGAATTAATTTAATTTCATTTTAACGAAATAAAAAATCAATTAAAATATCGAATTGGTCGATAAAATTTTTAAAAATTTTTAAAAAAATTTTATCAGAAAAATAGTTGAATTTTATTTGATTTTCAACAAAAAAATTATTTATTTTTCGTCAATATAAATATTGACTTTTATTTTATGTCTAGATAAAATTTTATCGTTGTATTAAAATATTCGATAAGTATGAGAAAGAAAGTTATTTTAATTTGCACTGAATGCCTATCAAGAAATTATACAACCACTAAGAAGGTTGAATCTTCTAGTGAGAGATTAGAGCTCAATAAGTTTTGTCCAACGTGTAACAAACACACGATTCACAAAGAGAGCAAGTAGGAGGGAATATGAAGAAGAGTCCAATAAATTATTTTAAAGGTGTTGGCCGCGAAGCTAAAAGAGTTAGATGGCCTAAAAAAGATGAATTATTACCTGCTATCGCTGTCGTTTTATGTGTTATGATTTTTGCAGCTGCTTTTATCTATCTTGAAGATTATGCAGCTAATACAATCATCAACCAACTTAAAGAAGCTTTTAAAAATATTTAGTGAGGTGAATTATGTCTGAAAATGTAAATGGTGAAAAAAAGTGGTATATAGTCACAACTTATAGTGGCAATGAGAAAAAAGCTAAGGAAAATATTCTTAGAAGAGTCGAATCAATGGGTCTTCAAGATTATGTTTTTAGAGTTATCGTCGCTGAAGAAGAAGAAGTTGAAATCGATAAAAAAACTGGTCAACCAAAAATGGTAAAAGACAAAGAAACTGGTGAAATGGTTCAAAAAACTAAAGCACGTAATCTTTTCCCAGGCTATGTTTTTGCTGAAATGATCATGACAGATGAAAGCTGGTTTATGGTCAGAAATACACCTTTAGTTACAGGTATTGCAGGAAGTAGCGGTGGTGGTCAAAAACCAGCTCCAGTTACACCTAAACAAATGGAAAGTGTCCTTAAAATTATGGGTTACGTTGATAATTCAATGTATGATAGATACCATATTGGTGATAATGTTAAAATTGTCCATGGTACTTTTGAAGGAATCGATGGAACAATTACAAATATCGACAAAGAACAAGGTATTGTTAAAATTGATGCTGTTTTCTTTGGTAGACACACTCCAGTCGAAGTTGATTTCACTGAAATCGCTAAAGATTAATTTAACTGAATTTAAATTATTAAAAAACCGCTTGATTATGAGCGGCTTTTTATATATAATTATACACGCGTGTTATGTATACGCGCTAAGTCGTTTTAAAAACGTAGGAGAAGAGGCGAACTACTTCATACTACAAACTATTATGAAAGGAGAATTTCAAAATGGCAAAAAAAGTCGCAAAAGTTGTCAAGATGGAACTTCCTGGTGGAGAAGCTAAACCAGGACCAAAACTTGCAAGTGCTGGTGTCGTTATGCCTAAATTCTGTACTGAATTTAACGCTAAGACAGCAGACAGAAAAGGACAAGTCGTCCCAGTTATTATTACTGCATTTGAAGATAAGACATTCGAGATGGAAATCAAAACATCTCCAGTTACAGGTCTTTTACTTAAAGCTGCAGGAATTCAAAAAGGTGCTAGCAACCAAAAAACAGTCGTTGGAAAAGTTACAAAAGCACAAATTAAGGAAATCGCTCAATACAAACTTCCAGATTTAAATACTGATGATGTTGAACAAGCTATGAAAATCATCGAAGGAAGCGCAAAGAATATGGGCATTGAAGTCATCGACTAATTTGGAGGAAGATTATGAAGAAATTTGGTAAAAAATATCAAGCAGCTCTTAAATTGATCGATGCTAAAAAAGTTTATTCAATTGAAGAAGCATGTAAATTAGTTAAAACAACTTCTACAGTTAAATTTGATTCATCAGTTGATATTTCATTCAATTTAAATATCAATACAAAATTAGCTGACCAACAAATCAGAGGAACAGTCGTTCTTCCTGGTGGAACTGGAAAAGACGTTAGAGTCGTAGTATTAACAAATACTAAAGCTAAAGAAGCAACAGAAGCTAAAGCAGATTATGTCGGTGGTAAAGATTTATTAGACAAAATCATCACTGAAAAATGGTTTGACTTCGATGTTATCTGTGCAACTCCAGATATGATGGGTGAAATTGGTAAAGCAGGTAGAGTTTTAGGTCCTAAAGGATTAATGCCAAACCCAAAAACTGGTACAGTCGGAATGGATGTCGCTAAAATGGTATCTGAATTAAAGGCTGGTAAAGTTGAATACAGAGCTGATAGAGATGGAAATATCAACTTATCTGTTGGTAAAGTTTCATTCGAAGATGATAAGTTAATTGAAAACGTTACAACTATCATCAAACAAATATTAAAAGTAAGACCTCAAACAGTTAAAGGTAATTACGTTAATACTTGTAAGATCCATACAACAATGGGTCCATCAATTAGTGTTGATTACAATATCTAATTGATTAAATTAGTTTAGAAGGCAGAATATACCAGAGACAGTAACGGACGATTGGATAGTCTTAATAATGTTACCGAGGTTGTTAATAGATCCTCATTTGTATATTTAGCCTCAAAATATATTAGGAGGTAAATCAATGAATAAAGACGTATTAAAGGAAAAAGAGTCCGTTGTTAATACTGTTAAAGATTTAGTTTCTGCTAGCGAAGCTGTTGTTATCTGTGAATATCGTGGATTAACAGTTAAAAAGATGAGCGAATTAAGACATCTTTTAAAAGAAAAAGAAGCTAGTGCTAATGTTTACAAAAACACATTAGTCGCAAGAGCTACTGGCGAAAACGAAAATTTAAACGTTTATTTACAAGGACCAAACTTATTCGTTTTTTGTAAAGATGCCACTAACGGAAGCTTAAAAGATTTAGCAAAATTTGCTAAAAAGAACGAAGCTTTAGTTATTAAAGGCGGATTAGTTGATGGACAAGTTAAAGATGCAGATTACATCAAGACTCTCGCAAGCTTACCATCAAAAGAAGGAATGCTTTCTATGTTACTCAGCGTACTTCAAGCACCTATGAGAAACTTAGCATACAGCATTTCACAAGTTGCAGAGAAACAAAATTAATTGCTAATTACGGAGGATTAAAATTATGGCAAAAATTAATACAGAAGAATTTATCGCTTCATTAAAAGAAATGACAGTCGTTGAACTTAACGAATTAGTTAAGGCTATTGAACAAGAATTTGGAGTCACAGCTGCTGCTCCAGTCGCAGGTGCTGCTGCTCCTGCTGAAGAAGAAGCTCCAAAAGGACCAACTGAAGTTACTTTAACATTAAAGAGCTTCGGAACAGCTAAAGTTGCAGTTATCAAAGCAATCCAAGCTATCACAGGTTTAGGACTTATGGATGCTAAGAAACTTGTCGATGCAGTCCCAAGTGTCATCAAAGAAAAAATTTCACCAGTTGAAGCTGAAGAACACAAGAAAGCTCTTGAAGCTGCTGGCGCTGAAGTTGAAGTTAAGTAATTATTAAATTCAATAGAACCTGCTCTTTATCTATTAAGGGCAGGTTTTTGCCTATTTAAGAAAGTATATGAATCACTACTTTATTAACGATCCAAACGACAAAAACGAATATAGAAATATCGATTTTTGTTTTTTAGATAAAAAAATATCTTTAGTTAGTGATCGTAATGTTTTCTCAAATAGAAGATTAGATCCAGGTACATTTATTTTAATGAAAGTGCTTGCAAGTAATGATCTAAAAGGAAGTTTCCTAGATTTAGGATGTGGATATGGACCGATAGGTTTAACGATGAAGATGGTATTTCCATCTTTAAATGTTACATTATCTGATGTTAATTCTAGATGCATTGAATGCACTAATATTAATAAGGATAAATATAAGCTTGATTGTAAAACAATCGTTTCTGATTCATTTCAAAATATCGAAGAATCTTTCGACATTATCAGTTTAAATTCACCGATATCTTGTGGAAAAGAGATTATCTATAAGATGTATATTGGCGCAAAGGAGCATTTGAATGATAATGGTTGTTTCTATATAGTTATTAGAAAAGATAAAGGCGCTTTATCTCATATGAAATATCTTTCTTCTTTATTTCAAAACGTTAGCGTTATATATAAAGAAAAAGGATATTACGTGATTTTAGCTAAGTAGGAACTTATATAAAGGAGCATTAAATGAAAACATATAGAGATTATCCAAAAATTAATAATGATCGTATTAATTTCTCTAAAATAAGTGGTAAATTACCACTCCCTTATTTAGTTGAGATTCAAACAGATTCTTACAATAACTTTTTAAACGTAGGTATTGAAGATGTTTTAAAAGATGTTTTCCCAATTGAAAACTACTCTAAAACATTATCGATCGAATACGTTTCTTATCGTTTAGAAGAACCAGAACATTCATTCTTAGAATGTAAAGAAAAAGATTTAACATATTCAAAACCACTTTATGTTACTTTTAGACTTTTAGATAAAAATACTGGTCAAATTTCAGATAGTGAAATCTTCATGGGAAATATCCCATTGATGACTGATAGCGGAACTTTCGTTATCAATGGAAAAGAAAGAGTTATTGTTTCTCAAATCGTAAGATCTCCAGGAGCATATTTATCAAAGACATTCGATAACAAATTAGGTAAATATGTATATAACGCAGATTTAATTCCAACTCGTGGTACATGGCTTGAATTTGAAAGCGATATTAAAAATTATCTTTGGGTTAGAATTGATAGACAAAGAAAAATGCCTGCAACTGTCTTATTAAAGGCAATCGGGTTAGAAAGTAACGATGATATTTTAAATCTTTTCGGTATTAGAAATTCATTAGAATTAACTTTAGAAAAAGATAAAGATATCAATAGTTCTTCAAAAGCTTTAAAAGAAATTTTTAGAAAATTAAAACCAGGCGAACCAATTACTGAAGCTGGTGTCGTCTCTTTCTTAGTACAAAAATTCTTCGATAGCAAAAGATATGATTTAGGTGTTGCAGGTAGATTTAAATACAACAACAAATTAGGAATTTATGACCGTTTAATCGAAAGATACATCGCTGAAGATTTAGTTTCTAGCGATGGTGAAATCGTTTATGAAAAAGGTACATATTTAACTAAAGAAATGGTAGAAGCACTTAAAGATGAAGAATTCTTTGAAAAAGGTGCTCACCAATATGATTTAACAGATCATATGAACAAAGTATTATTAAAGGATATGGCTGTTGTAAATAGCGATAACCCTGATAATATCGAAAGAACAATTGTAAATATTGTTAAAGTTTATAGTAACGAGCATAAAGATGTTATTTCTACAGTTATTGGAACTGATTTAAATTCAACAATTGCTAGAATTACATTAAGCGATATTCTCGCAATCTTCTCTTACTTCTTAAATTTAATGGATGGATTCGGAAATACAGATGATATCGACCACTTATCAAATAGAAGAATTAGAAGTGTTGGTGAACTTATTCAAACACAATTTAGAATTGGTTTAACAAAAATTATTAAAAATACAGATAAGAAGATTTCTATTAGCGGAAATTCTAGCGAAAGAGAATTCAGTGTTAAGAGTTTAATTTCTATTAAACCTTTAACAAGCGCAATCAATGAATTCTTTGCAAGTTCACAATTATCTCAATTCATGGATCAAACAAACCCATTAGCAGAACTTGCTAATAAGAGAAGAATTTCAGCTTTAGGTCCTGGCGGATTAGCTCGTGATAGAGCAAGTATGGAAGTCCGTGACGTTCACTTTACTCATTATGGACGTATTTGTCCTATTGAAACACCTGAAGGTCAAAACATCGGTTTAATCAATAACCTCGCTACATATGCTCGTATTGATAAATACGGATTTATTGAAACTCCATATAGACCAGTAAACAAACAAACTGGTGAAATTTTAGAAGATGCAGTTTATTTATCTGCTGAAGATGAAAATGATCATATTATCGCTCAAGCTACAAGAGATGATATTAAAGATGGCTATCTTCACGGAGATAGAGTTGTCGCTAGATTTAATGGTCAAAATATTTTAGCAGCAAGAGAAGATGTCGATTTTGTCGATGAATCTCCAATGCAAATCGTTTCAGTTGCTGCTGCTTGTATTCCATTCCTTGAAAATGACGATAACACTCGTGCTTTGATGGGTGCTAACATGCAACGTCAAGCTTTACCTTTACTTAGACCACATGCTCCATTTGTTGGAACAGGTTTAGAAAATACAATCGCTAAAGATAGTGGTTTAGCAGTTGTTGCAAGTGCTGATGGTGTCGTTACTTATTCCGATTCAACTGAAATTAAAATTCAAGAAAAAGAAGGATTAAGAACATATAGTCTTCAAAAATTCAAAGGAAGCAACCAAGGTACATGTATCAATCAAAAGAGCATCGTTCGTAAAGGCGATACAGTTAAAAAAGGACAAATTATCGCAGATGGTCCAAGTATGGACAATGGAGACTTAGCTTTAGGTCAAAACGTTGTTGTCGCATTTATGACTTGGGAAGGTTATAACTACGAAGACGCTGTCATCATGAGCGATAGACTTGTCAAAGATGATGTTTATACTACAATTCATATTGAATCTTACGATATCGAATGTAGAGATACAAAAAATGGTGAAGAAATTATCACTGCAGATGTTCCAAACATTTCTGCTGAAGCAAAAGCACATCTCGATTCTCGTGGTATTGTAATTCCAGGAACAGATGTTAAAGAAGGTGATATTTTAGTTGGTAAAGTTACTCCAAAAGGACAAACAGAACCTACACCAGATCAAAAATTATTAGATGCTATCTTCGGTGATAGATCTAAAGAAGGAAAAGACAACAGCTTAAGAATTCCTCACGGTGGAGCTGGAACAGTATTAGATGTTAAGATTTTCACTCGTGAAAATGGTGATGAACTCGATGCTGGTGTCAATATGAAAGTCAGAGTTTACGTCGTTCAAAAACGTAAGATTTCTGAAGGTGATAAGATGAGTGGTAGACATGGTAATAAAGGTGTCATCTCTCGTATTGTTCCACAAGCAGATATGCCATATTTAGAAGATGGTACACCTGTTGATATTCTTTTAAATCCACAAGGTGTTCCTAGCCGTATGAACATCGGACAAATTCTTGAAGTTCACTTAGGTATGGCTTGTAAAAAACTTGGTGGATTAAAAGTTGCTACTCCAGTTTTTGATGGAATCAGTATGGATGAAATCAAACAATTAATGGATGAAGCAAATATTCCTAGCGATGGAAAATATACTCTTTACGATGGTAGAACTGGTGAAAGATTCGATGATCGTATCAATGTCGGTGTCATGTACATGATTAAACTTGTCCACATGGTCGACGATAAATTACATGCTCGTGCTGTTGGACCTTACTCAATGGTTACACAACAACCTTTAGGTGGTAAAGCTCAAAACGGTGGTCAAAGATTCGGTGAAATGGAAGTCTGGGCTCTTGAAGCTTACGGTGCTGCTTATACACTTCAAGAAATGATGACTATTAAATCAGATGATAGAGTTGGAAGAAAGAAAGCTTATGAATCAATCTTCAAAGCAAAACCATTACCAAAACCAACAATCCCAGAAGCATTTAAAGTTTTAACTAAAGAGTTGATGGGTCTTGGTCTTGATGTTGAACTTATCGATAAACAAGGAAAAGAAATCGATATGGATGCTATCGCAAGACAAAGTCAAAAAGAAGAACATCGTAGTATGAAAGCTATCTATGGCGAAATTAGTCATAATGAAGAAGTTTATCAAGAACAAGTTGATACTTCTGATGAAGAAGTCGCTGAAGATATAGTTAATTAATAGTGGAGGTAATGAAAATGTTTAATGTTAATGATTTAGCTAGTATTAAAGTTGGATTAGCTTCTCCTGAAAAGATCAGAGAATGGTCACATGGTGAAGTTACAAAACCTGAAACTATTAATTATAGAAGTTTAAAACCAGAAATGGATGGTTTATTCTGTGAAAAGATTTTTGGTCCTAGCAAAGATTACGAATGTCATTGTGGTAAATACAAAAAGATTCGTTATCAAGGCGTAGTTTGTGAAAAATGTGGTGTTGAAGTTATCTCAAAAGATGTTAGAAGAGAAAGAATGGGTCACATTGAACTTGCGACACCATGTTCACATATTTGGTACTTAAAAGGTATCCCTTCAAGAATGGGTTTAGTATTAGATATCAACGCTAAACAACTTGAAGAAATTATATATTTCAGTGCTCATATCTGTTTAAATCCAGGTAGTAGCACTGTCCTTAAATATAAGCAATTTATCGATGATAGAGAAGGAAGAGTAATCTTCTTAGCTGCTATCAATGAAATCTTAGAAAATATCGAAGATCACGATTCTTCTGAATATTTAACTGGAGAAAGCTATAAGAAAGAACTTGAAACACCAAATTCAATCTTCGCTTACGATGAACTTTCTCAATATATTAGCGATATGACACACGCTGAATTCGGCGAAGGTGCTGAAGCTATTAAAAGATTATTAAAAGAAGTTGATTTAAAAGAAGAATTTAATGCTGTTAACAAAGAAATTAAAGGTAGCAGCGGTCAAAAATTAACAAAATTAACTAAGAGATTAGAAGTCTTAGATGCATTCATCAAATCAGGAAATAAACCTGAATGGATGATTCTTGATACACTTCCAGTTATACCTCCAGATCTTAGACCTATGTTACAACTTGAAGGTGGAAGACTTGCTAACAATGATTTAAACGACTTATATAGACGTATTATCATCCGTAACAATCGTTTAAAGAAAATGTGCGATATGAACGCTCCTAGCGTTATGTTATATAACGAAAAGAGAATGGTTCAAGAAGCAGTTGACGCTTTAATCGATAACGGAAGAAGAAATGGTAAACCTGTAACTGGTGTTAAAGGAAGACCATTAAAATCATTATCTGCAGCTTTAAAAGGTAAACAAGGTAGATTTAGACAAAACTTATTAGGTAAACGTGTTGACTATTCAGGACGTAGTGTTATCGCTATTGGTCCACAACTTAGAATGTATCAATGTGGATTACCAAGAGAAATGGCTATCAACCTTTTAAGACCATTCATCGCAGCTTTACTTGTTAAAAACGGTAAATGCTTAATGAATAGACAAGCTGATAAAAAGATTGATGCACGTGATGCTGATGTTTACGATGCAGTCGAACAAATCATCTCACAACACCCAGTATTATTAAACCGTGCTCCTACTCTTCATAGATTAGGTATTCAAGCATTCCAACCAGTCCTTGTTGAAGGTAGAGCTATAAGATTACATCCACTTGTTTGTACAGGATTTAACGCTGACTTCGATGGTGACCAAATGGCAGTTCACGTTCCATTAGGAAAAGCTGCTCAAGAAGAAGCTGTCGACTTAATGCTTGCAAGTAACAATATTCTTGCTCCAAAAGACGGAAAACCTATCGTCACTCCTGGACAAGATATTCTTATCGGTAACTACTATTTAACAATGGAAGCTAACGAACAAGATTTCTTTAATAAAGCAAATAAGTTTGAGAAAGTTGGTGATTTATTAGAAGCTGAAAAATTCAGAAACTTCTCTAAACTTGAAGGTAAAGTCTTTAAAGATATGGATGAAGTCGTAAAAGTTTACGAAGAAGGAATTATCAATATTCATACTCGTATCGCATTACGTGGTTCAAGTATGAAGAAAAAATGCTTCACACAAAAGATGATGGATAGTTATTTAATTACAACTGTCGGTAAAGTTATTTTCAACTTTGCTTTCCCATCAGATTTCCCATATATCAATAGTAACAAGCCTGAAAACTTAGTTAGTGATTTAGATGAATATTTTGTACCAAAAGGAACAAATATTAAAGAATATATCGCTAATTTACCAGTAAGAGCTCCTATTATTAAAAAGAATATTACAGCTATTATTGATGCTGTATATCATAAATACGGAACTGAAAAGACAAGTGCTATTCTTGATAAGATTAAAGATCAAGGTTATAAATATTCAACTATAAGCGGATTAACTGTCGCTTTAAGTGATATTAGCGTCGTCGATACTAAAAAAGGTATCGTTGAAGATGGTGATAATAAAGTTAACTTAATTAACGAATTATTCGAAGAAGGTTTCTTAACTGAAGAAGAAAGACATAAACAAGTTTGTGAAGTTTGGAGCAAAGCTGGTGAACAAATCAAACAAGATGTTAAGAATAAATTAGCAAGCGATACTAGAAACCCACTTTACATAATGTGGAATTCCGGAGCTCGTGGTAGTGACTCTAACTTCACCCAACTTATGGGTATGAGAGGTCTTATGTCATCAACTAGTGGTGATACTATCGAAATTCCTGTTAAATCATGTTTCCGTGAAGGTCTTAACGTATCTGAGTTCTTCACTGGTACTCACGGTGCTAGAAAAGGTGGTGCTGATACTGCTTTAAAAACTGCTGACTCAGGTTATTTAACTCGTAGACTTGTCGATGTTTCTCAAGACGTTATTGTTAGAGAAGAAGATTGTCATACAGATCACGGAACTGTCGTTGAAGCTATCGTCGATAAAGCTCAAGATAGAATTCTCGTTAAATTAAAAGATAGATTAATTGGTAGATTTTCTTGCCATGATGTCATCGATCCAAATAGTGGCGAAGTTATTATCGAAGGTAATAAATTAATCACAGAAGAAATCGCATCAAAAATCGAAAAAGCTGGAATTACTAAAGTTGAAATTAGAAGCTTATTCGGATGTGAAACTAAAGATGGTGTTTGCCAACATTGTTACGGTATTAACTTAGCAAGTGGTAAACCTGTTGAAATCGGTGAAGCTGTCGGTATTATGGCTGCTCAATCAATCGGTGAACCTGGTACCCAACTTACTATGAGAACTTTCCACTCTGGTGGAGTTGCTACTAGCGAAGATATCACTCAAGGTTTACCTAGAGTTCAAGAATTATTTGAAGCTAGAAACCCTAAAGGTGAAGCTTTAATTAGTGAAATCGAAGGTACTGTTACAAATATCGTTGAAAAAGGTGGTGTCTATACTGTCACTATTCAAAATGAAAACGATACTAAAGAATATACTACAAACTATGGTGCTAGACTTAGAGTTAAAGTCAATGATCATATCGTCAATGGTGGTAAGATTACTGAAGGTGCTATTTCACCTAAGAAATTACTTGAATGCAGCGATAACGCAAAAGTTGAAGCATACATCGTTAAAGAAGTTCAAAAAGTTTATCAAGATCAAGGTATTAACATTTCCGATAAACACATCGAAGTTATCGTTAAACAAATGTTAAGAAAAGTTATTGTTGTCGATGGAGGAGATACTGAATTAATTCCAGGTACAAGAATTTCTACAATCGAATTCACAAACATCAATAAAGAAGTATTATTAAGTGGAAAACGTCCAGCTGTTGCTAAATCGTTAATCCTTGGTATTACTAAAGCTGCTCTTGAAACTGAATCATTCTTATCAGCTGCATCCTTCCAAGAAACAACACGTGTTCTTACAGATGCTGCTATTAAAGGAAAAACAGATACACTTCACGGCTTAAAAGAAAACGTCATTACCGGTAAACTTATACCTGCTGGTAGAGGATTATTATCTCAAGCTGAAAGAAATGCAATCGTCGATTCATTCGATGTAACTACAAGAATTAAACAAGTTGAAAAACAATATATCGGTGTCCATGATGTCGATTATGAAGATACAACTGTTAATAGTGAAGTTGCTAGAATGCAAAGCTTACCAACTGAAAGAACTGATGAAGAAGAAAAAGAAACTAATAAGTTTAAATCTGATTCATTAACTCACGAAGAAGTTTTTGCAGAAGAAGAAGCTAAATAAAAAACTAAAAATAAGTGGTGAAAGCCACTTATTTTTATGTTTATATATCGAACTATAAAAATTTTAAATTTAATTTAACTAATATTTTACCTTCTTATATGGTAAAATATTTTTTATGGAAAATAAGAAAAATTTAACAAGAGTAGAATTATATAAAGATTATAGACATGAGATCGAACATGTTTTGTTTAAAGGTAAAAAAGAAAATAAAATTGAACAAAAAGATGTTAAAAATGAAGTTCATGCTAAAGAAAATAAAAACGAATTTCTTGAATTTTTCAAACAATACAAATCACAAAAAAAGAAAAACGCAATTATTTACATTGCTATTTCTGTTGTTGTTAGTTTATTATTGATCGGATTGATCATTTACTTGGGGATTAAATACTTATGAAACACATTTCAATTGCAATCGATGGACCAAGCGCAAGTGGAAAGTCTACTATAGCTAAATTATTAGCAAAAAAATTAAATTTCATCTATGTTGATACTGGTGCTACTTATAGAGCATATACTTTAGCATGCTTAAAAGAAGGTATTAATTGTGAAGATGAAAAAGCAGCAGAAACATTAATAAATAAAATTAAGATAGGATTTGATAGTGCAAATCACGTAACTCTTAACGGAATCGATGTTGAAAAAGAAATTAGAGGCAATGAAGTTGCTGATAATGTAAGTTACATTGCAAGTTATAAAAATGTAAGATTATTTTTAGTAGAATGCCAAAGAGAATTCGCTAAAGATAACGATGTAATAATGGATGGAAGAGATATCGGAACATATGTTTTAAAAGATGCAACATTCAAGTTTTATCAAGTAGCAAATGTAGAAGAAAGAGCTAAAAGAAGATATAAAGAAAATTTAGAAAAAGGCATCGAAACAAGTTATGAAGATTGTTTAAATAACTTAAATAAGAGAGATTATATCGATTCTCATCGTTCGTTTTGTCCTCTTAGACCAGCTGAAGACAGCATAGAGATCAATACAACAAATTTATCTATCGAAGAGGTTTTAGATTTAATTCTTTTAATTATGAAAGAAAAAGGTTTTAAATATGGGTGCTAATTATTCTTTACTTGCTATAGTTGGTTCTCCTAGCGTAGGGAAATCGACAATATTTAATAGAATTATCGGCGAGAAAAAATCTATTATCGAAGAAGTTAGAGGTGTCACTCGTGATAGAATCTACGGAGATGCTGAATGGCTTGGAAGACATTTTAAATGCGTTGATACTGGTGGAATTGAATTAGCTGATGCTCCTTTTCAAGATATGATTAGAATGCAAGCTGAAATTGCAATTAATGAAGCTAATGTTATTCTTTTTGTAGTTGATGGAAAAATCGGATTGACAGACGATGATAAACTTGTCGCTAGAATGCTTTATAAATCTAAAAAGCCAGTTATTTTAGCTGTTAATAAAATAGATAACAAAGAATCTATCAATAATATTTATGAATTTTATAGTTTAGGATTAGGTGATCCTATCGCTACAAGTGGGGTTCATGGCATTGGAATTGGTGATATTTTAGATAAAGTGATTAGTTACATTAACACTGAAGAAAATAAAGATGAATATAATGGTATTTGTTTTTCTTTAATCGGTAGACCTAACGTTGGAAAATCTAGTATGTACAATTGCTTAGTTAACGAAAATAGAAGTATTGTTTCTCCTATTGAAGGTACTACACGTGATGCTATCGACACTCATATTATTAAAGATGAACAAGATTATTATATTATCGATACAGCTGGTTTAAAAAAACGTGGAAAAATATATGAATCGATTGATAAATATGCTGCATTAAGAAGCTTAAGAGCTATTGAAAAAAGCGATGTAGTCTTACTTTTATTAGATATTAACGAAGGCATTAAAGAACAAGATAAACACGTTGTAGGTTACGCTATCGAAGAGAAAAAAGCTATCATCATCGTATGTAATAAATATGATTTAATTAAAAAAGATAACGATACGATGAATAATTACATTAAACAAATTAGAAAAGAATTTAAATTTTTAGATTACGCTCCAATTATCTTTACTAGTGCTGTTACAAAGTTAAGAGTTAATGAAATATTTAATTTAATTAATAAAGTTTACGAATCTTATACATACGAAATAAAAACTAGCGTATTAAATAAAATTATGGAAGAAGCTCAAGCGATGAATGAATCACCTGATTTTAATGGTGGTAGAGTTAAAATTTATTACGCTCAACAAGTTTCAACTAAACCTTTAACTATTGCATTATTTGTAAATGATCCAAACTATATGCACTTTTCTTATTTAAGATATATTGAAAATAAAATTAGAGAATCTTTTGAATTAATCGGATCTCCAATCGTGCTTTTATTAAGAAAAAGAAAATGAGAATTGTAGTATTAGGAAGCGGAGCTTGGGCTTTAGCTTTAAGTGATGTTTTAGCAAATAACGGTAATGAAGTTATTGTTTATACTAGAAAAGTAGAAGCTCAAAATGAGATAAACTTATTCCACACAAATAAAAAATATTTAGGTGAATTAAAAATAAATTCTAACATTATAGCTTCTACAAATTTAAAAGAATTAATAGAAAATAACGACACTTTTTTAATGTGTATTCCTTCAGTAGGTGTAGAAAATTTATTATTAGAAATTAAAAATTATATTAATAAACCAGTCAATTTTATAAATGCTACAAAAGGACTTGAACCTAAAAGTAAAGAGACTATTCAAACAATAATTAAAAGAGTAATTGATAAAAAATATATTAAATCACTAGTTTCTATTTTAGGTCCAGGATTTGCTAAAGAAGTTATTGAAAGAAATTTAACTTGTGTATGTAGTGTTTCTATTTCTTTAAGCGATGCAACTTTTGTTCAAAAATTATTTTCTAATGATTATTTTAGAGTTTATACATGTTTAGATGTTAAAGGTGCTGAACTTTATTCATCTATGAAAAACGCTATTGCAATAGCTAGTGGAATTGTTATTGGATTAGGTTATAAAGAAAATAGTAAAGCCTGCTTAATAACAAGAGGCTTAAAGGAGATGAAGGTTTTAGGTTCAGCTTACGGAGCTAAAGAATCTACATTTTACGGATTAACTGGAATGGGTGATTTAATATTAACCTGTTCAAGTTTTACTTCTAGAAACTTTAAAGCAGGATATAAAATAGGACAAGATGATTCTAGTGAAGAATTTTTAAAAACCAATAAAGAAACAGTAGAAGGTTTAGCAACTATATTAACTTTAAAAGAGATGATTAAAGATAAAAATTTAGATTTACCTATCATAAATGCATTATATGAAGTTATATACAATAATAAAAAACCATCTTCTATTATTAAAGAGCTTATGAAAAGACCTTTAAAATATGAGGATTAATCGGTAATTAATATATTTTCTTAAAAAATTATTTTAATTGAATTAAATTAAATAATAAGTTATATTAATCTTATAAAAGGAGAGAAATATGAATAAATTAGATCTTGTCAATGCAGTATCTGAAGCTTGTAATTTAAGTAAAAAAGATGCTGATAGTGCAGTTAGTGCAATCGTTAGTGAAATATCAAAAGCTTTAGAAAATGGTGAAGAAGTCAAATTATCAGGTTTTGGAACTTTTTTAGTTAAAGAAAGAAAAGAAAGAGTTGGAACTGTTCCAGGAACAAATGAAAAAATTACAATTCCTGCAACAAAAACTGTTGGATTCAAACCTTCTAAAACATTAAAAGATTCTGTTAAATAATAACTAATCTAACCTATCATTATTGATAGGTTTTATTTTTTTATTGAAGAATAAAATTATTTTTGATATTATTTTATAGCGCTAGAAAGGTGGTAAGAATATGTCAAAAGTAGTATTAAGAGAAAACGAAACTTTAGATGAAGCACTTCGTAGATTTAAAAGACAAGTTAACAAAGCTGGTACCATCCAAGAATGTCGTAAAAGAGAATTCTATTTAAAGAAAAATTTAAAGAGAAAGATCAAAAGCGAAAACGCAAGAAAAAAATATAGATAACTTGTAAAAAGACTCTTAATTGAGTCTTTTTTATTTTATAAAGTGTTTAATGAGGATATAATAATTGTAATAAAATTAATGATTTTATAAATAAAGGAAGAAATGTTTAATAAAGTTAAAATAAATGTTGATATTACATTTCTATTTTGTTATTATTTACAAGGTTCTAAAAAAACTTTTTTTATCGGTGTATATTGATACACCAGGAATTGTGAATATGAAAGGAGAAAAAAGATGCCAACTATTAATCAATTAGTTAGACAAGGAAGAAAGAAACCAACTTTTAAGTCAAAGGCACCAGCATTATTAAAAAGATTTGACTCATTAAAGAAGAAAGAAACAAATCAAAATAGTGCTCAAAAAAGAGGAGTTTGTACCCGTGTAGGCACAATGACTCCTAAAAAACCTAACTCAGCTTTAAGAAAATACGCAAGAGTTAAGCTTAGCAATGGCTATGAAGTCACTGCATATATCGGTGGAGAAGGACACAACTTACAAGAACACTCCACAGTTATGATCCGTGGAGGAAGAGTTAAAGACCTCCCAGGTGTTAGATATCATATTATCAGAGGATGTTTAGACTGCGCAGGTATTGAATCTCGTAGACAAGGTAGATCTTTATATGGTACTAAGAAACCTAAATCAAAAGAATAGTAGATAGGAGGATAGAATTATGCCACGTAAGGGAAATGTAACAAAGAGAGATTATTTACCAGATCCAATTTATAATTCAAAGTTAGTTACAAGATTAATTAACAAAATTATGTTAGATGGTAAAAAAAGCACAGCTCAAACAATCTTATATAATGCATTTGCTAAAATCGAAAAGACAACTGGAAAACCAGCTATGGACGTATTCGCAACTGCAATTAATAACATTATGCCTGAAGTAGAACTTAAGGCTAAAAGAATTGGTGCTGCTAACTTCCAAGTACCAACTGAAGTAAGCAAAGAAAGAAGAGTCACTTTAGGTTTAAGATGGCTTGTAAACTATGCACGTTTAAGAAAAGAAAAATCAATGGAAGATAAACTTTGTAACGAAATTATCGATGCTGCTAATGGCACTGGTGCTTCCGTTAAAAAGAGAGAAGATGTCCATAAGATGGCTGAAGCTAATAAAGCTTACGCACATTATAAATGGTAATTTAGGAGCAATTTATGGCTGAAAGAGAATACGATTTAGAGCATACTCGTAATATTGGTATCATGGCTCATATTGATGCCGGAAAAACCACAACTACAGAACGTATTTTATTCTTCACTCACAAGATTCACAAAATCGGTGAGGTCCATGAAGGTGCTGCTACTATGGACTGGATGGCTCAAGAACAAGAAAGAGGTATCACAATTACTAGTGCTGCTACAACTTGTTTCTGGAAGGGCAATAGAATTAATATTATCGATACTCCTGGGCACGTCGACTTCACTGTTGAAGTTGAACGTTCATTAAGAGTTCTCGATGGAGCTGTTACAGTTCTTGATGGAAAAAACGGTGTTGAACCACAAACTGAAACAGTTTGGAGACAAGCTAGTAAATATAACGTTCCTAGAATTGTCTTTGTAAATAAACTTGACGCAATCGGTGCTGATTTTGACATGAGTGTCGCTTCACTTCATGAAAAACTTGGTGTTACAGCAAAAGCTGTTCAATATCCAATCGGAATCAGTTCAAGCTTAAGCGGAATTATCGATTTAGTTAAAATGGAAGCTTGGGATTATTCAAAATGTGATGATAAACACCAAGATCCTACTCAAATTGAAATTCCTTCACACTTAGTTGATAAATGTAAAGCTTTAAGAGGCGAATTACTTGAAGCTTTAGCAAGTTTCGATGATGATTTAATGATGAAAGTCCTCGAAGGTGAAGAACCAACAATCGACGAAATCAAAAAAGTTATCAAAAAATCAGTTTTAACTGGTCAATTCTTCCCAGTTTTCTGTGGATCTGCTTATAAAAATAAAGGTGTTCAATTATTAATTGATGGTGTTATCGATTACTTACCATCACCACTTGATATTCCACCTGCAAAAGGAACAAATCCTGACGGAACAGAATATGTCTGTCATCCAGATGATAACGCTCCTTTAATGGCATTAGCATTCAAGATTGCTACTGACCCATTCATCGGAAGACTTGCTTATGTTAGAGTCTATAGCGGTGTCTTAAAATCAGGAAGTTATGTTTTAAATAGTAATAAGAATTCAAAAGAAAGAATCGCAAGATTAGTCTTAATGCATTCTAACCATAGACAAGAAGTCGAAGAACTTCACGCTGGTGAAATCGGTGCTATCATCGGTTTAAAGAATACTACAACAGGTGAGACATTATGTGATGAAAATTACGATGTCGTCCTTGAAAAGATGGAATTCCCAGAACCAGTTATCGAAGAAGCTGTCGAACCTAAAACAAAAGCTGACCAAGAAAAAATGTCAATCGCTCTTCAAAAATTAGCTGAAGAAGATCCTACATTTAAAGTCCATACAAACGAAGAAACTGGTCAAACAATCATCGCTGGTGTCGGTGAACTTCACCTTGATATCATCGTCGATCGTATGAAGAGAGAATTCGGTGTTCAAGTTAACGTCGGTAAACCACAAGTCGGATACCGTGAAACTATTAGAAAAGCTGGAGATTGTGAAGGTAAATACATTAAACAATCTGGTGGTCGTGGACAATATGGTCACGTTGTTATCAACTTTGAACCAAACCCAGGAAAAGGATTCGAATTCGTCAACGCAGTCGTTGGTGGTTCTGTTCCTAAAGAATATATTAAACCTACTCAAGACGGTTTAATTAGTGCTCTTGATAGAGGATTAATCGCTGGTTATCCAGTTGTTGATATTAAAGCTACATTACATGATGGTTCTAGCCACGAAGTCGATAGTAGTGAAGCTGCTTATAAGATTGCTGCTAGTATGGCTTTAAAAGAAGCTGCTAAAAAATGTGATCCAGTTATCCTTGAACCTATCATGAAGATCGAAGTTACTGTCCCAGAACAATATTATGGTGATGTTATCGGAGATATTTCTCGTAGAAGAGGTAATATGACTGGTGAATCTCAAAGAGGTAATGCTAAGATTGTCGAAGCTGAAGTACCACTTGCTGAGATGTTTGGATATGTTACTGATTTACGTAGTTTCACACAAGGTAGAGGTTCATATTCAATGGAATTTGACCATTTCGGACAAGTTCCAAAGGCTGTTCAAGAACAAATCGTCAAAGATTCTGGTTCTAAATAGTCAAATGTATTTTTAAGGGTTATATTTCCCTTAAAAATACGATGATTTAAATACTAAATCATTGAATATTTAAAAAAAATAATTTAAAATGAATGCATTGCAGAATGCAAAAATAAATTTCAGGAGGAAATATTATATGGCAAAACAAAAATTTGATAGAAGCAAAACCCATCTTAATATTGGTACAATTGGTCACGTCGATCACGGAAAAACCACTTTAACTGCTGCTATCACACACGTCCTTTCAAAGAAAGGTTTAGCTAAAGCTGAAGACTACGATCAAATCGATAGCGCTCCAGAAGAAAAGGCTAGAGGTATTACAATTAACACAGCTCACATTGAGTATGAAACAGCAAAAAGACACTATGCTCACGTTGACTGTCCAGGGCACGCAGACTATGTCAAAAACATGATTACTGGTGCTGCTCAAATGGATGGTGCTATCTTAGTCGTTGCTGCTACTGATGGTGTTATGCCTCAAACAAGAGAACATATCTTACTTGCTAAACAAGTCGGTGTTCCTTACATTATTGTTTTCTTAAATAAAACAGATTTAGTTGATGATCCAGAATTAATCGATTTAGTCGAAATGGACGTCAGAGAATTATTAAACAAATACGGATTCCCAGGAGACGATACACCTATCATTAGAGGTAGTGCTAGAAAAGCTCTTGATGGCGATCCAACAGAAGAAGCTCACATCATGGAATTAATGGATGCTGTTGATAGCTACTTCCCAGATCCAGTTAGAGATAACGATAAACCATTCTTAATGCCAATCGAAGACGTTATGACTATTACAGGTCGTGGAACTGTCGTCACTGGTAGAGTTGAAAGAGGTGTCGTTAAAATGAACGATAACGTTGAAATCGTTGGTATTAAAGATACAGTTTCATCAGTCGTCACTGGTATCGAAATGTTCAGAAAAACACTTGATTTCGCTGAATCAGGTGATAACGCAGGTATCTTATTAAGAGGTGTTAGTAGAGACCAAGTCGTAAGAGGACAAGTCTTAGCAAAACCTGGATCAATTACTCCACACTCAAAATTCACATGTTCTTGCTATATTCTTACTAAAGAAGAAGGTGGAAGACATACAGCTTTCTTAACAAACTACAGACCACAATTCTTCTTCCATACAACAGACGTCACAGGTACAATCACTCTTCCAGCTGGAACTGATATGGTTATGCCAGGTGATAACACATCATTCACTGTTGAATTAATTCACCCAGTCGCAGTTGAAAAAGGTACTAAATTCTCCATCCGTGAAGGTGGTAGAACAGTTGGTGCTGGAACTGTCAGTGAAATTATTAAATAGTTTAAGAATTAACTAATAAAAAGGCCTAGAAATAGGTCTTTTTTTATACATTTTAATAGACATAAAACGAATTTGAATCTAAAATAATACATATATGTATAAGTTTTTATTAGATATATCTGAAATTAAACGGTATCACTATTTGCTTGTTGTATTAGGCGTTTTAATTATAGCTTATATTGTTTTAGTTATTGTATCTTTTTCGTTTATGAATTCTTTTAAAAAGAAAATAAAACATATTGAAGAATCAATATCTATAGACTTTTACCAAATGAGAGATTGCTTAATGAAATTAAATGATCTTTTTAAAGATTCAATGGACGCAAAAACGTATGAAAATTTTATTAAATCATATGGAAACAGTGAATTTAATAAAGTATCAAAAGATAATGTCTCTAAGATGTTTAATAAATTAGAATTATCTAAAAAAGAACTAGAAAGCATATTTGTTAATAAAGTAGAAAATTATGATAAGGATAAAGTTATGATGCTCTTCTCTTCTTTTAAAGAGATAAGTGAACATTATACTGAAATGACTCAAGCTTATGAAACTTATGTTATCGGTTATAATTATTGGAGAAATTTATTTTCTACAAAATGGATAAAGAAGTTATTTAGAATTAAAGAAATAACAAGTTTAAAATAGAAGGAGATGTTATATGAATTTTAATGAATTACCATTAAGAGTACCAAATGAAAAGAAAGTTAAAGAAAAGATTGATGTATTAATCGAAGAATTTAAAAAAGCTAATAACGGCGAAGAAGAACTTAAAGTTATTAAAAAATATTTTAAATTTAGCGATAAATTAGAAAGCGATACAACAGTTATTTCGATTAGAAATAGTATCGATACTACTGATAAAAAATATGAAAAAGCTATGGAAAAAGTAAATAACGTTATGCCAGTTATTCAATCTTATTCTCAACAATTTGAAAAACTCATTTTAGAATCTAAAAATAGAGATTATTTAGAATCTAAATTAGGAAAACATTATTTTAATTTAGTTGAAAATTCTTTTAAATGCTTTGATGAAAAGATCGTTGAAGAATGCATCGAAGAAAATAAACTTGTTACAGAATATGAAAAACTTATGGCAAGTGCAGATATTGAATATAAAGGTGAACACCTCAATTTATCTCAATTTGGTAAATACTTAAGTGATTCTGATAGAAATACAAGAATTGAAGCTAGTAAATTAGTATATGGTTTTTTAGAAGAACACGATAAAGAATTTGGAGAAATCTACGATAAATTAGTCCATGTTAGAGATAAAATGGCTAAAAAGATGGGATTTGAAAATTATGTCGATTTTGGATATTTAAGATTATCTAGATTAGATTATAATTCAAAGATGGTCGAAGGGTATAGAAAGCAAATTATTGAAGATGTCGTTCCTTTTGTTGCTAAATTAAAGAAAAGACAAGCAAAAAGAATTAACATTAAAAAACCTGAATTTTATGATTATACCTTAGAATTTTTAAGTGGTAATGCTAAACCTGTTGGAAATAGTGAATATTTAGTTAGTGTAGCTAAAAATATGTACGAAGATATGAGTGTTGAATCAGGAAAATTCTTTAACTTTATGATTGATTCTAACTTAATGGATTTAGATGCTAAAAAAGGTAAAAGAGGTGGCGGATACATGACTTATATGCCTGCTTATAAAGCTCCATTTATCTTTGCTAATAGTAACGGAACAAGTCAAGATGTAGATACATTAACTCATGAAGTAGGTCATGCATTCCAAGGATATTTAGGAAGTAAAATCGCTGTCCCTAGTTATAGAATGCCTACTTTAGAAGCTTGTGAAATTGATTCTATGAGTATGGAATTCTTCGCTTACCCTTATATGAAAGGGTTCTTTGGTGATCAAGATGAAAAATATAAATTCTCACATTTAAGTGGTGCTATTTCTTTTTTACCTTACGGAGCAGAAGTTGATGATTTCCAACATTGGGTTTACACTCATGTTGATGCAACTCATGAAGAAAGATGCGCATACTGGGCTAAAATCGATAAGATTTATAGACCTTGGATGAGCTATAAAGGATTTGAATTCTTAGAAAAAGGTCATTTCTGGATTAGACAATCACATATTTACTGCGCAGCTTTCTATTATATCGATTACACATTAGCTCAAGTATTAGCTATTGAATTTAAGAATGAATACGAGAAAAATAAAGAGAAAGCTTGGAAAAAATATATTAAATTATTAAAGATGGGTGGAAAATATCCTTTCTTAGAATTAATTAATAAAGCTCATTTAATTAATCCATTTAAAGAAGGAAGTATTAAGAAAATTTTAAAACCTCAAATTAAAATTTTAAATAATACTGACGATACTAAATTTTAAAAAATGAATAAAAACGAACTATTAAATGAATTAAATTTATTTTTAACGAACGATTATAATATCATTTTAATCGATGGTCCTTGGGGAAGTGGTAAGACATATCTTTTAAATGAATTTATTGTAAGCAAAAAAGATACGAATTTAAAATTCTACTATGTTTCTTTACATGGACTTAAAAATATTGATGAGATAAATACAAGAATCTTCATTCAGGATAATTTTAATACAAAAATTAGTTCTATTGTTCCTAGTGTAATTAATCCTTTTTCTATTAATAAAAGCGTAGAAGAAGTGCTTTCTTTTGCATTAAAAAATAAAAAATACACTCCAGATAAAATTGTTATCTTAGATGATTTTGAAAGGTATTATAATTCTGATTATGATTCGTTTTTGTCTTATTTAAATACTTTAGTTACATGTGGAGCTAAAATAATTTTAGTATCAAATTTAAAAGAATTTGGAACAAGTGAATTATATGCTTTTGATAAATATAAAGAAAAACTAGTAGATAGGATTTATAAAGCTGAATTATTTGATAACAAAATAATCGAGAATAAATTTAAAA
>CAVEUC010000003.1:23561-79260 GCA_963619035.1 Lachnospiraceae bacterium GAM79
ATATTTTAGTTAAAGTTAAAAATAATTATCGTTTAATAGATAAAATAGTATTGTTTTTAGATGAAATTGAAGTAAGATTAATTAAAGAAAATATATGCATAATTAATAACAAGATGCGCGATTTTATATATTATGTAACATCTTTTATTTCTTCATATTACGAAAGTGATAAGCTTTATTTAAATAAAGAATGTAAAAGATTATCAGTTAAAGAAGAATCTATTGTAAAAGCAAAATTGGATACAGAAGAAAGTTTATTAGATGTTAATTTGATATGTATTGAACATTTAAATTCAAATTTAAATAAGCCAAACTATAAAGATGATTACATGTTATTTTTAGGATTATATAAAGCATATATGTATTCTAAATATGGTGAATTATTAGATTATATTAAAGAATATTTTATTTGATTTTTATTCAATAACCATATTAAATGCCGCATATTTTTAGTATAATAAAGATATATTTAAGGAGTTTTAAATATGGAAATTATAAAAACAATTAGTGAAGAATTATCTTTAAAACCATCTCAAGTTGAAAGCGCAATTAAATTGATTGATGAAGGGAATACGATTCCTTTTATTGCTAGATATAGAAAAGAAGCAACAGGTAATTTAACTGATGCTGATTTAAGATCTTTAAATGAAAGATTAGAATATTTAAGAAAACTTAACGATAGAATAGAAACATGCTTAAAGTCTATTGAAGAACAAGGTAAACTTACAGAAGAGTTAAAGAAAGAATTTAATGAAGCTATGACTCTTTCTAGAGTTGAAGATCTTTATAGACCATATAAACCAAAAAAGAAAACAAGAGCATCTATTGCTAAAGAAAAAGGTTTAGAACCGTTAGCAAATTACATTTTATTTGGTAAAAATAGTAAGGATATAAATGAATATGCTAAAACTTTTATTAATGAAGAGAAAAAAGTTTTATCTATTGAAGATGCAATCAATGGAGCTAAAGATATTATTAGCGAAGTAATCAGTGATGATCCTAAATACAGATTGTTTATTAAAAAATATATCTATGATAATGGATTTATTCATTCTAAAGAAGTTAAAAAAGATGAAAAAGATACGTATAATCAATATGCAGATTATAAAGAAGAAATTTCTAAAATACCTCCTCATAGAATTTTAGCTATGAATAGAGGTGAAAATGAAGAGTGTCTAAAAATTGAATTACTATATGATTTCTTAACTATTTTTAATTATATTTATAAAGATTATAGTGATAACTATTATAAAAAGATAATTGAAGAATGTATAGATGATGCTTTGAAAAGACTCATTTTGCCTTCAATAGAAAATGAAATTAGAAGCGATTTATTTAATTTTGCTGAAGACAAATCAATATTAATTTTTAAAAAGAATTTAAGATCTTTATTGCTTTACCCACCTTTAAAAGGAAAAGTGATTTTAGGATTCGATCCAGGATTTAGAACTGGATGTAAATATGCGTTAGTTAATGAAAACGGCATTCCACAATTTGTTGGAGTAACTTACTTAACTTCTAATAAAAATGAAGATGTTTTAAAAGCTAAAGAACAAATGCTCACTATTTTTAAGCGTCATAAAATCGATTATATTGCATTAGGAAACGGAACAGCTAGTAGAGAATCAGAAAGTCTTTTACAAGAAATAATCGATAAAAATAATTTAAAAATTAAGATATTTATCGTTAATGAAAGTGGTGCTAGTGTTTATAGTGCATCAAAATTAGGAGAAGAAGAATTCCCTGATTTAACAGTTGAAAAAAGAAGTGCAATATCTTTAGCTAGAAGACTACAAGACCCACTTTCAGAATTAGTAAAAATTGAACCAAAAGCAATTGGTGTTGGTCAATATCAACACGATATGAATCAAACTAAATTAAATGAGTCTTTAAGCGGAGTAGTTGAAGATTGCGTTAATACTATTGGAGTAAATTTAAATAACGCTAGTATTTCCTTATTAAAATATGTTTCTGGCATAAATTCAACTTTAGCTAATAACATATATGAATATTTAAAAGAAAACGGAAAATTCAATAATAGAAGCGAACTTAAAAAAGTTAAAAAAATGGGACCAAAAGCTTACGAACAATGCGCTGGCTTTTTAAGAATATATGATGGAGATGAAATTTTAGATTCTACAAACATTCATCCTGAATCTTATAAAATTGCAAAAACCATATTAAAAGCTGCTTCAATTGATTTAAAAGCTGATGATGAAAGCATAAAAAAAGAAAAGATTTCTAAAATAAATTCTACTTCATTAAAGAAAGAATTAAATATAACAGATCAAACATATAACGATATAATTTCTGAAATTATAAAACCAGCTAGAGATATAAGAGACGAAGTTAAGCTAGTCGAATTGAATAATAGTGTAAAAGATATTAAAGATTTAAAAATCGGTATGATTCTAGAAGGAACTGTTAGAAATATTATGGACTTTGGTATGTTTGTTGATATAAATGTCCATCAAGATGGTTTAGTCCATATAAGCGAAGTAAGTAATGGATATGTTAAAAATATAAGTGAATTATATTCGATTAACGATGTAGTTAAAGTAAAAGTAATTACTTTAGACATACCTAGAAAAAGAATTGGTTTATCAATTAAACAAGCGAAATAAAAGGCGTTATTAACGCCTTTTATTTTTAAGATAATTCAGTTTTTCCATTATATAAAGAGTAGTACTTACCTTTTAATTTTAATAAGTCGTCGTTACTGCCTCTTTCTATAATCTTTCCATTTTCTAGATATAAAATAGCATTGCTATTTTTAACAGTAGATAAACGGTGAGCAATAACTAAAACAGTTCTATTTTCCATTAATTTATCCATCGATTTTTCAACTAATTTCTCACTTCTAGTATCGATATTACTAGTAGCTTCATCTAATATTAGTAGTGGAGGTTGACTTAACGCAGCACGAGCTAATGCTAATAGTTGTCTTTGACCTTCACTTAGATTATGACCATCATCATATAGAATCGTATCATATCCATTAGGAAGTTTTTTAATAAAATCATGAGCATTTGCTATCTTGCTTGCTTTAATTACTTCTTCATTTGTTGAATGCATCCTAGGATAACGAATATTGTCGTAAATTGAACCTGTAAATAAATGAGTATCTTGAGTTACCATTGATATCGATCTTCTTAATGATTCTAATTTCATATCTTTAATATTGATACCATCGATTGTGATAGTGCCTTCTTGAATATCGTAGAATCTAGAAATTAAATTAATAATGGTTGTTTTTCCTGCTCCAGTCGAGCCAACAAACGCGATTTTTTCACCATCTTTTGCATAAAAAGATATGCCTTTTAAAATTTCTTTATCTTTTGTATATCCAAAATGAACGTTATCAAAAACAATTTCACCTTTTAAAGGGATTAACTTTTCTTCATCGTTTTCTTTTACTTTCCATGCGTATCTTCTATTAAAATCATTAGCATTTGATGTATTTTCTAATTTAACAAGAGTTACATATCCTTTATCTTCTTCTTCTTTTTCGTCAAGATAATTAAATATTCTTTCACTACCCGCTAACGCAGTTAAGATAGTATTTATGTGTTGAGTGAAGAAATTGAATGGTTGAACTGATTGACGTACATAGACAATATAACTCGTTAACATACCAATTCCAGATAACAAACCATTTACTAAAAATACACAGCCGATAACGCAACTAATTGTAAATTCAATATAGGAAATAGTGACGATAAAAGGAATGTTTAATTGAGTATGGAAGAAAGATTTTGTACTAGCATTCCTCCATGCTTTATTAACTTTATCAAATTGTTCATAATTCATTTCTTCATGAAGGAAAGCTTTTTCAACTTTAGTTCCGTTTATATCCTCTTCAATTCTAGCATTAATATTAGCAACTTCATCTTGTTGCTTTTTAAAGAATTTTCTACATTTTTTAGTATTAAAGTAGATAAATAATGAAATTATAACCATGAAGAATAATACAATTAACGTTAAATAAGGATTGATAATAAGAAGCATTACGATTGTTCCAACAATATTACAGAAACTTAAAATAATATTAGCAAAACTATCATTTAAAGCGTTGATTAATGTATCAACATCGTTTGTAAAATAAGTCATGATATCACCATGATTATGTAAATCGAAATAAGATAAAGGCATATTTTGTGTATGTTCCATCAAATCTTTTCTTAAATTGTATAAAACATTTTGAGAAAGTCTAGACATTATTTGGGTGTAACTTAAATCGCAAAGAGCTCCAACTAAATAAATTATTCCTAAAGTGATAATGCCAGTGGATAATTGATCCATATTTTTGTTTTTGATAGCAGTATCCATAATTTCTCCAAGATAATAAGTACCAAAAATATTAGCAAAAGAGGTGTAAATAACTAAAAATACAACAAGAATTAATAAATATTTCTTCTTACCAAAATATTTAATTAATCTATGGAGTGTTTTAAAAGAACTTTTATTTTTCATTTTGTTCACCTCCTATCGATTGAAGTGATGCGATATCTTTATAAATTTCGTCTTTTTCTAATAAATCGTTATGAGTTCCAATATGAGTTATTTTTCCTTTGTCTAAGACGATAATTTTATCTGCATCTTGAATAGTGGATATTTTTTGAGAAATGACAATTTTTGTCATATCTTTTAAATGTGTTTTTAAATTAGCTTTTACTTTAGCTTCTGTAATTTTATCTAAAGCACTAAAAGAGTCATCTAAAATTAATATTTTAGGATTCTTTAAAATTGCTCTTGCGATACAAATTCTTTGACGTTGACCACCTGATACGCTCGTTCCACCTTGAGAAATCATCGTATCAAATCCTTTTTCTAGATTATTAACGATAAAATCGTAACATTCAGCAATTTTACAAGCTTGAATTATTTCATCCATCGTCGCATCTTTATTTCCCCGTTTTAAGTTTTCTAAAACTGTTCCTTTAAATAAAATAGGATTTTGAAAAGATATTGCTATCGAACTTCTAACTTCGTTTAATGAATATTCTTTTATATCATTAGCATCTATAGAAATAGAACCGCTTGTAACATCATAAAATCTATCAATTAAAGAAACTAAAGAAGTTTTGCTGCTACCAGTTTGTCCAACAATACCTATAAATTCACCTTGTTTAGTTGAAAAATTAATGTTATCTAATATAAATTCATCACTTGATTCGTTATATTTAAAATAAACATTATTGAAGGAAAGCTCACCTTTAGTAATTTTTAATTTAGAATCAGTTTTATCAATTATTTCGCTATTTGTATTCAATACTTCATGAACTCTATAAAAAGAAGCTGTAGCTCTATTTATAGCCATTAAAACGTTACTAAACATCATAACCGTTGCTAAAAGTTGCATAACATAGGTTAAGAATGTTTGGATATCTTCTAAAAGAAGTGCAGCATCTGGCTTCATATATAAATATCCACCTAATAATAAAATACAAATGATAGTGGAGTAGTTAGCTATTTGACCAGCAGGCATCGCTAAAGCATTGATAGATAAAGTTTTTTTAGATGTATTTTTTAGCTCTTCGTTAGCAGCATTAAATTTTTCAATTTCAAAATCTTTTTTAACGTAAGCTTTAATTGTTTTAATAGCTATAACAGATTCTTGAGTAATTCTATTAATATTATCGACAAGTTTTTGAATAGCTTTAAATTTAGGTTTCACAAAATGAATTATTGTAAATATCATCGCCGATAAAAATATTAAAGCACAAAAGAAAACAACTGATAATTTTGGAGATATTATCAATGCAAAAGTTAAAGAAAAAATCATCATTAAAGGAGCTCTTAATGCAGGACGTAATGAAATACATAATGTATCAGAAAGGATTTGAACATCGTTTGTAAGTCTTGTTATTAAGCTGCTCGATCTAAAAGAATCTATGTTTTTAAAACTGAACGATTGTATTTTTTTATATTCTTCTTTTCTAATTTCATATCCCATCCCTCTACAAGAAATAGCAGCGAATTTAGCACTAAATGTACCGATAAAAAAAGCTACAATTGCGATTAAAATCATAATTCCACCAATCAAGAAAACATAATTTAAATTCATTGTATAACTATTTCCATCTGCTGATGTTTCAATACCATTTTTAATTAAAACATTCATTAAGAATGGTAGTGTAACCTCTAATCCACACTCTATTACAATGAATAATACTGCTAGTATAAATTCTTTCTTATAAGGTTTAATAAATTTAAAAAATAATTTCATAAGTAAGATTATAGAACAACAGATTTTAGATATCAAAAAGAATGATTTAATTATTTATAATTAAATTCTATTTATGTATAATTTAAAATATGAAACCAAAAAAAGGATTGTATATAACAGGGATAGTATTGTTAACAATAGGTATAATATTATTTTCTATGCCTTTTTTAATTTTAATTAGGTCTGTAACAACTAATTTTGAAAATTTTGACAAATTGTTTGTTGCATTTGGTAGTTGTGATTTTGTTGGAATGGCCCTTATTATTATTGGTTCTATGCTTATGAATAAAAATAGGATGAAACTTTCTAATAAAGATGGTGAAATTGAAAATAATGGATCTGAAACTTATTACGAGAATAGATTTAAAAAAGTAGATGAAGATAAAGTTTCTTGTCCAATGTGTGGTCATTTAAATAAAAAAAGTGATTTATATTGCGATAAATGTGGAAGTAAATTAACGAAATTTTGTTCAAAATGTGGAAATGTAGTTTCTAGTGATGATAAATTTTGTTCGAAGTGTGGAAATAAAATAGAATAAAAAAACTCTCAATTCATATAGGAATTCGATATGTTATTGAGAGTTTTTATTTGTTTAAATTATTTTAATTCGACAAGAAGATCTTTGTTTTTAATTTCTTTTTTGATTAATTCAATAAATTCTTCTTTAGTTACAGTAATTTGTTTTTCAGTTCCAAATTTTCTATAAGTTACTGTGCCGTTTGCTTTTTCTTTATCTCCGATGACAAGAGTGTAAGGAGTTTTTTGAAGTTGAGAATTTCTTAATCTATAACCAAGTTTTTCTTCACTTGAATCGATTTCTGATCTTAAATCTTCCTCATGGAATAATTTATTTAATTCTTCAGCGTAGTCTAAATGGAATTCGTTATTTACAGGAAGAATTTCGATTTGATTTGGTGCTAACCATGTTGGGAAAGCTCCTGCGAAATGTTCTGTAATAATACCCATAAATCTTTCAAAAGATCCAAGAATTGCTCTATGTAACATTATAGGTCTTTCTTTTTCACCTTTTGAGTTGATGTAAGTGCAGTTGAATCTTTCTGGTAAATTCATATCTAATTGAATAGTACCGCATTGCCAAACTCTTCCCATACAATCTTTAAGTTTGAAGTCGAGTTTTGGTCCGTAGAATGCTCCATCTCCAGGATTGATTTTAAATTCTTTTCCAGTAGCTTTACAAGCTTCAGCAAGAATTTTTTCACTTTCTTCCCAAATAGCATCATCACCGATATAATCAGATTCTGGCTTTGTAGATAAAACGATATAGTAATCAAGTTTAAATGTTGAATACATTTCATCATAAAGTTTTAAAAGAGTTTCGATTTCTTGTTTTAATTGTTCCCTTGTACAGAAAATGTGAGCATCATCTTGTGTGAAACATCTAACTCTAAATAAACCATTTAAAGCTCCGCTTGCTTCATGTCTATGAACTAATCCAAGTTCACCTAAACGAAGTGGAAGATCTTTATATGAATGAAGTCCGTTATTATAAACTAAGATTGCACCTGGACAGTTCATTGGTTTAATAGCGAATTCTTTATCATCGATTTTAGTTGTGTACATGTTATCTTTATAGTGATCCCAGTGACCGCTTGTTAACCATAATTCTTTACTTAAAATGATAGGAGTTTTAATTAATTGATAACCGTGTTCATCGTGAATTTTATACCACCAGTTTTCAATTTGTCTTCTAAGCATTAAACCTTTTGGAAGGTAGAATGGGAAACCAGGGCCGAATTCAGAAATCATGAATAATCCTAATTCTTTTCCTAATTTTCTATGGTCTCTCTTTTTAGCTTCTTCTTTAACGTATTCAATATGTTCAAGTTCTTCTTTAGTAAAAGTAGCAACACCGTAAATTCTAGTTAATTGTTTGTTTTTTGAATCACCTTTATAATAAGCTCCTGCGATTGTATCTAGTTTGAAGAATTTGATATATCCAGTTGATGGAACATGAGGACCGACACATAATTCTAAATAATCACCTTGTTTATATGTAGAAATAGTAGCGTTTTCATCTAATCCTTTAATAATTTCTTCTTTGTAGAAATTATCTTTAAATAATTCTAATGCTTCTTGTTTTGAAACTTCTTTTCTGACGATATATTCATTCTTTTTGCTTAATTCTTTCATCTTAGCTTCGATTTTTGCTAAGTCTTCTTCTTTAACTACAGTATCATTAAAATCGATATCGTAGTAGAATCCATCATCGATTGCAGGTCCAATATCAAATTTAGCATCTTTATATAATAAAGAGATTGCTTGAGCCATTAAGTGAGCAGCACTGTGATTTAAAATATGAAATGCTTCTTCACTTTTTGGTGTGATTAATTCAAAATTTCCTTCTTCTTTAATTGGTGCATATAAATCGTAAAGATTACCATTTAATTTATAAGCGATTGCTGATTTAGCTAATGATTCACTGATTGTTTTAGCTACATCGTGTCCGTTTGAATTTTCACTTGCTTCAATAATTTTTCCGTCTAATAATTTTAATTTCATAAATTCCTCCTTGAAATAAAAAAGTCCTTAGAATAATCTAAGGACGAATATTTTCCGTGGTACCACCTTAATTATGAGACATAATCTCATCACTTAATTTTAAGTTTAACTTTAACTTTAAGTCATGTTTCCATGAATGCTCCAAAGTGGTATCTATTAAACAATAGTGTAAGTCTTTCACCAAATTGACGTACTCTCTAAAGAATTGAGTTAATAGACTTGTCTTTTTCAACGCACTTAAATATTAGTATTAATTTATTTATTTGTAAATAGTTAAAATGATTTTATAAAACATCTTTGTCTTCAGGGAGAGTGATAATTCTCATGAAGTTTGTTTTACCAGCTCCAGTAGGAGTACCTCCGCTTACTAAAATTGTATCGTGAGGTTTTAAACCGAATTGTTTAGCTTTAACGATAGCAATAACTTCCATTTCTTCGATAAAATCAGGCATTCTTTTTCCTGGGATTAAAGAAGAATAAATTCCCCAATATAAAGCGTTTTGTCTAACGGTTGTTAAATTTTTACTGATAGAAAGAATTGGGCAGCATGGTCTTGCTTTACTAATTCTTCTACTTGATCTTCCAGTTTCAGTAAATGAAACAATTAATTTAGCATCGATTAATTTAGCGGTATTAGCGATAGCGTTTGCAATAGCATCATTATTATCTTTATTAGATGTATCGTAAGCTTGTTTAGCGAGTGTTTCATAATCTAATTGTTTTTCCATGGTTTTAGAAATTTTAGTTTGCATTAAAACAGATTCTACTGGATATTCACCGTTAGCAGATTCTCCACTTAACATAACACAATCTGTAGATTCATCGATTGCAGTAGCAACATCGCTAACTTCAGCTCTTGTAGGAATTGGAGAGTGGCACATACTATCGAGCATTTGAGTAGCAGTGATAACAGGTTTTCCTTTTGCTCTACATTTTCTAATTAATTCTTTTTGAACGATTGGGACTTCTTCTTCAGGGATTTCAAGTCCTAAATCACCTCTTGCAACCATGATCGCATCGCTTTCATCGATGATTTCATCTAAACAATTAATAGCTTCGTAGTTTTCGATTTTTGAAATAACTTTAATTTCGCTATGACCTTGAGAAGCGCAAAGTTCTTTAATTTGTTTGACATCATTTCCGTTTCTAACAAATGAAGCACTAATAAAATCAACTCCGTGTTCACAACCCCAAATTAAATCAGCTCTATCTGCATCGCTAATAAAAGGCATTGAAAGTCTAGCACCTAAACAATTGACACCTTTTCTATTTGAAAGTTCATGATCATTTAAAGCTTCGCAAACGATTTCATGAGCTTTAAAATCTTTATCGATAACTTTGTAATTTAATTTTCCATCATCTATTTTAATATTGTTTCCAATTTCAATATCTTCAAAAAGATTAGGATAATTTACACTAATTTTATCTTTAGTCCCTAAAACCTCTTTCATTGAAATTCTAGTGATTTGACCTTTCTTTATGATAACTTTATTATTTTCCATCAAATGGCAGCGGATTTCAGGTCCTTTTGTGTCGAGCATTACAGGAATGTAAATTCCTTCTTTTTCGTATTCTCTAGCTAATAATAATTTTTCTAGATGTTCGTCGTAAGAGCCGTGTGAGAAGTTCATTCTCATAACGTTCATACCATTTTCGATAAGTTTGTCTAAAACAGGTTTTTTATTACTGCTAGGACCGATAGTACAAACGATTTTAGTGTTTTTTGAATGGTTTTCTGTAATCATAAATCAATACCTCAATTAATTATTTTAAATCATCGTGAACTTTGTAAAGTTCCAAATGTTTATCATTTTCTAATTCTAAAGCTTCTTCGATTGGGAGGTGAGTTGGTTTATTATTTCTTAAGCCAACACAAACGCCACCGATATTTTGATCTAAAAGTTTGATAGCATAATTTGCCATATACATTGCATTAACTCTTTCCATTGCTGAAGGTTTACCGCCTCTTTGAGTATGACCTAAAACAGTTAATCTAGTATCCCATTTTGTTCTAGTTGCAATTTCTTTTGTAAGTTGAACTGTATCAATTAATTTTTCTGCAACACAAACTAATGCATATTCTTGACCAGCTTCTTTTTTCTTATTTAAAACATCGATAATTTCATCTGTGCTCATTTGATAATCTTTAGTGATAATTAAATCAGCGTTAGTAGCGATACCTGCATAAAGAGTTAAGTCAGGGCAGTGGTTTCCCATAATTTCAACAACTGCACATCTATAATGCGAACTTGATGTATCGATAATGTTATCGATTTCATTAACAACTGTATTTAAAGCTGTATCAAATCCAATAGTGTAATCGCTAGAAGCGATATCGTTATCGATAGTTCCAGGAAGACCAACGCAATTAATTCCCATTTCGGTTAATCTTTTAGCTCCCATATAAGAACCATCTCCGCCGATAACAACTAAAGCATCGATTCCTTCTTCTTTTAAATTTTTAACAGCTTCTTCTCTAACTTCAATGTTTTTAAATTCAGGAAGTCTAGCAGTTTTAATAACTGTACCTCCACAAGAAATTTTATCTTTTGCAAAATCTTTATCAACTTTAACAAATTTCTTTTCGATTAGCCCTCTATAGCCATCGTAAATAACATACATTTCTTTTCCTAAATTAATACCAGTTCTGATTGCTCCAACTAAAGCATCATTCATTCCTGGAGCATCACCTCCACTAGTAAGAATTCCAATTTTTTTAATCATATTAAAATCCTCCGATTCGTAATAAATTATATACTAAATAAAATTTGTTTTAAATTTAAAAATATTATTATTTTTATTGTTTTATAAGAGTTTTATTAAACTTTATTTAATTTAGAAATTTGTAAAATCTAGAATTGTTGATTTTATTAAATTTTAAATTTACAGAATTTTTAAATTTTATTGATTTTATCGATATTTTTTTAATTTTTATCTTTATTAAAAAATATGAAAATAGTATAATTTAATACATGAACAAAGACAGTGGTGTTCTGCTTCCTATATTTTCATTACCAGGAAAATATGGAATTGGGACTATAGGACAATATGCATATAAATTTATAGATTTTCTTGAGAAAGCTGGCTTTTCTTATTGGGAAATTCTTCCTTTAAATCCAATAAATAACGATAATTCACCATATTCAACAAGCGATGTTTTTGCTCTTAATTATTTATTTATTGATTTAGATGAATTGATAGAAGAAGGATTATTATCATCTAGAGATTTAAAAGATGTTGATTTTGGTAAAAATTCTAAAAGAATCGACTATAATTTACTTTTTAAAAGTAGAAAAGAAGTACTATTTAAAGCGTATAGAAGAGATGAAAATAAAACTAAACTTATTGATGATGTAATAAAAAATAAAGATTTAAAAGATTTTGCTATTTATATGACTTTAAAAGAAATTAATAATTTTAAACCATGGTATGATTGGAAATTAGAGGATCGTTTCTTTTCTACTGAAGTTGAACAATATGTAATTAAAGAAGAGAATAAATTATTTAATTATTACCTTTGGACTCAAGCTATATTTTTAAGACAATGGGAAAAAATGCATAAATATGCAAAAAATAAGGGGATTGCTTTAATTGGTGATATGCCTCATTTTTTAAGTTACGATTCGACTCAAATGTATATGCATCCTGAATTGTTTTTAGTTGATAAAAGAAATCAAATAAAATTTGTAAGTGGATTCCCTCCTGATGAATTTTCTAAAGTTGGACAAAAGTGGGGCAATCCTCTTTATGACCGGGAATACATGAAACAAGATAATTTTAAATGGTGGAATAGAAGAATTAGTTATGGATTTATTTTATACGACTATGTTAAATTAAGTCACTTTAGAGCTTTTTATCGTACTTATGCTATTCCTTTTAGAGCGGTAAACGCAAAACATGGAGAATATATAGAATCTCCAAAAGAAGATTTTTTTAAAGATAAATTAAATATGAAATTAATTGCATCAGATTTAGGAAAAAATGATGAGTCAATCGATAAATTTGTTTCTAATTTACCATATCCTGTTTTAAGAACCACAATTCTTCCTTTTGTTGAAAAAAATATTAAAAATTACGAGAAGAATTTACCATCGAATTTACCTATTAATTCATATTCTTATGTAGGCAATCACGATAATAATCCTTTAATGCAAACACTTTATAGTTTTGATAAAAATGAATTTGATAATTGTAAACAAATTATTGCACAAGAATCAAAAAAATTGAATGTTGAATATTATGAAGATGATAAATCTATTAAATATCACGCATCAAAGATTATAGAATTGCTTTTTGCCAGCAATGCTCAACATGTTATTTTACAATTTCAAGATCTTCTATTAACAAGAGAAGCTTCAAGAACTAATGTTCCTGGTAAAGTTTTAGAAGAGAATTGGAGTTATAGAATATTAAGCAATGATATTAATGATAGATTAGCTAAAAAATTTAAAGAATTAAATATTAAATATAATAGATTTAAAAAATAATTTTTTATTCTATAATATGTAAGATTATTTTTAATTTAGAAATGAGGTGTTTATGAAAAAATATTGTGGTGTATTGATGCATATATCAAGTCTTCCTTCAAAATACGGAATTGGAACATTAGGAAAAGAAGCATATAATTTTGTAGATTTTTTGGCAAAAAATAAGCTCAATTTATGGCAATTATTACCATTAAATGTAACAAGTTATGGTGACTCCCCTTATCAATCACCTTCTAATTATGGGTTAAATTATTATTTTATTGATTTTGAAGAATTAATTAAAAAAGGATTGCTATTTGAAGACGAGATTGATGAAGCTAGTTTTTATGATACTGAAGACAGGGTTAATTATGAAAAACAATATAATAATAGATTTAAATATTTAAGATTAGCTTTTTCTAGATTTGATAAAAATAGTAAGGATTTCATAGAGTTTTTGAATAATGATAACTTTAAAGACTTCGCTTTCTTTATGATTTTAAAGAATTTGAATAATGGTGAGCCTTGGTATAAATGGGATAAAGAAAAATATTCATATTCAGATGAATTAGAAGAGAAAATTATTAGTGAAAATAAAGAAGAATTTTTGTTTTATATGTGGACTCAATATGAATTTTTAAGTGAGTTTACATTACTTAAAAATTATGCAAACAGTAAAGGAATTAAAATAATGGGTGATATGCCAATTTATGTTGCATATGATTCAATCGAATGTTATAAACATCCTGAAATGTTCCAATTTAACCATGAAAAAGAACCAACTAATGTAGCTGGTTGTCCACCTGATTGCTTCAGTGAAGATGGTCAATTATGGGGAAATCCTTTATGGAATTGGGATTATTTAAAAAATAGTGATTATAAATGGTATAAAGATAGAATTTATAACGCTTTATCTTTGTTTGATTTTGTTAGAATTGATCATTTTAGAGGATTTAGTGGATATTTTTCAATTCCGTTTAAAGATAAAACTGCAAGAAATGGTAAATGGGTAAAAGGTCCTGGATTTGATTTATTTAAAGATATACTAGATTTGCCTATCGTTGCTGAGGATTTAGGTTCAATGGATGACGATTTTTATAAATTTAAAGATGCTTGTGGTTATCCAGGAATGAAAATTGTCGACCAAGCTTTTGATAACGCAGATCCAAAGAATGAGTGGAGACCATCAAATATAACTGAAAATTATTTCGTTTATACATCAACTCACGATTCACCAACTACTATGCAATTTTTAAAAGGATTGAATGAGTGGCAATATAACTTAATGTTAGAAATATTAAGTGATGAATGTAATAAACAAGGAGTTGAACAAGTTAAAGATACTCAAAATCTATATGAAATAACGGATAAAATTATAGAAATAGCATTTAAAAATGAAGGCAAAGCAACAATTATTGCAATGCAAGATTTATTACATTTAGGAGAAGAAGCTAGAATGAATTTCCCTTCTACATTATCTACAGCAAATTGGAGCTGGAGAATGGTAAAAGAAGATTTCTTGAATAAAGAAGAAAGTATTTCTAATCTTTTAAAGAAGTGTGTTAATTTATAAAACACTTTGAAAATCATATGAAATTTAAAGATAAATATAAAAGTTTTACGTATATTGAAAAGGTTACATTTTACAATAAGTTGAGTATTGCTTTTAATTTATCTTTATTTTTTGGAAAAGCCTTTTTAGCGATATTTTATAAAGATGTTCTATATATTGTTTCGTCTTTTTATTCGCTTTTTATAGTGCTTGCAAAATTAAATTTTAATGAAGGAATAAAAAAAGAAGACCAGAAATATAAATACTATCTATTTATGAGTATTTTTCTTATGATTTCTTCGCTTATTTACATTTTATATTGGATATTAATATGTTTTGTATTGAAGAGAAACTTAGAAATATCTACCATAAAATATATTATTTACATAGTGATTTTTGCATTAGAATTTATATTATCAATCAAAGGATTATTAATTTCTAATAAAGAAAAGAATCTATTATTAAATGGTTTAAAATTTGTTAATTTATCTATCGCTTTATCTTCCTTGACGATGGTTATAATTTCATTAAAAGATTTATTAACTAATAGCAAAACTGTGATCGTATTAAATATTAGTGGTTTAATAATTTCGATTATCATGTTCATTATTCTTTTTATTACTTATCGAAAAAAATAATAAAAAGTAGCTTAAATATTAATTATTTTATTCAACTTATCATCGTAAAATGATAAAATTTAAATATGAATATATTTAAAAAGATCAATTATAATATGTTTAAAGTTCTATCAAGTAGAGATAGAGAATTGAATTATGATATTTTAAATAATTTATATAATCTTTTTTGTAAAGAAAATGGTGATAATTTTTTACTTAAAGACGATGTTATGAAATATTTGTCTTCAAATATTAATATTTCAATTTATAAAGATATTGAAAATGAGAATGACGAAGATATTAAAAGTAAAAATAAAGTTGATATTTTAAGACAAAAATATAATCAATTTAAAAATACTGGATGGATTGAAGAAGATAATAATGATGATTTAGAAATTATTGTTTCTTTAACCGATAAAGCTATTGAAATACTTAAAACTTTAAACCACATATCTGATGATGAAGAAGAAAATGAATTTATCGGTTATGTTTTCACAATTTATTCAAATTTACAAACTGCATTGAGCGATATAAAATCTGCAATCCCTCACCTTGAACAAGCTTATAAAAATTGTGAAGAATTTTCTAATGAATTATTGAAGATGACTAGTACAATTAAAGGTTATACAACAGAATTAATAAATAAGGAAAATTATCAAGCAAAGTCTATAACTGAACATTTATTTGAAGAATATAACGATAAGGTAGGTATTAAACTTTTTACTAATTTAAAAACAAAAGATAATCCAACAAAATATGCTCGTTTAATACAAGATTATTGTAAAAGACTTTTAGATGATAAAGATATGTTTCCATTTCTTCTTGATGCATACAAAAGAACAAAAAGAAAAACTAAAATCGATGATTATGATATCAAAAAATTAAAAGAGGAATTATATTTTATTTACAATGTATTTTTAAATATTAATTCAAGAATTAATGAAATAGATAGGAAAAACAGTAGTTATTTAAAAATTGCTAACGAAAAAATTAAGTTTATTATCAATGAATCTAAAGATGTTGAAGAAAATATTAATAATTGCTTAAAAATAATGAAGAATATTGATGATTCAGAATTTGAAAATAATTCCTTCAATTTAAGTTTTGTAAATACTATAGATAATGAGTCGTTATATAAAGCTAGAATCAAAAATTATAAAGTTAAAGACGTGCCATTAGAAAATAATAGTGAAGTAATTATTAATGAAGAAATTAAAGAAAATTTAATTGAAAAAGTTAAATATAATAAGCAATTTTTATTTTCAGAGATTAATTTATTTATTTTAGAATTACTGGGTGATAAGAATGAAATTGAAGTTAAAGAGATTGATAGAAATATACCTAATTTATTAATTAAATTATTCTTAGCTGTGCTTTATCAAAATAATGTTGAGTGTTCATATAAATTAATTAATAAAGATGATGAAATAGTAAATTTAGATGGATATGAATTTAATAACTTTATAATAAGGAGAAAGTAGTATGGATAAAATAGAAGCATTGACTAGATTTAATGAAATTTATAAAACATATAATGATACTAAGAAAGATTTGTTTTCTAAAATTACAAATAGACTTTTAAATGAATCGTATTTAATTAAATATAGAGGAGAAGATGAGGAAGATTATTTTAAATGTTTAGATTTGTTTGATGCTTTAAAAGAATACCTTTCAATTATTGATTACGATATTAATTTAGATAAGGATATCGGCATAATTTATGTTACTAATATTGAAAATAAAAATAGATTGCACATCAATAAATTTGAAACTATTTTAATATTATTGCTTAGGGTTAAATATTTTAAAGAAAGTAAAAAGTCCAGTTTATCGAATATTGTTTCTATTTCTTTTAATGATTTAAAAAATGAAGTTAAGAAAACAAATATTTATAAAGAAGAAAAATCTGTTTCTGAATATTTACAAGCTTTAAAGAATTTAAAAAAATATAAATTAATTACATATAACAAAGTAAAAGAATTTTCTTTAGATACTCAAATATTCATCTACCCTTCAATACTTTATGTTGTTGATATAAATTCTATTGAAAGTTTAAATGAAATCCTTAACAAATTTATAGGAGAATTAAAAAATGAAGAAATTAACGAAGATTAAATTAATCAATTGGCATTCTTATATTAATAATACGATTGATATTAATAATAACGCTATTATTTGTGGTGAAAACGGATCTGGTAAATCAACTTTATTAGATGCAATTAATTATGTAATTAGTTGTGGAACTTGCAAATTTAATACCGCAGCTAACGAAAGAAATGATAGAAATGTTGAAAGTTATGTAAGAGGAAAACTTTCTTTTGAAAATAAAAAATTTCTTAGAGATGGCGATGTTATTTCTCATATCGCATTAGAGTTTTTCGATGATTTTACAAACAAATTTTATGTTGTAGGTAGCGTTATTTCTTATACTGCAGGAAGTAAATTAGATAAAAGATTTTATTTTATTAACGAAGCTCAAATAATTGAAGATAATTTTATTAAGAAAGAAAATAATAAAGTAATTCCTGTATCTTTTGGAGAATTAAGAGATAACTATATTAAAAATAACGATAAAATAATTGAAGAATTTACTAAGACTCAAGATTTAAACAAGATCGATTTATTGTATTCTTTAGGATTAGAAAAAAATGAATCTAAAAAATATTTAGAATTATTACCAAAAGCATTAGCATTTAAACCAATTAGCGACGTTAATAAATTTGTTTATGATTATCTTTTACCCGAAAAAGAATTAGCTTTAGATAACATGAAAAATAGTGTTAGAACTTTAAGTGATATTAAAAGCACTATTCTTTTAGAAGAAAGTAAATTAAATGGATTAGAAGAAATTGAAAATCTTTCTTATGGATATGAAAATAAAAAAATATTAAACGATGAGATGAATTCAATTCTTTTAGATAGAGAATATTCTAAAATTAAAGAAGAAAAAATAAAATTTACAAAAGAATTAGAAACTACAAATAAAGAAATTAATACGTTAAATACTAGACGAATTGAAATTAGTAATCAAAAAGATGAGTTGGTTAATGATATTAATAATTTAAAGAATTTAGAAGAAGATAAGGTTTTAGTTTCATTAAGAGAAAAGAGTGATAAATTAAAATCTGAATTAGAAACTTATAATAGAAAAGATAAGGAAAACAAAGATAAAATTGAAGAATTATCTGTTTATTTAAATTCAATTAATTTAATGAATTCTTTAAAAATGTATTATTATAAAGAAGATTTTAATAAGGTTAATGAAGAGATTTTTGATATTAAATACAAAATTGAAGAAAAATATAATAATAGTATTGAAGATAAAAATAGATTAAATTCTGATTATGAAATGGTTAATAATAAAGTTAATCAGTTAAAGAAAAACATAAATGAACTTGAAAAAGGATTAAAACCTTATCCTGAATATACTAAGAATTTAAAAGAAATTTTAGAAGAATATTTTAAAGATAAATATGATAAAGATATTAAAGTTAGTGTGTTTTCTGATTTAGTTAAAAATGTCGATAAAGAACGGAAAAATGCATTAGAAGGCTTTTTAAATACTAGAAGATTTTATCTTTTTGTAGATGAAATTTATTATGATGAAGCGTTAAGGGTTTATAACGAAATTGCAAAAGCTGGAAATTTAAATGTTTATACTGCAGGTTTAGTAGCGACAAATACATTAAAAGAAATAAATGAAGAAGAAATAAATGAAAATTCATTATTTACTAAAATGGAATATGATTCGGAATATGTTAGACGTTATTCATTTATGATTTTAAATAATGTAATTTGTGTTGATAGTGTTGATGATTTAAAAAAACACGATATTTCTATAACAAAAGATGGAATGCTATATCAAGCTCACGTTGCTAGATTTATCAATCCTAATATTTATAAGACACCATATTTAGGAAGAGATTCGATTCTTGTTCAACTCGAAGATTGTAATAATGCATTGAAAAAGAATGAGGAAATACAGTCGAATTTATATGATTCAATCGTCATTAATACAAACGAAATTAATTTCATTAAAAAATCTAATACATTGATTAGAGATATCGATTTAAAAGAAAATGTATTTGAAAAAATAAAGAAATTAACCAATGAAGTTGCTTTAAATAATGATGAAATTAATAAATTAAATAATTCTAATTTCATTAAAAACCAAGAATTAATTAAAGAAAAAGAAAATTTATTAGCATCTTTAAAAGAAGAAGAGGAAGATGTAATTTTAAATTTAAGATTAGTTAGTGGAAAGAAAATGAAGTATGAAGATAGATTAACTGAAATTGATAATAAACTCGATTCAGAAGAATATATCAAAAATATAAATAGTAATGTTTTTAATAAACTCAAAGAACAATATAAAGATCGATCGAATGAAGAAATCGAAAATAGTATTAATAAAAATAAAATTGAGTTAGATAATTCAAAAAAAGAAATTGAATCTTACATGAAAAATTATTGTGTTAATATCGATAAAAAATGTGAATTAAATCCTACAATTGATAATTTAAATAAGTTTATTAATATATATAACGATATTAAAAATAGGGAAATTATTAAATATAAAGAAAAAGCTAATAGAGCTCAAGAAGAAGCTGATATTGCGTTTAAAAATGATTATTTAACTAAAATTAGGTCATTTATTGAAGAAGAAAAAGAAAATATTAAGGTTTTAAATAGTATTTTAAAAGATCCTAAAAATAAATTTGGTCAAGAACTTGAAACATATGAATTCGTAATAGAGGGAACAGAAGATGCAAAATTAAAGCCATATTACGAACTTCTTATGTCTAATGAAGATTTTAATTCAATAGGATTATTATCTTCTCCAATTTCTCAAAAGAATAGAGAATTGATGGATGATTTATTTAAAAGAATAACTAGTGATGACGAAAAAGAAAACGAAAAAGAATTAGTTAAGTTTTTAGATTATAGAAACTTTATGAGATACGATATTAAGATTATTGATAGAAACAATAACGTATCATATTATTCAAAAGGCGGAAAAGGAAAAAGTGGTGGAGAAACTCAAACTCCATTCTACGTTTTTATAGCGGCATCATTTAATCAAATTTGTACAAAAACAAAATTTAATAAAATGAACACCCCAATATGTTTAATGTTTTTAGATGAAGCGTTTAATAATATGGATGAATCTAGAATTGAATCGATGATGAATTTCTATTCTAAATTAAATATTCAATTATTGATAAGCGTTCCTACCCAAAGAGCCCCATCTATGTTGAATCATGTACAAACTGCTCTTGGTGTTATAAAAGACAAAAACATTACTACAGTTTTTGATATGAAAAAGGTATGTTAAAAGAAAACGATTTTAATAAGAAATTATTAAATAAATTAATAGATAAATATGAAAATGGATGGAGAAATAACAGTTTAAATCCAAGACTTTACATCGATAGATACGATAAAATATTCGACGAATATAATTCTCCAACAGGTTTTAAAATTATTCCAACCATCGATTCATATTTATCAAGTTTAGAAGAGCGCAATTTTGTTTATATTTATAAAGATAATAATACTTTTAGAATTTATTTAAATACTGATTATGTTGATGAAATTTATTTATTTTTAGATAGAAAAAATATTGTTATAGAATATAAAAACAATCAGGAAAACATAACGAATTTGATTAACAATTGCAAAAATAAAACATCGATTATGTATTTAAATTACTTGCAAAGTAAATTGATAAATAGACAAAAAGTTGATCGAGATTTCAAAAATATTGAAGAGCTGAAGAAAACGATTTCGGGTATTGAAGCAATAGAAAATAACAATAAAGATATATTGTTAAGAAATTTTAGTTTATCTATTTTTAATGATTCTAAATATTTAGAAAATAACGAAGATAAATTTTTAAATATTTTTAACGTATTTTCTATGAATAAATACGAAGATTTTATGGATTTATTATCAAAACATAATATTTTAAAAAATCCTAAATATTCGTATATTAAAAATGGCATCGAGATTTCTATCAATGAAGAAACTATAAATTTAAATAAGTTTGGATATAGTTTAAATTTAACAAGTGATGAAATTTTAAAAATGGAAATTAAAAATATATTTGTTAAAAAAGTTATTACTATTGAAAATTTAACAACTTACAACTATTTTAATAACGATGAGTATTGTATCATTTATTTAGCTGGTTATCATAATAGTGATAAAGAGAAATTGATTAAAAAACTATATGATTTCTCATCTGATTTAGAATTTTACCATTTTGGAGATATTGATGTAGGTGGATTAAAAATTTTATCAGATTTAAAAAATAAAACTGGAGTTAATTTTAAAAAATATTTGATGAATTTAAATACTTTAAATAAATATAGAAAATATTGTAAAAAATTAACTGAAAATGATAAAAAAGAATTAAATCAATTATTGTATAATGAGCAATATAAAGAGTTTTATGATTTAATTGTTTATATGCTTAAATTTAATGTAAAATTAGAACAGGAAGCAATTGATTTAAGTGATTTTGTTTAATGCAAGAAAGGATGTAACAATATGAAAAAAGTTATAAAAGCTTTATGTATTACAGTTGGTGCTTTAGTTATTACTGGTGGAATCATAGTTGGAGGAAGTTATTTAGCTGTAAAGGCAATGTTTGGAATAGATGAATTTAAAGCTATAAGTTGTCTTAAAAAAGTTTCTAAAAATGTTGATGAAAGTGAAATTATTACATCAAAATATACAAGCGCTGATTTAGATAGTGCAGTATCAAAATTGAATGGAACTACTCCTAATATTTTAGTTAAAAATGGTGATCATTATAAAATAAATACAACGACAAGTTTACCACTTATGCTTCACGATGTTAGCTTAACTGGAAAAGAAACTACAGCTTTAATTAATGATTTAAATACAGAAACAATTGAAAATGTAACTTTATTAGATATTTCATATACTAATTTATCCGATAGTAGTGCAGATTTAGTAACTACAATTAAATATGATTGTTCAAGTTTTAAATCTAATTTAACTACATTCCCTTTAAGTCTTGTTAATAAATATATTCCAGATAATATTTATATTAGATCAAATGTAAAAGTAACTAAAGAAACTGAAGCATTTAAATATACGACTACATCGAACGAATTATTGATAAATAATTTAAGCAAAGAAGATAGTGAATATACTGTATTGCTTTTAAATAAATTCGCAGGTTTTAAAGAATATGACGAATTGAATTTATCAATGGGTCAAACAATTACAAACGTTTTAATCGGTGATTCGTCATCTAAAGGGATAGCTTATGTTTATTCGGATTTAGGCGCTAAAGATTTTAAATTTACAACTGAAAATAATGAAGTTTGTTTTAATATTTATAAATAAGAGGAGATATTATGAAAATTGCATGTGTTATCACTGATGGTTTTGAAGAAGTTGAATTTGCTGCTAGTATTGGAATTTTAAGAAGGGGTGGATGTGATATAGACATTTTCTCATTACATTCAAATAAGGCTAAAGGAAGATATGATTTGACTGTCACAGATTTAAAGCCTTTTTGTTCAATAAATAAAGAAAATTACGATATGTTATTGATGCCTGGAGGACCTGAATACGTCGAATTGGAAAACAATAAAGAATATATTGATTTACTACTTTATTTTCTTAAAAACGATAAATATGTTGCAGCAATTTGTGCAGCTCCTACAATAATTGGACATCTTGGGTATTTAAAAAATAAAAATTATACATGTTTCACATCGATGAATGAGGATTTTGGTGGGTATTATAATGATGTATACGCTATTAAAGATGGTAAATTGATAACGGGTAGAAGTGCAGCAGCAACAATTGAATTTGCTTTTTTAATTTTAGAAACCGTCAAGGGTAAAGAAAAAGCTGAAGAAATTAAAAAACAAATATATTTCTATAAATAAAAATGTAGGGTGATTCCTACATTTTCTTTTGTTCAGCTAATGCTTTTTTAATTTCTTCTTTTTGACTTGCAGGTCTAACTGCAACTACACCTGGAACTTCTTCCATAATTATTACTTCGACGCCGCTTCCGAGTTCTTCACCGATTAATGAACAGCCTTCACAAGCGCCTTCGATATTTACATAGACGATACCATCTTCAAAAGAATCGAATGTTACATCTCCTCCATCCCTTTGAAGAAATGGTCTAATTTTATCCAAAGTTTCTTTGATTAAGCTAATAGTTGAGTCGTTTAAATTTTCCATGATTATATTTTAGTTTCCTCGTTCTTTTATTTCAAATAATATACATATATTTATAAAAAAAGACCTTACATAAGTTAAGGTCTAGTTTTTTAAGTTGGTGCCCGGAACCGGAATCGAACCGGTATGGTATTGCTACCAAAGGATTTTAAGTCCTTCGCGTCTACCTGTTCCGCCATCTGGGCACTTAGGGTGGTGATCCACTGGAGATTCGAACTCCAGACCCCTTGATTAAAAGTCAAGTGCTCTACCGACTGAGCTAGTGGATCATTTGAATGGTTGGGATGGCTGGACTTGAACCAGCGGAATGACAGAGTCAAAGTCTGTTGCCTTACCTCTTGGCTACATCCCAATAAGGTTTTACTGGTGGAGGGGGGCAGATTCGAACTGCCGAACCCGAAGGAATTGATTTACAGTCAACCGCGTTTAGCCTCTTCGCTACCCTCCCATAAGGATAACACTTGGTGGATGTTAGAGGGCTCGAACCTCTGACCTCCGCCGTGTAAAGGCGATGCTCTCCCAGCTGAGCTAAACATCCAACCTAATTAATCACGACACATTGCGTGCTTAATAAATATAACAAAAGCACGCAATCAAGTCAATATATTTTTAAAAATAATTTCAAAAATTTATGTTGGTATCTTTTTTATAAACTAGAAGCCTTCTTTACCAAGAAGATGGAACATATTTTTCTTATAAACTTCGACACCAGGTTGATTAAATGGATTAACTCCTAATAAATATGCGCTCATAGCACAAGCTTTCATAAAGAAGTAGAAGATGTATCCAAGTGTGTTCGCATCCATTTTTTCTACTGTTAATGTAATGTTAGGAACTTCACCATTTTCATAGTGAGCCTTTAATGTTCCTACATAAGCTTTATGGTTGATGAACGATAAAGATTTACCTGCTAAATAATTTAATCCATCAAGATCTAATTCATCACTTGGAACGATTACATCTTCGTTTGGGTTTTTAACGTATAAAACTGTTTCATATAAGATTTTGCTTCCTTCTTGAATAAATTGTCCAAGAGAATGTAAATCAGTAGTGAAAGTACAGGAAGTAGTTAATACAGCTTTATTCTCTTTTCCTTCTGATTCATCAAAAAGTTGTTTCCACCATTCAGATAAACTATGTAAACGAGGTTCGTAAACATCAAACATTTCAACTTTATATTTTTTCTTTGAATATAAGTAATATCTTTCTAAAGCGTATTGATAACATGGATTTGTGTTAATATCGTTATTATCGAGTTCAATAGCAGCTTCTTTCATTCCGTTCATAAGTTCAAAGACACTTATCCCACTACATGCGATAGGGAAAAGTCCTACAGCTGTCATGACGCTATATCTTCCTCCGATATTTCCAGGTAAGACATAAGCTTTATAATGTTCATCATTAACTTCTTTTCTTAAAGCACCTTTAGCTTCATCAGTAACAGCGACAATTCTTTTTGAATAATCGTTACCATATTTTTTCTTTAAAAGATTTTTAAGTAATCTAAATGAAACGCTTGTTTCGGTAGTAGTGCCAGATTTAGAAATTACACAAACTGCAAAATTTCTTTTTTCAAGATATTTAAGAATTTGAGAAATATAATTTGCATCAAGTGTGTTTCCTAAATAAACAATTTCCATTGAATCTTCGCTTTTTAATCCATTAAGAGCTTCGATTGCTGCTTTACTTCCTAAATAGCTTCCTCCGATTCCACAAACTACTAATGTATCGTAATTTTTTCTAAATTCTTTGCTTGTTTCATCGATATCTTTTAAAAATTCTTCACTAATTTCTTTTGGATAATCTAACCATCCTAAGAAATCATTTCCTAATCCAGTTTTTTCTTTAATCATCTTGTCTATTTTTTTAACTTTTGCTTTGTTTTTTGAAAAATTAACAAGATTTTTTTCTCCTACATAATCAAAACCAACTTCAACTTTCATATTTATTTATTGTTCTCCTTTTCAAGTTCTTCTTTAATCATTTGTGGTAATTTTTTTTCAAGTTTTGAAAAATCAATTTCTTTCAAATAAGAAGTGATTTTCTTGCTTGGGTTAATATCTTTAAACTTTTTTAAGTTATTTGGTAGATCTTTGATTGATACTGATAAAAATTTAGTTTTGCTATCAACTTTTTTGATGATGACTTCAACTTTATCACCTAAAACAAAATATTTGTTGATATCGTTAACAAAATTATTTGAAATTTCGCTAATATGAAGTAGTCCAATATAAGCTTTTTCAAAACTTAAAAAGACCCCATAATTTTTTATAGAGACAACGATTCCAGTTACTATATCATTAATTTTGTAATCGACATTAGTTTCCATAAGTTTTTAACAGAAATTCTCCAAAGGCTACATCGAGAGAAGTAGTAACTTTAAAATTAAATATATCACCTTCAACAAGATAAATATCTTTAGATTCTAACATTACTAGATACCCATCATCAAATGAATCAAAATCATTTTCGATATGAGCCTTTAAAATTATATCAAATTTAAAGCATTGTGGCGTTTGAATTTTCATAATTTTATCTCTATTGTAATATCTACTGACACAGTTTTTGTCGTTTATCGATGCTAAAGTATCGACACAGTGGTCATAACAAGACGTTGCGTCATATTTTTTTAAAGCTTCTAAAGATCTTAAAACTAAATCTTTTTTCATTAAAAATCTTGCAGCATCATGAATTACAACGTAATCGCAATCTTTAAAAGTATTAATAAATTTTAAAGCTTTAAATACACTTTCTTTTCTAGTAGATCCGCCATTTATTATGTAATTTGTCTTATTGTTAGGATTTTGTTTAATTATTTCAGTTACATGATCAAAATGCTCTTGATCAACGACTAAAACAATTTTATCTATTTCGTCTATTAAAGATAAAGTTGAATAAGGATATAAAAATAGTTCAATACCATTTACTTTTATGTATTGCTTATATTCTAGTTCGTTACAACGAGTACCTTTTCCACCCAAAAGTAAAACTGCGTATATCATAAAGCTTTTTCAATCTTTTCTTTTTTGTAATCAAGTCTTTCTTGAGCAGCAATTAAATCGATAATTAATTTAACTTCCTTTTCAAGTTGACCATCGACTGAATAATCGGCTTTAGAAATATAATTTACTCTTCCATCACTATACAAAGATGAAACTTTATTGGACATACCTTTTGGGTAAACAGCGATGGAGTGACCGTTATTTTCTTTTACGACAATCATAGCAGGAACATCGGTAAGTCCATCTCCAATATAAATCATATTATCGTATTTAACTCTTCTAACTCTTGTTTTTGAATTTAATTTTTCATCGTCGCTATTCGTATCAACTAAACCTTTACTAATTCTAAAAACATATTGTGTTTTTTGTGTGTAGTTGATGCTTGTTTTTGGCCAATAAGCTTCTTTTGTTTTATCGTCAAAAAGAAATTCACATCCAAAAACTGCTTTAAATTCGTTAGCGATAGCACATCCTTGTACCATTTCTTTGTTTCCGCTAGTAATTAAATAATGCTCAATTTTAAGTCCGTGTTCATTCCCATATTTGTTTATTCTTTTAAACCAAGTGGTAACGCCATCATAAAATTTAATTTTTTTACCACATTGCTCTAAATATTCTCTAGTTAAAGGAATGTTTCTTTTTTTACATTCGCTAATCATTACATACATATAACCTAAAATTTTATCAATATTATTCTTTTTGCAAAATTCTTCGGTAATCGTCCAAAATTCTTTTGGGGTTAAATTTAAATTTGGTATGAAAGAGAAATTTTGCATATCTTCTGATGCAAGTGTTCTATCAAAGTCATACATTAATGCTACTATTGGTTTACTCATAAAAATACCTCGATAATATTATAACAATAATATTAAAAATAATCAAAAATCAGTGAAAATAAGGAGTTTTTATTGAAAAAATAAATTAGATAATAATTGAAAGAATACTTAATTTTAATTATAATTTTTCTTGTTAGGATTACTATGAAACTTAAATTAACTCAACAAACTATTTTAGAAAAGAAATTTAAATCTAACGTTAAAGGTTACGATCCTTTAGAGGTAGATAAATTTTTAGATTTAGTAATTAACGATTATTCGGTTATTGAAGAATCTACTAAAAAGTCTGAAGAAGAAATTTTATCTTTAAAAAGAGAAATCGAATCTTTAAAAGCAACATTGAGAGAAAGTGAAAAAAATCTTTCAATCGAAAAAAGCAAAAATGTTGTTTTAGAAAGAAATAAGGTGAGTGACCATAATGGTCTCGATCCGATAGAATTACTCCAAAAATGTGGTAAATATGAAGTTAAATTATATGAACTTGGTTGTGATCCTAGTAAAATTAAATAACATTCAGTCTTTGCAATCGCTGGCTATTAATTAGCTTGAGGAAAGTCCATGCTCGCACGGTTCTGAGATGAACGTAGTGATTATGCTAACTTAATAAATAAGGTTAGGTACTTGGGAGCAAGTAACGGCGAGATCTATCCTAAAAGGCAACTCATGGAGAAATCTTATAAAGTGCCACAGAGACGAGTTTTAAAGAAATTTAAAAATGAAACGTTGGTAAACCCCATAAGCGAGAAACCCAAATTTGGTAGGGGAAATCATTCGAAAGAATTTAATAGAGAATGATAAGTATTTTATACTTAGATAAATGATTGCATAAAACAAAACATGGCTTACGGACTGAATACTCATTAAAAAAAGAGAAATTATGGAAAAGAAAGAAACTAAAATTAATTTACCTACAAAGATTACCATTGCTAGAATAGCATTAGCTTTTTTATTAATCGTTGGAATAATCGTCTTATATTTTTTAGATTTATATAATGTAATCAACCTTTCATTATGTAATTTTTCTATTGGGAATAATATTAACAATAATGAAGTAACATTGAATTATGTTGTTTTAATTATTCTTGGTGTATTTTTAATAGCTAGTTTAACTGATTTCTTAGATGGATATATCGCTAGAAAATACAATATGGTTACGGATTTAGGTAAGTTTTTAGATCCTATAGCTGATAAGATGTTAATAAATGCTTTAATGATATTTTTATGTGTTGGTTTTTCTTCTTTAACTAAAACAAACACGATGTCGTTATTTCCATTTTTCTGCGTAATAATAATGGAAATTAGAGATTTGATCGTAGATGGTTTACGTTTTATGGGTGCTAAGAAAAATATTGTTATTGCTGCTAATATTTTTGGAAAAGCTAAAACTGTGATTCAAATGGTTGCGATTTGCGTCGTTTTATTGAATGATTTTCCATTCAGTTATTTTGATTGTAATTTTCCAAATTATTTAAAAATAAGTGATATTTTATGTTATTTAGCAACATTTACTAGTGTTTTAAGTGGTGTTATTTACGTAAAAAGTAACTTCGCAAATATTTTTAAAAATGAAAACTGAATTTGAAGAACTTGTTGAATTATTAAAAGATAAAAATATAACTATATCCACCGTAGAGTCTTTTACTGGTGGATTTTTTGCTAAATTGATTACTGACGTCAGTGGCTCTAGTCAAATTTTTTATGGTGGTATTGTAACTTATAAAACAAGCATAAAAAGTGATGTTTTAGGAGTTGATAAAAATATAATCGATAAATATGGAGTTGTTAGTCAAGAGGTAGCTAATGAAATGGCTATAAAAGGAAAAGGTATGTTTGAAACTGATATCGTAGTATCTTTTACTGGCAATGCCGGTCCTTCGGTTTGTGAAGATAATAAAGAAGTTGGTGAATGTTATTCATCAATATTGTTTGAAGATAAAATTTATGAAATTCCTATGAGATTTGGAAAACTTAAAAGAAATGATATTAGAGAATGTGCTTGTATTGAAGTTGCTAACGAAATTATAAAATTAATTAAAAAATAAGCATAAATTTAGAATGTTTATAGCGTCTTGTAAGTAAAGAGGTAAATTTATGGCAAAAAATGAAGAAAAAAATATTTTAGATGAAACTTTATTAAAAATTCAAAGAGAATTTGGAAAAGGTTCTATAATGCGATTAGGTGATCGCGACACTTGTGATGTTGATTCGATTAGTAGCGGCTCTATTCTTTTAGATAGAGCTTTAGGAATCGGTGGATATCCTAAAGGAAGGATTATTGAAATTTACGGTCCTGAAAGTAGTGGAAAAACTACCCTTGCTTTAACAGCGATTGCTGAAGTTCAAAAAAAAGGTGGTATGGCTGCTTTTATTGATGCAGAAAATAGTATTGATCCAGAATATGCAAAAACATTAGGCGTCGATATTGATAATTTAATTTTAAGCCAACCAGATAATGGCGAACAAGCTTTAGAAATTGTTGAAATGTTAGCTAAATCAGGTGCTTTTGAACTTATTGTTGTCGATAGTGTTGCAGCATTAGTTCCTCAAGCCGAGCTTGATGGATTAATGAGCGATCAAAGCATAGGTATGCAAGCTCGTTTAATGAGTAAAGGTTTAAGAAAAATTACAGGTCTATTAAATAAAAATGGTTGTTCGATTATCTTTATCAATCAGTTGAGAGAAAAAGTTGGCGTAATTTTTGGTAATAACGAGACTACAACTGGAGGAAGAGCGCTTAAATTTTATTCGACTATTAGAGTTGATATTCGAAGAGGTGAAGCGATTAAGGATGGAGTAAATTTAATAGGAAATACTGCAAATATTAGAGTTGTAAAAAATAAAGTTGCCGCTCCTTTTAAAACGTGTAAAGTTGATATAATTTACGGAAAAGGGATTTCAAAAGAAGGGGAACTTTTAGATCTTGGACTTGAATCAGGCTTCATTAAAAAAAGCGGAAGTTGGTATGAAGTTTATGGAGAAAGAATTGGTCAAGGAAGAGAGACAGCAAAACAATTTTTAGCAGAAAATAAAGATATTTTTGATAAATTAAAAGCAGATGTTATTGAAAAGACAAACAATAAAAAAGTAATTGTTGAGGAATTACCTTCCCTCAATGAAGAACTAGAAAATGAAGAATAATTTAAACTTTAATAATAAGCATTTTTAATCTATAATATAACTAGTATCTTTTAAATGATACTTGTTATAAATTTATTAAGTTTTTACTTTAAATAAAGAATATATAAATAAATTGTTGTAATTAACACTATATTTGGTTTCGTAATAGGTATCTTTTAATTAGATTTTAGAAAGGAATTTTATTATGGAATGGAATAGTTATTGGTTTATTGTAGTTATTGCTGCTTTAATAGTTGGTGTTGCAGCAACATTCGTCTTATTTCTTTTTATCCCAAAATTTAAAGAAAAAAGCGCGTTAGCAAAAGCTAAAAAAATCGTTGAGGAAGCTGAAGTTAAAGCAGAACATATTAAGAAAAATGCTCAATTAGATGCTAAACAAGAGGCTGCTGAAATTAAACAAGAAGCTGAAAAAGACGTTAAAGAAAGAAAGCAAGAAGTAATAGTTCAAGAAAATAAATTACTTCAAAGAGAACAAAGTATAGATGCGAGAAGTGCTCAACTTACTAAAAAAGAACAATCTTTAGATGATAAAGATAGATATTTAGATTCTCAAATAGATGAGTATAAAAAGAAGAGTGCTGCACTTTCTGAAAAGACAAATCAAATTATCGAAGAACTTCAAAAAGTTGCAAAGATGACTGAAAAAGAAGCTAGAAGTGAAATTTTTGCAAAAGTTGAAGAAAAAGAACAACTTAATATTGCAAAATATTTAAAAGAACAAGAAGAAAAAGCAGAAAACGAAGCTGATAATAAAGCTAAAGATATTTTATCGAACGCAATCGCTCGTCACGCTCAAGAAATCACAACAGAAAGAACTGTTAACGTTATTTCTTTACCAAGTGATGAGATGAAAGGAAGAATCATCGGTAGAGAAGGAAGAAATATCAAATCATTAGAACAATTATTAGGCGTTGATATTTTAATTGATGATACACCTGAAACAATTACAATTTCTTGCTTTAATCCTATTAGACGTGAAATTGCTACTAGAGCTTTAAATATTTTAGTTAAAGATGGAAGAATTCAACCAGGAAGAATTGAAGAAGTTATTTCTAAATGTAAAAAAGAAATTGATGAAACAATTAGAAAAACTGGTGAACAAGCAGCTTTAAAATTAGGATTAGCAAATATTAATAAAGAATTATTGAATTATATTGGAAGACTTAAATTTAGAACTAGCTATGGTCAAAATCAATTAGAACATAGTATTGAAGCAGCTGAACTTTGCGGTGCTATGGCGGCTGAACTTGGGCTTGACCAACAATTAGCAAAAAGAGCAGGTTTACTTCATGATATTGGAAAATCTTGTGATTTTGAAGTTGAAGGAAGCCATGTAGAAATCGGCGCAAGACTTGCTAAAAAATATGGTGAAAATGATCTCATCGTTAATGCTATTGAGGCACACCACGGAGACGTCCCTACAAAATCTGTTATTGCAAATTTAGTAATTGCTGCTGATACATTATCTGCTGCTAGACCTGGAGCAAGAAGTGAGACATTTGAAACTTACATTAAACGTATTGAACAACTTGAAGAAATTTGTAAGAGCTTTGATGGAGTTCAACAATCATACGCAATGCAATCTGGAAGAGAAATTCGTGTTATGGTAATTCCAGATAAAGTTGATGATTTAGGTGCATTTAAGATGGCTAAGGATATTAAAGATAGAATTGAAAAAGAAATGAAATATCCTGGACAAATTAAAGTTAACGTTATTAGAGAATATAGGGCAGTTGAAACTGCAAAATAATTACTATGAACATATTATTCATAGGTGATGTTTGTGGAAAATTAGGAAGAAAGGTTCTTGAAAGGAACCTTCTTTCTCTTAAAAAGAAATATGATATTGATTTTACAATAATCAATGGTGAAAACATTACAAATGGTAAAGGCATCAGTAAAAATCATTATTTGTTTTTAAAAGAAATTGGAGCTGACTGTGTAACTTTAGGAAATCATTATGATAGTAAAGATGAAATCTTTAATTATATTGATCAAGCAGATTCTTTAATTAGGCCAATTAATGTAAAAGATGAAACGCATGGTGTTGGCACGAAAGTTTTTGATGTAAATGGTATCAATGTTAGAGTTACAAATGTTTTAGGTTCAGCTTTTATGAAAATAAAATCTGAAATTTTAGATCCTTATATTGAAACTATAAAAATTATCGAAAATGATGAAAGCGATATTCATATTATTGATTTTCATGCTGAAGCTACAGGAGAGAAAAAAGCTTTTGCTTATTCTTTAAAAAATACAGTTACAGCAGTAATTGGAACGCATACTCATGTTCAAACAAATGATGCTCAAATTTTAAATACTGGTGTCGCTTATATGAGTGATGTCGGAATGTGTGGTGGATATAATTCTGTATTAGGAACCGAAATTAATAGTGTCGTTGATAGAATTATAAAACACGATGAAAATTCAAAATTTAAATTATTAGAAAAAGATGATTTAATTTTAAATGGATGTGTGATTAAAATTGATGATTTAAATTTTTGTGCAAAAGAAATATTCCCAATTAAAATAATTGAAAGGATGGATAAAGATGAGAAAGATTAATAAAATTGATTTTCCTTCAATGGATGCTGCAAGAAAAAGAAATGTTGATTCTTCAACTTTTTTATATTCTTATACACCAAGCGATAAATTGATTAATAAATATAAAGGTAAAAAATTCTTTATTAGAACATATGGTTGTCAAGCTAATGTCAGAGATGAAGAAATCATGTCTGGACTTTTAATTAGTATTGGAATGAATAGAACAGAAGATAAAAACGAAGCAAGTATCGCAATTTTAAATACATGTGCAGTTAGAGAGAATGCCGAAGATAAAGTTTACGGTGAAATCGGTGAATTTAAAGCGGTTAAAAGTAAAAATAAAGATATGATTTTAGCAATTTGTGGATGTATGATTGAACAACAACATATTATTGATTTTGTTACGACAACATATCCTCAAGTTGATGTAATGTTTGGAACTCATAATCTTCAAGATTTATTAAAAATTTTAGATATTTATGTAAAGAATCCTTCTGAAGTTTTAATTGATGTTTCTAGTAAAGTTGGTGATGTTTATGAAGAGTTACCATCAAAAAGAAATAATAAATTTAAAGCTTTCGTAAATATTTCTTATGGATGTAATAAATTTTGTACATATTGCATTGTTCCTTATACAAGAGGTAAGGAAAGAAGTCGTGCGATGAGTGATATTTTAAAAGAATGTAAAGAATTAGTAGAAGAAGGTTATCAAGAAATCACTCTTTTAGGTCAAAATGTGGATAGTTATGGCTTTGATTTAAAAGATGGTACAACTTTTGCTAAATTGCTTGAAGAAGTTGCTAAATTAGGAATCCCTCGTTTAAGATTTTTGACAAGTTATCCTAGCGATTTTAAAGATGAAGTAATTGATGTAATTGCTAAATATCCTAATATTATGAAATATCTTCATTTACCAATCCAATCAGGTAGTGATTCAATTTTAAAAGCTATGGGTAGAAGATATACTAGCGAACAATATTTAACACTCGTCAATAAAATTAAAGAAAAAATACCTAACATGGCACTTTCAACAGATATAATTGTCGGTTTCCCTAACGAAACTTACGAAGAATTTTTAGATACAGTTAAAATTTGTAATATTGTTGAATATACTAGTGCGTATACTTTTATTTATTCCCCAAGAAAAGGTACACCTGCTGCTAGACTTGTCGACGATGTTACATATGATGAAAAAGTTAAAAGATTTAAAGAATTAGTTTCAAATTTAGAAGTTTCTTTTGATAAAAAAGCCAAAGAAATGGTAGGAAAAGTTTATCCTTGTTTAGTTGAAGGCTTTTCGAAGAAAAATGATGAATTATTATCTGGATATACTGAAAGTATGAAAATTGTTCATTTTAAAGGAAGTGAAGATTTAATAGGTAAAATTGTTAATGTTAAAATTTTAGATAGTCATCTTTATTCTTTAGTAGGAGAAGTAGTTGATGAATGAAAAAATAACTGAAGATATCAAGTTATTAAAAGAGGAAGTTTACAATAATCCTATAGTTTTAAATTACAAATATTATCTAAATATTATTAAAAATGATCCTAAATTAAATAAGTTAGTTAAAGAAATGAAATTTTACAAAAAATGTAAGATGAGTGAAGAGGATAGGGAAATATTTATTAAATTAAAAAAAGAATATGATAGCAACCCTATAATTAACAATTATAAAAACGCTAAAGAAGAATTAGAGATTTTTTTTGAAGAAATTAAAAAGGAGCTAGATTTAATATGATTTTTGCTATTGTAGGACCAACTGCAAGTCATAAATCTGATTTAGCCGATGAACTTTCTATAATGTTTAATTGTGACATTATTAATTTTGATGCTTTTCAAGTTTATAAAGAACTCAATATTGGTAGTGCTAAGCCTAGTAAAGAAGTTTTAAAAGATTCTAAATATAAACTTTACGATTTTGTTTCTATTAACGAGGATTATGATGTTTCAAAATATCAAATAGATTGTAGAAAATTAATTGGTGATGATAAAAATCATATTTTAGTTGGAGGTACTGGACTTTATTTAAAAGCAGCGTTGTTTGATTATAAGTTTTTAGAAGAAAAACCAATGCCACTTGATTATTTACAAGATAAAACCAATCAAGAATTATATGAAAAGCTTATTCAAATCGATAAAGATGATGCTTTAAAAATCGGAAATAATAATAGAAAAAGATTGTTGAGAGCTCTATATATTTACGATATTCATAAAGTCAACAAGACAGAACTAAACCAAAACGGAAAGGAATGCCTTTTATATAAAGATGTTATTTTTATTGGCTTAAATCCACCAAGAGAAGAATTATACGATAATATAAATAAAAGAGTTGATAAGATGTTTGAGCTAGGTTTAAAAGAAGAAGTCGACGATCTTTTTAATAAATTTGATAAAAATAGAAGAGGTTTACAAGCGATTGGTTATAAAGAATTTAATAGTGATTTATCTATTGAAGAAATTAAAGAATTGATAAAAAAGAATACAAGAAAATACGCCAAAAGACAGTTAACTTTTTTTAAGCATCAATTTGATATAAATTATTGGTTTAATACTCCTCAAGATGCTATAAAATATATTAAAGAGCATATTAATGAATTCAAATAATTAAATGGAGGTTTATTATGGCAATAGAAAATATTAAAAAAATAGCAAAAAAATTAGGAATCGATGAGTCGTTTTTAGAATTATATGGAAATTATAAAGCTAAAATAAATGATGAATTTTATGAAACTATTAAAAATAGAGAAGATGGAAAATTAATATTAGTTACTGCTATTACTCCAACAAAATCTGGGGAAGGAAAGACAACTGTTTCTATTTCCTTATTAGATGGATTATATAAAATTAAACAAAAAGCTTTGTTGTGTTTAAGAGAGCCTTCTTTAGGTCCTGTTTTTGGTTTAAAAGGTGGAGCAACTGGTGGGGGTTTGGCAAAAGTTGAACCTAGCGATGATATAAATCTTCATTTTACTGGTGACATGCACGCTTTAACAAGTTCTATTAATTTGATTAGTGCTATTATTGATAATCACATTTACCAAGGTAACGAATTGAATATTAATCCTGATAAAGTCGTTTGGAAAAGAGCGATAGATATGAATGATAGAGAATTAAGAAATGTTCAAATAGGATTAGGAAGTAAATCAAATGGAATTGTTAGAAATGAACATTTTGAAATTACTGTTGCTAGTGAATTGATGGCTATTTTATGTATTTCTTCATCAAGAGAAGATTTTAAAAACAGATTGGATAATATTATTGTTGCATATAATTTTGATGATGAACCAGTATATTTAAAGCAACTAAATATTACGAACGCAATCATGAAACTGATGAATGATGCATTAAAACCAAACTTAGTACAAACATTAGAAAATAATCCATGTTTAATTCATGGGGGTCCATTTGCAAATATTGCTCACGGTTGTTCTTCTTTAATCGCTACAAAATTGGCTTTAAAATTATCCCCTATAACAATTACTGAAGCAGGTTTTGCTGCTGATTTAGGTGCTGAAAAGTTTTTGGATATAAAATGTAGAGTCGGTGGAATTAAACCTTCATGTGCAGTTTTAGTTGCAACTATAAGAGCTTTAAAAATGCATGGTGGAGAAAGTTTAGAAAATTTAAATAATGAAAATTTAATTGCTTTAAAAGATGGTATTAAAAATTTAGAACAACATTATCAAAATTTAAGAAAATACGATATTCCAGTTGTTGTAGCTATTAACCATTTTGAAACTGATACAGAAGATGAAATTTCATTATTATCTAATTGGTTAAAACAATCAGGAATTGCGTATGCTTTTGTAGATGGATATTTAAAAGGTGGCAATGGTTCAGTCGATTTAGCTACTAAAGTTATTGAAACTTTAGAAACAAAAAGGAGTGACTATCATCCTTTATATAGGTTAGACGATACAATTGAAAATAAAATTGAAAAAATTGCTAAAGAAATATATAGAGCTAAAGGCGTTGAATATAGTGATTTAGCAAAAGAACACATTGAAAAAATAAATAAATTAAATAGGAATAATTTAGTTATTTGTATGTCAAAAACTCCACTAAGTTTCTCTGATGATCCTAAATTAATAAATGCTCCTAGAGATTTTGTATTAAAAGTGAGCGATGTAAAATTATCAAATGGTGCAGGATTTATAGTTGTGATGTGTGGTAATGTATTGACCATGCCTGGCCTTCCTAAAGTACCTTCTGCTTGTAAAATGTAAGAAAAAATGGTGTTATTACTAACACCATTTTATTTTTTTAAAAAGCTTTATTCAGTTACGTAAGTCATAGTGATATACATATAATTATCACTACCATCTGCATATGCTGTAGCAGTTAATTTGATTTTGTTATTGTTTATAGTTTTATAAAAACATTCATTATCTTCATCAATTTCCCAACCGCTAGCCATTAATGCAAGATAGTAATCATATAACACATCGTCATCGACAGTTGTGCTTCCAAGATATAATAAATCAATTCCTTCTTCGCTAGAAATTTCTCCACCTATCATCCAATTACCTTCAGCGTTCATTCCATTTGGTAAAGGAAGATTGTTCGTATCGTTATTTAAAAATGTTACTAAAGTATTGTAATCATCTTCACTATCAAATAATGATTTTTCCCATGTTGTAATGGAAGTGTCTGTTTTTATATTTTCTTCATTAAAATTAAAAGTAGTTGAACCAACATCTGAAATCGTGATGTAAGTTGTATTGTTTCCATTTTTATTTGTGATTATATATTGAGAATATCCATCGTAATCGAATAATTGCATTGTTAATTCGTCGATTGTTTCAGCGCTAACTTCGAAAGGAACGATACTATCTAATTCATCGTAAACATTATCTTTAACTGAATATGTAAGTGAATCACTATCATAATCAAATACATTTCTTGATAATTTCATTGAAGGAATTACAGCATTAAATGTTTCTTCGCCTGTTTCTGCACCGTATGTATAAGTTGTTGTTTCATCACCTATGCTTTCGTTAACATAGAAATATTTTCCTTCAGTTGTTTTAATCATATTATAAGAAGCAGTTTCATCTTCTTGTTTATCTTCAATTTGATATGACAATTTATCGTTATTTAATTTAAGTGTAATATCGGATACCTCGACTTCATTAACATAATTTTGTACATACATAGTGTAATTATGTTTATTTACATTTGTGATAAATTTATTAAAAGCGTCATCTTCTACATTTGCGTAAGGTTCATGAGTATATTTAAAATCAACATCACCTTTTGAAGCGATTGTAGTATCGAATATGAAAGAGTAGTTATCTTTTGTTCCTGTATAATTTGCTGTTGCTGAAATTGTAGCAATTCCATCTTTATTAAATTCTAATGCGAAAGAATCTAAATTTAATCCAGGTTGACCATATAATTGAGTGATTATAGCTTTACCAAACTCTTTATTAAATTGATCTTCGTTTAAAGAATACGCGTTGTCAGCATTATTAATTTTAGTAAATAATGTTGAAAATGATGAAGCATCAATATAAGAAAATAAATTTTTAAACCCTAATTCATCATATTTACCAAATCCAGCATTTAAGTAATTAATTTTATATTTTTTAACTTCATTGTTTAAGTTTAATCTTCCTGTTGCAACGTATTTAACACCATCTTCTACTAAAGGATAGATTGTATCGCTTGTTTTTAATACGTTTTTATTAACTGAACTAGCTGAAGTAGCATAATCATATACTAAATATGTATAATCGTCTTGATTATGTTGTGATTCAGTGATGAAGTATGCTGTTTCTCCGTTTATAGTTTCTGTAACAACTGAATCTAAAATATATCCTTTTTTTAATTCGTTAAAGAAACTGTCGACTATTGTAACTGTATTGTCTTTGTCGCCATCATCATTTTTAGTATCATTACATGAAAATAATAATAATGAAGTTAATGATAATGCTGCTATTTTTTTATAATTCATTTTTAATTCCTCCAAGTAATAATTATAGAGGAAAACATATCGTTTTTGTATTAAAAAATATTATTTAGTTAATATAGTTTCTAATATATTAAACGCTTTTAATGCAACTTCGTTACAGAATTTATAATATTCATCAGGTCCACCTTGAACAGTGTCGCTTACCGCTTTAATAAAGAAACATCCTATATTGTTTTTTAAACATGTTAAATAAATTCCAATGGATTCCATTTCACATATTGAAGCGTTATATTCTTTATAAATATTTTCTTTAACAGTAGCATCAGCAACAAAAATATTATTACTTGCGCATGTAACTTTTAAAATAGATGGGAAATCATTATAAATTTGATTAGCAACGGAAGAATTTACATCGATTATTGGGTCTTTAAAATTGAGTTCGATGTGAGCGTGAGGAACACAATTATCAATTGGAGAAGTGTCAAAACTTAAATCTACAATTTTATCTATAAAAACAATATCACTTAAAGTTAATGAATGATTTAAAGAACCACAAGCTCCATAATTAAATATAAATTCAACGTCAAATTCAGAAATTAAATATTGAGTACAAGCTGCAGCAGCAGTTTCTCCAATACCAGATAAAGACACATATATCTTCTTATTTTTAATCTTATAAAAGTAAGTTACATATGGGAAATCATATACTTTTTTTGGTTTATATTTAAAATTAAATAAACTTGTAAATTCATTTGTTGTAGCGACGACGATTCCGATTTTTTTCATAATTTTTACCCTAACATGATGACGAATATACTAATAAGTATACCTAAAATAATATAGATAAACGAATATTTTGATTTATGTTTATAATAGATTTGAGGTAGTAACTCGATAAATAAGACATATAATAAACTGCCTGAACTTATCGAGAAGATAATAGCATTAAATAATTCATTGTTATTGAAGTTAATAAAGTATCCTAGTAAAGAAAATAAGAAGGCCGGAACAGATGATAATAATGTCATTAATATTGAAAAACGATATGATTTACCGGATGAAACAAAACTTGAACACATCGAATAACCTATAAATAAGTTATGAATTAATAATGCTATTGAAAAAGTAATGCCGCTTACAGGAATGTTGTTTGAATTAAGATTTAAAAATACTGTACCTAAACTTAATCCTTCTGGAATATTGTGTATTGAAATCGCTCCTAAAAATATTAAAGAACCTATTAAATTCGTTTTTGAATGTTTAATAATTTCAGTAGTATGAGCATGATCTTCACAAGCTTCATCATCTTCTTCATCGTGATCGTGGTGATGAGATATTTTATGTAAAAGTTCGTGTAAAACAAAGAATAATAATCCAATAAATAAAGATAATGATAAAGAAATTAATGTTCCATAAAGTGGATTTTCAAATTGGTTTTTAAAACTTTCAACACCTTCTGGTATTATTTCAATAAATAATAAAGCAATAATTGCTCCAACTGAAAAATTTTGTAAAAAAGCTTCAATTTCCTTATTAAAATTCTTGCTAATCTTTGAAAGTAAAGCTCCTAACAATGTTGCTACAATAGTTCCTAATATTGAAAAAATAAAATAATAAATCATGAGTAATATTATATATATTTGATGTGATAAGTGAAAGTTAATTGATTATGGTTTTGCAAAAAAATAGTAAAAGATTAATAATAATTATATATATGCAAAATTACACAATTTATTCGATTGAAGATGATAAGCAAATCGCAACTGTAATTAATAAAACATTATCTAAAGAAGGTTATAATGTTTTAACTTTTTTTGACGCAGAAAGTTTTTTAGAAGAATTTAAAATAAATAAACCTAATATGATTTTATTAGATTTAATGCTTCCTAAGATGCAAGGAATGGAATTATTAGATTTAATTAGAAAAGAAAAAGAAAATAATAATATTGTTGTAATTATTGTAAGTGCTAAAGAAACATTAGAAGATAAGGTTAATGGTTTGGATTGTGGAGCGGATGATTATATTGTTAAACCTTTTGATTTAAGCGAATTAAGAAGTAGAATTAATGCTCATGTAAGAAGACAAAATAGCAATAACGATAATAATGATTTAATTAATATTCATAATTATAAAATTTACGTAAGAAAAGAAGAGGTTTTTAATAAGAATAATAAGGTTGAATTAACAAAAACTGAATTTAAAATTTTATTAAAACTTGTTTTATCTAGAGGAAAAATAGTTAATAGAAAAGAATTATTTGACGTATGTAATTTAAAAGATAATGCATCAAATAGTAGAACGATCGATATGCATATTAAATCATTAAGAAATAAATTAGGTGATAAAGATAATAAATTTATAAAAACTATATATGGAAAAGGGTATATAGTAGAGTAAAGTAATGAACGCTAAGAAATTTTTAAATTATTTAATCGGATATTCATCATGTTTTTTTATATTAATTTTTTTAAGTTTAAGCATATCTTTTTTTACATATGAAAAAGAAATGTTTAATGAATTAGATAAAATAGAAAATGAGATTGTTTATAATTTAGATATCGGAAGAGAACTAGATAAGGTAATCGATTATTATTCTAATAGTGATTCAATTAGAATAAGCGTATTTTCTAGTAGTGAAAAAACTATAAAATATGATTCAAAAAATAAGGTCGTCATCGAAGGTGATTATAATTATTTTTATGAACTAAAAGATCAAGAATTGATACGATATTCAGATTGTTTAAATATGGATGTATCGATGAAAGTTTACGATTTAAAAAAATATAATTATTTAATTAGAATTGAAAAAAGAATTGAGAATACCTTCTTTGTTTTAAAATATTGTTATATTTTTATACCACTAATAAGTGCAGCAATAATGATAGTATTTACAATTTTAAGTTATCGTTATTTTAAAAAGTCTTTTATTCCTTTAAAAAATCAAATAAGAAAATTAAATAATGTTGTTGGAGAAAATAAAAAAATAGATGATTTTGAATCTGATTCTGTTTCTTTAAGTAATTCGATTCGTACAACTAGAAAAGAGATAGAAAATTTATTAAACGAAAAAGAGAGCTACGCTTCACAATTAAATTTTATTTTAGATTCAATTGAACAAGGAATGATCGTATTATCGAATACAAATGATATTTTAATATTTAATAAAAAAGCATTAGAAATATTTAATGTAAATAGTGATGATCAAAATAAATTAGAAAATGTTTATAAAAATATAGAAATATATAAGTTAATAAAAATAGCATTAAGACTTAATTCTAGAAGCCAAGATTATGTTCAAATTGAATCTAGAATATATGAATGTGAAGTTTTTCCTCTATATTTTTCTTGGATTAAAAAGAATGATAAACCAGGTGTATCTATTTTATTAATCGATGTTACAGATGAATATAATAGTAAGAAAATGAAAGAGGAGTTCTTTGCTAATGTCGCTCATGAAATTAAATCCCCTCTTACAAGCATTTTAGGATATCAAGAGATGATTAAAGATGGGATAATAACTACAGAAGAAGAAATTAAAGAAGCAAATACAATAACGATTAAAGAAGCTCATAGATTAAAAGATATTGTTTCTAATATGTTAGGATTATCTTCAATTGAAAAAAATGAATTGAGAAGTATAGAAAAAATAAATTTAAAAGCAGGAATTGAAGAGATAATTAAAAGTGAAGAATATAAAATTAAAGAGAAGAAAATTAAAGTTATTTTAGATTTAAAACCTTATATTTTAAAAATGAATCCTCAAGATTTTGATATTGTTTTTAGAAATATAATTGAAAATGCAATTAAATATAATAAAGTTGGTGGTTTTATTAAAATTATTATTGATGAAAAAACTGATGAAATAATTATAGAAGATAGTGGTATCGGTATTGAGGAAGAGTATTTAAATAGAATATTTGAAAGATTTTTTAGAATCAATAAAGCTAGAAGTTTAAAAGACGGTACTGGGTTAGGTTTAGCTCTTGTTAAACATACGTGTTTGTATTATGACTTTAAGATAAGCGTAGTGTCTAAAATTGATGTAGGAACAAAATTCATAATAAAACTAAAATAAAAATTTACAATTGTAAAAATTAATATTTTCTTAATAATATCGATGTAATCGAGATAATAAAGAATTTTAAATAACTTTTAAAAATAAAATGTAAAAAAACACTTGAAATTGAAAGCGCTTACATTCATACTTTAAGTAAGGATTTAATCCAACAATAAACTGAATGGAGGAATAATAATGAAAAAAATTAATGGTTTATTATTGACATCAGTTGCATTATTAGGAGCAACTGGGGCGTTATCTTCTTGCGGTGGAGAAACAGGAGTTATCGGAGAAGATGTTAGAAAAATAGTTGCAGAATGTGAAACATTGACTCGTGATGAGCTTTTTCAAAAAGCAGCAGATGAAATTCAAGGCGGCACTTTAAAATTTATCGGTACATCATCAAGATTTAAAAAAGCTATTGATGGTTTCAAAGCTGAGTTAACTAAAAAGAATGCTGCTTGTGCAAACATGGATGTTACTAAGGATTCAACAGTTGATGGTCAAATTTACACAAAACTTATCACAGAAATCGATTCTGGTGTTACAAATGGTTACGATGGAGCTTTAGTACAAGATGGTTTCCAACTTCAATATAAAGCTTTAGATAAGAATTTATTTGTCAATTACATTCCAAAAGAATGGAAAGAAGCAAATGATACAAACGAAAGTTTAAACGGAAATCCATTTTCTCTTCAATATAATATGAAGACATTTATGTACAACAATACAGGTTCTTTAAAGATTGATAACTGTTGGGATATTTGTACTCCTCAAATGAAGGGTAAAGTCCAAACAATGGATCCAAGAAACGAAAACGTCAACATGGACTGGTTAATCATGTTAACTCAAGATAAATGGTGTGATGTTTTAAAAGAAGCTTTTGAAGATTCAACAAACGATGCAAAAGATTCAATTAAATTAAGTGATTTTGAAAAATATGGCGAAAAACAAAAATACGCATACGCATTTATGGATGCTTATTTAAGAAATTCTGTTTTCAATGGTGATGATGGTGCTGCAAGAGACAGTCTTGTTAAAACAGCAGACAACGCTGGATGGATCGTCTATTCAAAGATCGCTTCAATCCAAGAAACTAATGAAGTTTCAAAGAAAAATATCACAATTGCTGCATTAGGAAATGAAAATACAGATGGTTCAACAGCTACAATGCATATGAAAGGATTTGGAGGATTCATGTATAAACATTATCTTCAAGTTATGCCTAGAGCTCAACATCCTTACACAGTTTGTGCATTTATCAATTATTTATCAACAACAGCAGAAGGTTATGCAGGTTGGGCAAGTGATATCGGTGACTATCCATCAATGCCTTCAATCAATGTTAATAGAACAAAATACGGACACGGAACATTAGTCGATGGAACATTTACACAAAATGATTCTGAAGCAAATGTATTCCCAGCATTAAATGATCCTGCTTCAACATGGTGGGAAAGTTCAACTGGTGGTAACGTTATTATTGAAGAACCAGCATACATCGTCACAAAATACGGCGAAGTTATGTCATTCATTAATAGTGTTATTAACGCTTAATAGTTCTAACTAATTATTATTCAATTAATATGCAAGGCTATTAATGCCTTGCATATTTACTTAAAAAAAGGAAAGGAAAACATATGATACCTGCAATTATATTTGTTGTAATAATGGTTGTATTAGTTGCTTTAGGGTGTTTTCTAATTTCATTTCTTGGTGAAAGAAAACGTAAATTAGCTGCTGAAAAAGTAGATTTTGTCGGAAGTGAAGAAGTTAAATTAGAAAAACCTAAACACACATTTGCAAAATGGTTAAATCAAGGTAAAACATGGTTTGGAATGCCTTCAAATAGCATTTTATTAATCTTTGGTATTTTGCTTTTATTCTTAACTATAGCCCCATTATTTACAGTTATTATTCAAACATTTACAGTAAGTGATATGGATAGAATTTTCATCCCTGGATCTAAGGTTGGAGATTTCACTTTATATCATTGGACAAGATTATTCGCTAATGGCGAAGAAAGTAAAAACAATTTCTATATTCCTTTGTGGAATTCTTTATGGACGAGTGTTTTAGCTTGTTTCTTTGCGATCTTATTTGGTGGAGTTGTTGCATATTTAATTACAAGAACCAATATGCCATTTAAAAAATTCTTATCATCAGTATTTATTTTCCCTTATATTATGCCTCAATGGACGTTAGCATTATTCTGGAAAAATATTTTTACATCTACTGCGTGTAGTGTAAATAATTATACAGGTGAGTTACAAGCTTTAACTGGATTAGCTACTCCAGAATGGTTAGTTTATGGAGGATTACCTATCGCTATTGTTTTAGGATTGCATTACGCTCCATTTGCCTATATTTTAATAGGTGGAGTATTACGTAATATGGATGCAAACCTAGAAGAAGCAGCAACTATTTTAAATACTCCTAAATGGAAAATATTCACTCACATTACATTACCTATTTTAAAACCTGCTATATTATCTACTATTTTATTAGTATTTAGTTCAGCAATGAGTTCATATCCAATTGCAGTTACATTAGGAAAACCTATTAAATTTAATGTTTTAGCTACTCAAATGCAATCATATTTAAATTCAGGTACTGGTATTGATAAAGGTATTGGTAATATTTGTTCATTAGTTCTTATTGTAATTGGTGTTTTAATTTTAACTATGAACCAAGTTTCAACTGGTAGTAGAAAACAATATACAACTGTCAGTGGTAAATCTGGTCAAATTAGTAAGGTTAATTTAGGAAAAGTCGGAAAGTGGATTGTTGCTATTATTTTAACAATTATCGTCGTATTCTTCTGTATCGGACCTATGGTAAGCTTTGCTTTAGAATCGTTATTACCAAATTCAGGTGACTTTAGTAGTGGATTAACTTTAAGATGGTGGATATCTGAAACCGAAATAAGAAACGGTTATAAAGGAATGATTTACAATAAAGAAATCTGGATAGCTTTAGGTCAATCTATCGCATTAAGCATTTGTTGTAGTTTACTTGCAGGTACGATCGGTTTACTTATCGGTTACGCAGTTAGTAAGAAGAGAAAATCAAAATTTGCTCAAGCAGTTAACGGATTAGCTTTCTTACCTTACTTATTACCATCAATTTCTATGAGTGCTATATTCTTCGCATTCACAAGTAAAATTTCGTGGTTATACTCTGCTCCATTCTTAGTTTGTGTTATCGTCGGTGTAGTAAAATATATTCCATTTGCTAGTAGAAGCAGCTTGAATGCTATGCTTCAATTATCAAATGAAATTGAAGAAGCAGCGATGATTCAAAATATCAATTGGGGTAAAAGAATGGTGAGAATCGTCTTCCCAATTCAAAAGAGCAGTTTCTTAAGTGGATACTTACTTCCATTTATCAGCTGTATGAGAGAATTAAGTTTATTTATTTTAATCGCTCCAACTGGATTATTATTAACAACACTTATGTTCCAACTTGGAGAAACAGGTTTACCAGCATTAGAAAATGCTGCAAACTTAATATTAGTTGTAGTTATCTTATTATTTAACTTCATTATTAATAAGGTTACTGGTGCAAGTTTAGATAAAGGTATCGGAGGATAAAAATATGCCTAAAATCGTATTAGAAAATGTTACAAAAAGATGGGGTGAATATTATGCTGTTGATAATTTAAACCTCGTGATAGATGATCATAGTTTCATTACACTTCTTGGACCTTCTGGATGTGGTAAAACAACTACATTAAGAATGATTGCTGGTCTTGAAACTCCAACAAGTGGAAAAATTACTATTAATGATCAAGTAGTATTTGATAGTGAAACTGGAGTTAATATTCCAGCAAGCAAAAGAAAAGTTGGTTTCTTATTCCAAAACTACGCCTTATGGCCACATATGACAGTTTATAAAAATATCTGTTTCGGTCTTCAAAACGTTAAAGAAGAAATGCCAATCTACGTAAGTGAATACGTTAAATATAATAGATTAGCTGAAGTTGTTACTGAATATAAAACAATTAAAAAATTATTAAAAGAATCAGTTAATAAAAAAGGACAAATTGAAAAAAATAAAGCTTTATTATCAATTGTTGATGAATTTAAAATTTCAATGTATGCAGCAAAAGAAATATTCGATTTATCTCTTGATAAATATGATGACGAAAAAGCTTTAGAAGTCGCTCAAGCTGCTAAAGAAAAGTTCCTTGCTAAAGCTGAAAAAATATTAGTTGCCAATGAAAATAAAGGTTACGATATCGATAGAGAAGGCTACTTACTTAAAGATGGTCAAAGAATTAACAAAGTAAGAAAACTTGATAAAGAAGAGATCGATTTAAAGATTAGATATGTCTCTAGAGTTGTTAAAATCGGTGAATTTATGGATAGATATCCAAGCGAACTTAGTGGTGGTCAACAACAAAGAGTTGCTATCGCTAGAACATTAGCTCCAGGACCAAAAGTCTTATTTATGGATGAACCTTTATCTAACTTAGATGCTAAATTAAGATTGGAGATGAGAAGTGAACTTAAACGTTTACACCTCGATACAAACGCAACATTTGTTTACGTTACTCACGATCAACTTGAAGCTATGACATTAGCTACAAAGATCTGTTTAATCAATAATGGTGTTTTACAACAATACGATGCACCTTTAGATGTTTATAAAAAACCAGCTAACTTATTCGTAGCTGATTTCGTAGGTAATCCTAGTATTAACTTTATTGAAGCAAAAGATGCTAAACAAGTTGAAAAAGGTAATATTTCATTTAAAATCTTCGATGATGTCGAAGCAGAATTAGTATTAAATAAAGAACTTGATCTTGAAGCTTACAAACAAGAAAGAGATGAAAAACTCGAAGAAGAAAAAGCTAAAAAAGAATCTTTAAAATCTAATAAAAAATTCGTTGAGAAAGGTAATAAAGATAAAGAATTTAAATATTCTGTACAAAGAATTTCTTCTATTGCTGATGATGAAGATAGCAAGAATGTCGAATTTGTTTTAGGTGTTAGACCTGAGTTTATTAAACTTGAAAATGACGCTAAATTAGATGGAGAAATTTATAGTGCTTTACCTAGTGGTATGGAAACCACAGTTAAAACTAAAGTTGGAAGCGACTACTTATTAACTGGAGTTATCTTCGGTGGAGTTGATTATAAGATCAACGCTAAAGCTAAAGTTAAATTCTTCGGAAACGAAATTATGTTATTTGATAAAGTTACAGGTAACTTAATCGGTGAAGGTGAACTTAAAATTAAATAAAAATTAAAATAAATAAATGGTCTAGATTCGTTCTAGACCTTTTATTTTGTTTTTTTAACTATCAATAATGCTTTATTTAATATATAATATTAAAATTGTATTAATAAATTTAAATTTTACTTTCTATTTTATTGTTTATATGTAAAATATGGAAGTTTTAGGAGGAGTAAAGATGAGAAAAGGGAAATTAAAAAGTGTATTGGCTTTATCATCAGCATTACTTTGCGGACTTACTTGCTTAGGAGGAGTATCTTTAATATCTTCTTGCAGTAGTACCTCTGAAGGATATTTGTACATTGATAGTGAGCCTAGTCAAACAACATATGCTGTTGGTGATACTTTTTCTTTAAAAGGATTATCAGTATATGGTAAAAAAGTAGTCAATGGATATTTAAGCAATACTGATAGTGTATTAATTGAAGATTATTCAACATCTATTAAAGAAGGTAGCGTCCTTGAAACAGAAGGCGAATTTGATGTAACTGTTTCTAGAAACGGATATGGATCAACAAGTTTTAAGATTTATGTTGGTGATGTAAAGGTTAATAAATTAGTCATTAGACAATTACCAAGAAAATTAAGTTATAAAGTCGGTGATAAATTTAAAACTGACGGATTATCATTAGCTATCGCTACATATCAAGGTGGAAAAGAAATTGGAAGTGGCGTTACTTTAGTTAATGATCAATATTCTTTAAGTATTAAAAATGGTGAAAAATTAAATACTGAAGGAAGTTATTTAGTTGAATGTTATAAAGAAGGGTATCAATCTGTTTACTTTACAATTAGTGTTTTAACAGAAAATACTTCATTAAGTAATATTATGTCTACATTAGTTAATAGCCATAATTACGAATTAGAAATTTATAATACCGTTGCAACTACTGTAAATGAATATGGTTTCCATTATAAAGAAATCGTCAATAGCAATTATTTTAATAAGATTACATATAAAAAATCTTCTGCTGATGAAGCTGAAGAAGATAGAGGATTATCTGAAGAAAGCAATATCGCTTATGTAAACTATGATAAGGGTGTTTATCAAGTAGATTTAACTAAACAAGATAGTGAAGGAAATCCAAAACCTGGAAAAGTATTATCAGGAGAAACTAAATGGTATAAAGCAGATTTAGTTACTAACTTAGAAGCTTTTAAAAATGTCGATATTCCTACAACAACTAAAAATGGTAAATTTATCGTTGAAGTTGTTTTAGATAGAGATGAAGTTGAAGCTAATATCGGTCAAACTAATGAATCTTGGACTACTTCAATCGCTAATAATCCATTCGCTGCAGCGTTTTTAACTGTATGTGGCTGGAGCGATTCTTTAATCTCAATTTTAACTACAATCGAAATAGAAACAGACGGTGAAACATATCTTAATTTAAAAGGAAACTTAGGTGGATATGGATATACAACATTAAATGTTTCTAGTATTGGACACGCTTCAAGTGATGTTTTAGATATATATATGAACAACACTTCAAGAACATTCGATACTACAGTTGATGAATGTGTTAAGACTCCTAAATTATTAGAATTATTCACTGATAAATTACATAATTACACAATCACATTAAGTGGTTCTTTAAATGATGGAACAACATTTACATCTTATAATATATATTTTGGTGATAACTTTATTTGGTTTGAACCTTCTTCATATTATAGAAGTTTATATTATCAAATGTATAAAGCTATCCCATATTCAAGTGGATATTTTGCAGTAAATACTCCAAATGATAAATTATTAGAATTATTTGGTAAAGATGCTACAGTTGAAGGTGAAACAGGAACTAGAGAAGTTTATACAGAAGATGGAACTGGTGTTTATTCAATCTATGCTACACCAAGTTATGATAAAACTTTAAATACATTCAGTGATACTATCGAATTTGATTCTAAACATATTGATTTAGTTTCTTATACAGATAGCGAAACTAAAAAGAAAGTTGCTGTAGATCCAAAAGACTTTACACAATATGAATATTCTTCAATGAAAGCTGATGATAATGATAGCTCATTATCTTATAACTTCATGTTTGAAGAAATCGGATGTTTATTAGATACTTCCTTAACTCCAAACTACGCTAATACTTGGTTCTTGGAAACTAGATTATCAACTGATGAAGCTCCATTTATTGTAAGTTACGATCCAAATGCTTTAAAAGTTTTAGGTCAAGCTTTATTAGGAAGTGAATACAGTAAATATAGTAGTCAATTTAACTGTGCAGTTATTTCTCCAACATATGAAATTGATGAAAATACAAAAGAAATTACAAATATTACAAATCTTGAATTATGGTGCTTAAATATGAATACATATAGAGGTTACGCATCTAAATTTGGTTCGATTAATGATACAAGTTTACCTGAAATGGTAACTACAGCATTATCGAATAACGGAATCACATTATAAGGAGGAAGAATATGAATAAGAAATATGGATACTTATTATTAGGATTAGGCGCTTTATCTTTCATGGTTAGCGGAGCTGATTTAAATAGCGAAATTCCTGAATATAAAAACGAAAATACAACATACTTATTAACTATTGATAACTCTTTATGTGGAAATGATGAAGCTGTTAAAAATTCTCAAGATACTATATTAACTAGATTAAGAGCTAAATTAGGTTTTAAATTTACTGTTAAAGAACAATATACTCATGCAAGTAACGTTATTAAAATCACTGCTAATAGTAGTTTAGAAGATGAAATTAAAAGCGTTCCTGGTATTAGTAAAGTTAACGAAGACCAAATTTATAGATTTGGTGAAGTTGGTCAATCAACTAATGAATCTAATTTAGAAGAAGGTTATATCGTCAATCCTTTAGGATATGATGAACTTGATGATAAAGATAAAGAAACTTACGTTCTTCAAGATGAACAAAAAATAAATTATAGTGCTCAAAGTATGAACGCTCCTACTACAAGCGAAGAATCTAATTTAGGAAAAGGAACAGTTATCGCTATTCTTGATGCTTCATTTATGATCGATCACACTTGGTTCCAAGATTTAAAAGATGATGGAAGTTTAAGACTTACAAAATCTAAGATGAAAGAAATTCAAGATAGTGGAAAACTTCACGGAACTGCTAAAACTGGAATCGATCAAGGAAAATTAGGTTCTACTTATAAAGATAATAAAATCCCTTATTATTTCGATTACGGAGGAGATAGCTTACATAATAATCAAAACGATTATGATGTTTTAAGTAGATGGGATTCTCACGGAACTCACGTTGCGGGTATCTCAGGAGCTAATGGTGCTGATTATAAAGGTATCGCTCCAAATGCTCAACTTGTTTTAATGAAAGTTTTTAGAGAAACAATAACTACAAGCGGTGGATTAACTGCTGGTTCTGTTGGTGCTTTAGATTCCGATATCTTAGAAGCTTTAGATGATTGTATAGTTTTAGGTGTCGATGGAGTAAACATGTCTTTAGGTTCAGATCTTGATGATTTTAGCAATAGATCTTCATCTATGGACGCTTTTAAAACTTTAAAAGAAAACGGATGTTACGTTTCAATAAGTGCTGGTAATGATGGTAAAGAAAACTACTCATCAATGGGTCCTTATAGTAACTGGACAACAAGCATGGTTGAAACTGGTATTTTAGGAAGTTATGCTAACGATGAATCTTCAATGATAGTAGCTGCTACAACTTTAGAGAAAAACTATTATGAAAACGCATTAATTGTTAAAACTAAAGATGGTTCTCATCCAGTTGGATATAAAGATGAAGCAAAAACTGCTAAATCACCAAATGAAACACCAGATGATTTAAAATTTGAAGCATTGATTGAAAAATATGGTGAAAATCTTGAATATTGTTATATTGGTGCATATACTGGTGCAAAAAGTGATGAAATTTTAGGTAGTAGTGCTGCTTATAGCAAATTTATTGAAAACTATAATAAAATTGCTGAAAAAAAAGGATTGCCTAAGTTTGATCCAAGTAATAAAGTTGCTGTCGTTGATAGAGGTGATATTTCTTTCTCTGTAAAAGCAAAAGCTGCAAAAGAAGCAGGATTTGCTGGATTAATTGTCGTTAATAACGACCCTACAGCATTAGAGTTTAACTTTTCAATGGCTTGGGGAGATTCAACTGGATACACATATCCTGAAATTCCTGTCGTCTTCGTTTTAAATAGAGACAAAACATATTTCACATCAAATGTTGATTATGACACAGGTGTAGGTAGTTTATCTATCGCTAAAAAGAAAATGGAAGATAACCCTGATAAATTACAAGTTGCTAACTATTCTAGTGATGGTGCTACATATGATTTACGTATGAATCCAGATATTAGCGCTCCAGGAAGTAACGTTTTAAGTTGTGTCCCAGGAACTGCTAAAACAGATAACGAATATTCTGGAAGATTAGCATATTATGATAAAGCCTGGGCTTACTATAATGGTACTAGTATGGCTGCACCTAACTTAACTGGTGCTAACGCATTAGTTTTAAGTGATTTAGCTGCAGGAAAGAGTGAAACTGAAAGAAAAGAGATAGCAAAAACACTCGCAATGAGAGAAATGTCTACAGCTACTCAATATTCTTATCAAAACACAAAAGTTGTCGATAAACTTACTGGTGAAACTGAAAATGATGGAGTTGAAGCTAACTATTCTCCTAGAAGACAAGGTGCTGGTGTAATCGATGTTAGAAGAGCGATTGAAAGCAACGTTTATTTAGAAGGATTAAAAGTTAATCAAAACGGAACATTCAATGAAAATAGTGGAATTAGCAAAGCTAAAGTAGAATTAAAGAACAACGATTTAATTTCTAAAGGAAATATTTCAATTAAATTCTTAGCTCATAATGAATCTAGTGAAGATGTTACTTATCAAGTTAAATTAAATGTATTAAAACCTTACGTTACAAAATATTACAATTTTGATAACCATAAGGATGAAGCTAAATCTATTGTTGAAGGTACAGAACCAACTAGACAAGCAGATTACGAATATGAAGATTATGAATTCCAAACAACAAAAGATGAATTAATTCATGAAAAAGTTGTTTCAACTGTAACTGTTAAAGCTAATGGAACTACAACTATTTCAGTAGAAGATTCTTTAAGTGATGACGAAAAGAAAGCTATTGAAGATACATTTGAAAATGGTACATATTTAGAAGGATATGTAACATTAACACCAGTAGATGAAGCTAAAAAGGATGAAACTTTATCAATTCCTTATATGGGATTCTACGGAAGTTATGCTGATGCTCCTGCTATTGAAGAATTTGATTTCTCAAGAGATTCTGTAGATAGTGAAGGTAATAAGATTTTCTATCCAAGTGATTTAGTAAATTACGTTGGTAAAAACACTTCATTATCATTATCAAAAATGGATGTAAGTTCAACAATTTGTGGAATGGATTACGATACTTATTATAGTTTAAAAGCATCTAACGATGTTTTAACTAATAAAGGTAACGTTAAAAACGCAAGTCACGTTGTAACTTATAATAAAGAAACTAATACGATTTATGCTGGAGGAAGCGATAGTGAAGTATTATATCTTCAAGCATTCGTTTTAAGAAGTATTTCTTCTAACTCAATTACTATTAAAGATAGTAATGGTAAAACTGTAAGTACTATTGGTGATACTGCATTTAGCGATGTTATCTCCAACACAAATTACTTATATAAATCACATGTTTCTAGTAACTATGTTAATAGTGGAGTAATTTGCCATAGAGCTAGCGCTTATATTCCTTTATACCAAGGAAATAACAAAAACTTAAAATTAGTTGATGGAAATTATACATTAACAATGAATTTCACGGTTTTAGGAACAGGAACAACTCAAACTAAAACATTTAATTTAGTTATCGATTCATTAACTCCATCACTTCAATCAAGAAGCACTATCACAAAAGATGGTGAAGAATATGTAAGACTTAAATATAAAGAAACTTACTTAACAAGAACTAATCATAGTGGAACAACAGTTGTCGCTGTTAATGGTGGTTTCGTAAACTGTGACATTACTGAATACGCAGAAGGCTACTACATCGATTTCAAAGTTAAAGATGCATTAGAATATGCTGAAGATGGAAAAGTTTCAGTTACTATCACTGATGGAAGTGGAAATAAGATCTTCGATATGTTCTATTTAAATGATGAAAATAAGTATGATTTACTTGTTGAATCTACAAAACTTGTCCCAGGATCTACATTCAATGTTTCAGCTGATGATAATAGTGAAGATTTAGAAAATGGTTATGCATTTAGTAGAACTTATAATGTAACTCCTTACGATTACGCAGGAAAAGTTATCAGCGAAGCTAACTTTGAAAGTTATAAAATCTCATTAACATTCGAAGATGCAATCGATCCTGAATCAGTTGTTGTTTTAGATAAATCAGGAAATGAATTAGCATTTAAAGTAACTGAAAAATCAACATTAACATTTGAAGTTACAGGAAGAAAATTCTCAGTCAAATTTAAAAATGGTAGTGGAAACGTACCTGTAGAAACTAAAAATATGGGAATGATTTTAGGATTATCAATCGGTATTCCTGGAGGAGTTATCGTCATTGGAGGAGCTCTTGCAGCATTCTTTATATTAAAAGCTAGAAAAAAGACTACAAAATAGTTTTTAAAAAATGTAAAATAATAGAGCCTTTATAGGCTCTTTTATTTATATGAAGAATAAGAAAGTGATTACATTTAGATATTTTGTTCCTTATATTGTAAGGTTTTTAGTCTTGGGAGCAATATTATCAATTATTACTATAATTACTTATTATTTTTCAATAGGTATGGAAAAAAGCTTAGTAGCTTTAATGAATGGCTTAACTATATCGTCAGCATTCGGATTAACTGTCAGTTTATTTGCTTTTTTACATCTAAATGGTTATTTAAATTTCTTCGTTTATGGATTTTCTAGTTTCACCTGTTTATTTACTAAAAACAGTGAAAGAAAATACAAGGATTTAAATACTTATAATGAGATAAAAAAAGTAGAAAGACATGGCAAAATTCACTATTATTTAGGCTATTTATTTTCTACATTAGTATTTATTATTGTCTTAATTGTGGTATATTTTGTATCAGCATATTAAATTTTCATTAAGATTTTAATAAATTTAGTGTTTAAATATATACTTTAGTATATATTTGTTTTGATTAAAATTTTAAAAGTAAATTGGAGGATTACGCATATGAAAAGAAAAAAAGGATTGATGCTTACTTTATGCGCTTTAAGTTTAGCAACAGTACCATTATCAGTTACATTATCAAGCTGTGATGGTGGTCAAACTGATAAACCAGAAGAAAAAACTTACGTTAAATCTTGGAAATTTGTCATTCAACAAAATGGTGAA
>CAVEUC010000004.1:0-68658 GCA_963619035.1 Lachnospiraceae bacterium GAM79
TAATTATAATTCATAATTTTATCATCATATTCCAACTTATAATCTCCTTCTTTAGTTACGATAATACAATGAGGTGATGAAAGAAAATTATCTCCATCATCATTAGTTAAAATCGAATCATCAGAATACACAAAAGCATATCCACTAGTATTAATACTACTCAAAGTAGATTCTTCAAAATAAAAATCATTAAATTCTTTTGTTTCTTTTAAAATATAGGCATTTAAATTAATAAGAGGAGCATTATATTTTCCATTTATTTCTTTTATAGAATAAATATATTTAAAATTTTTAATTTTTAAATAATTATAAATATCTCGAGCATAATTAACACTACAATCACTACTTATATTATCTATAACATTAATATAAGTAATAGGATTAGTCAGACCATATCTTCTTTTATATAATAAATATTCATTTTCTGGTATAGGAAGATCTTTTACTAGTTCTTCTTTTAATAATTCAATATCAAAGAAACTTTCTCTATATAAACTATTCGATGCACATGAAAATAATAACGGAATAAGTAAATTTATAATAAATATTTTTCTTTTCATGTATTTATTATACATTAAAACAATAAAAAAACAGCATCTATAAATGCTGTAATAAGTAAATGGTTGCGAGGGCAGGATTTGGACCTGCGACCTCCGGGTTATGAGCCCGACGAGCTACCAGGCTGCTCTACCTCGCGATACTATTTTTAACTGGCGGAGAAAGAGAGATTCGAACTCTCGCTGGTTACTCACCACTATCGGTTTTCAAGACCGACCCCTTCAACCGCTTGGGTATTTCTCCATTTTTGGTGGACTCTACAGGATTCGAACCTGTAACCGATCGGTTATGGGCCGACTGCTCTGACCGTTGCGCTAAGAGTCCTTGGTCCCTGAGGGGGGATTCGAACCCTCGACATACCGGGTATGAGCCGATTGCTCTAACCAACTGAGCTACTCAGGGATTTCTTTTTTAATTAATTGGTGGACCCTAGGAGAATCGAACTCCTAATCCAAGCTTGCAAAGCTAGTGTTATCCCATTTAACTAAGGGCCCATGTCACTTTTAAAAGTGCTTAAATAATATAACATATATTAATAAAAATAAGCAAGAACTATTTTTATTTTTTTAATCTTTTTTTATGAAGATTGCTCACTTTACACATTTAAGCACTTCTTAAATTTTCAATATTAATAAATCAATATATAGAACTATAAACAAAAATTTAATTTAATTATTAATTTTTAAAAACTCTTTAGTTCTTTCTTCTTTTGGATTTGTAAAGATTTCTTTACTAGTTCCGCTTTCAACGATATATCCATTTTCCATAAAAATAACTTTATTAGCGACATTTTTAGCAAAATTCATCTCATGAGTTACAACCAACATCGTCATACCTTCTTCAGCTAAATTCTTCATAACTTGAAGAACTTCTCCTACCATTTCAGGATCTAATGCGCTTGTAGGTTCATCAAAAAGAATAACTTCTGGTTGCATACATAAAGCTCTAGCTATAGCTACACGTTGTTTTTGTCCACCGCTTATTTTAGAAACTTTATAATTCATTCTTTCTTTCATACCAACTTTAGTAAGTTCTTCAATAGCAGTTGCTTTAGCTTCTTCTTTTTTAACGTGATTTACTTTTACTTGAGGTAATATACAGTTATTTAAAACACTATAATTTGAAAATAAATTAAATTGTTGAAAAACCATAGTAACATGCTTTCTATATTCATTCATATTCATAGAAATATTTTCTTTATTGTATTTTTTATTTTCTTTAATAATTTCAGAAAATTCTTTTACCATTACACTAGTTCTTTCTTTTTCTTTTTTAAGTCTAAATTGTTTTAATAATTTTAAATTATTCAATTCTTCTTTATATGTTGGAGAATTTTTATTTAAAATTTTTTTATCAATTTTATAAGTAAATTCGATATCTTTTTCAATTTCTTTATGTCTTTTTTTACATCCCTCTAATTGAAGTTCATAATATCTATAATAATTTCCAATAAGTTGGTCATGAAAATATATCTTTCCTTTAGTTGGATTATCCAATCCAATAATACATCTTAAAAAAGTAGATTTTCCACTACCACTAGGCCCAATAATTGCAACAACATCACCTTTATAAACATCGAGATTAATATCTTTTAAAACTTTATTATTACCAAAATGTTTAGCTAAATTTTCAATACTTAATATCTTTTCCATAATTAATCCTCATATATTTTAGGTTTATAATGCATGAATATATTTCTTTTAAATACTTTCTTTTTATCGATTTTCTTTTCAATAAATTTAACTAAATAATAGAAAATTAAAGTTAATATTAAATAAATTAATGCGATAATTACATATCCTTCTACTTTAAAATAATTTTTACCTGTAGCAATAGAGACGCTAGCATATAATTCAGTTAAACCGATAACATTTAATACGCTTGAATCCTTAATATTCACGATCAATTCATTTAATATTGTAGGAAGAGAATTTCTAAGTGCTTGAGGCATAATTACATAAAATATAGTTTTACTATAACTCATTCCTAAAGCTCTTCCTGCTTCTAATTGCCCTTTATCTACACCATTAAGTCCACTTCTTACAATTTCAGCCATATATGCAGCAGTATTTATTGTAATAACTAATAAACCACAATAAAATGCGCCATTAAATACTGCTACTCCAATAATATTTGACCAATGAAATATAGCTTCAGTTCCAAAGAAAACTATCATTGCTTGAACCATCATCGGAGTTCCTCTAAATATATTAATATAAATAGAAACAATGCCTTTTGCTATGTGTTTTAAGCATTTTTTAACTTTAGAATCATAAGAATTAATTTTAATATTTCTAATTAAAGCTAAGAAAATTCCTAATATTAAACCTACGAATGTACCAAAAATAGCTAATATTAAAGTAGATAAAATACCATATAAAAATGTATTTCCGTAATTGGATAATAAATATCCAATCCTTTCAAAAAAATTCATTAATTAACTCCGTTAACTATTGATTGAGCAACAGGAAGTTCAGCTGTCATAACATCAGCACTTCCATTTTTAACAGCGATTGCACAAGTTGAAAAAGTGTCTAATGCAGTAAGATGAATTGCTCCATAACTTACAACCCAATCATCGATAATTGAATCGGTTACTGTAGAAACTTGTGAAACAAATTTTTTACCGCTAAATTGTTCTAATGATGTATAACTTGCTAATTCACTGTTCTTTTTAACTACTAAAACTAATTCACTAGTATAATATGCATCTGTAAAATCGATTGATAATCTACGTTCTTCTGTATCTGTCATACCTGCTATTACTAAATCGATACTATCGTTTTGTAATGATGGTATTAAAGATTCCCATTTAATCTTTTTGATAACTAAATTCATATCTAATGTAGTTGCTAAATATTTAGCAATTTGAATATCATATCCATCAGCGTATTGATTTGTTACTCCGTTAATTGGATAACTATAAGTTGATGGAGTAACTTCTGTCCAATTGAATGGTGAATAGTCACATTCTAGTCCAATAGTTAATGTGTCTTTTGAAGAATCGTAAGGTGCAGTAGTTAAAATTTCTTTTCCTTCTTCGTTTTCTATTTCTAATGCTGTAGATCTATTTGTTGCTTTTAACATGATCTCATTACGAGTTTCAGTTGAAAGAGTACTTAATGCAGTATTTATGTTTGTTTTTAATTCTTCTCTTCCTTTTTTAATTCCTATAGATACACTTAATTCTTTTTGTGCATCTCCTAAAATTGTTTGATCAAAATGAACGATAGTTAATCCTTCACTACTTCCGCAAGATGTAAGGTTAATAAAAGAACTAGATAAACCTAATAATGCGATGCTTAATAATAATTTCTTTTTCATGTGTTTTCTCTCCCCTAGTAAAATAAAAGATTGCATCGCTCGATGCAATCTTATAGGTTAAGAATAACACCGATAGCGCCTCTACAAAATGTAGGAGTATATAGAATGTTATTCCATATCCCAATCGCTTTAAATGTCTTTAAAGCGTTTCGGCAATCTCACCTTTCATTAGTTTCGTATGGTACCCCATCCACTAATTACTCTTTTCGATTGCGCCTCTATCAATCTTTATGTGTAAAATTTTAGACTTTATTTTAAATATGTCAATAAAAAATTATTCAATAACTTCAATTTTATGTTCAACTACTTTAACTTCTTCACTGGATCTATGTCCTAAGAACACTCCAGCTGTGACAGTGTATTCAGGTTTAATACCTAAATATTTAACGATTTCTTCATCTAAAATAATCAATTGACCAACAGAATAAGAAAATACGTTTCCTAATCCAAGTTCAGTTGCCATTAAACACATATTTTCAATAATACAACCAGTATCTTGATTAACTAATTCAATCTTTTTACCTTTATGTAAAACTAAAACTAAATTAGCTGCTCCATAAGATGGATCAATACCTCTTTTTTCTTTAATTTTATTAATAACAAATTTAAGTTTTTCACCTTTTAATGAATATAACAATAAGTCACCATAAGCTCCTCTAGCAACTGGTGCATGCATTCCTGCATCTAAAATTAATTTTAAATCAGCTTCATTAACTTCTTCATTACTATAAAATCTACAACTTCTTCTTTTTAAATATAATTCTTTAAAATCCATACTCTTTACGCTCCGTCCTCATGTGTATCGCAAATATTTTTATGTTTTCTAGAAGTCTTTTTGTAATAACTCCTTTCATTTAACATATCAATATCTTCTCCACTTAAATAACTCCTTTTATATCTTCTTTTTTTCATATCTTTATTATAACACAATTATTTTAGTGTGATATTACAATAAATATGTTATATTTAAAATATGATTTTAGATAGAACTGTTTGGTCAAATGGATTTGATAATTCAATTGAAATTGCTTTTTCATCTTTTTTTAATTCACTTCCTAGTGTATTAAAAAAAATTATTGCAATGTTTAGCGCATTAAACGAATTAGGATTATTCATTATTTTTGTAGGTATCATCCTTATCTTTATTAAAAAGACTAGAAAATTTGGAATAATGTGCATCGTTTCTTTATTGGTTACAGCGTTAATAAACGATATTATTTTAAAAAATATATTTAGTAGAGCTAGACCTTATGAAGATTTAGAATTGTTAAGTAATTTAGTATCTATTCAAAATAATGGTGGTCAAGTTTACGGTGTTGTTCCTACTAGTTCAAGTTTTCCTAGTGGACATACCGCTACTGCTTTTTGTGTATTTTCTGCTTCACTATTCTTATATATATTTTCTAAAGAAGATAAAAAATTATATTTAAGATTTATGATATTTTTCTTAGTATTCTCAATTTTAATGGGATTATCTAGAATTTTATTATCGCACCACTATACAACTGATGTTTTAGCCGGGATGGGAGTTGGAATACTTGGAGGAATTTTAGCTTATTATATTGTTATATATTCTTATAAATTAGTAGATAAACTAAAAATAAAATATTCTAAAAATAAAACAAATTAATCGTTAAAAACAATAGTTATCGAAGCTTTTTCATCAGTTATTGAATTAACTTTAACTGAAAAATTTAATATATCATCATTAGAATTACTTTCTTTAAATTTATTTAATTTATTACTTTTTGAAGGCATCAAAGAGATGTATTTTGAAGTTTCATTCATCTCAAAACTATCTCCTTCAAAATATAATGCATCATCAGACTCTTTATACTTTCCACCTATTGGATTAGTTGTAGAATCTTCTTCATCAGAGTAATTCTTAGGAAAAATAGTTGATAAATACATAGGATTTTGATCATATTTTTTATTTCCACTTGTTGTATTAGATAAATAATTTTCTGTAATCAAATTAGGATCATTAGTTAAAGTTGTTTTTCCGTTTAAAGAATAAGAACCTCTTGCATCAATATGTTTAATCTTAATACCAGGTTTTGTATATCCTTGTATTTTTCTATCTACATTGTTATATGGAGAATTATAATCTTTACTATTTAAATTAGTTGGAGTTACATATTCAATTGTAAAATATTCATCAAAAGCTCCACCATTATAATTTTTGCCACCAATTATTACGGAGCTACCATTATTTTCAAATGGTAAAAGTTCGATTGTAGTAGAGTCTTTTATAACTGTAGGTTTAATCCATCCTAAAGAATATTTAGAAAAAGCACTGTGATCTCCTACATTAAAATCCATCATATCAACATTTCCGTTAGGACAATTATAATAGTTTGCAGTATCGTAATAATCTAATAAACCAAATAAGTGACCTGTTTCATGAATATATGTATGAGCATCGATTCCATTACTTCCATATCCTTGATTCATAAAATCGAACGTACACCAACTAAAATTCATAGCGACAGGATTTTTAATATTTCTTAAATTATAATTAGGTTCATCCCAATAAGTAAATCCCCAATAAGTTGAAGAATATTTTGAATCATATTTTGTATAATTTAAATAATTTGGAGCACTATTAACAATCCAAACAGCATCGATTAATCCATCTTTATCACTATCAAATTTAGTACAATCATCGTTATAAGTTTCTTTATACCATTCAACAGCTTTATCAATACAATAATAAATCCCGCTATCATTTTCGTATTTTCTATTTTTTTCCATATATATTTCTAATGGAGTTTTATCGATGTTAAACCAATCAGTAACAGTAAAATTTAAATCTAATTGATTATAACTAGATTTATTATAAAAACTTTTTACTGATTCAAAATTAGTATCATCACTTGTTCCATTGAATGTTTTTTTGATTCTTTCTAAATTTTCACTAGTAGCATTCTTTTCAAATCCTTTAATAATCATAGGAACAACTAAGATATTTAAAGAACCAGTTGTACTTAAAGTAGGTAATTTAGCATTTTGACCTAATTCATAATATGTAAAATTTTCAATTTTATAATCTTTTTTTGTATCATTTTTTAAAACATCTAAATTTAAAATAACATCAGAATAGCCATCTATTTTAAAAGTATAATTAAAATTTCCTGCACTTGTAATAACTAAGCCATCATCAACTAATTCATCATCTAAATAGACTTTAAAGTCAGTTAAAGTATTATTATTTGAAGTTACTTTAAAATCATTATAATCGAAAAAATCACCAACTTTATAACTATCTTTTTTAAATTCAACATTTAATGTGCTATTGGTGTTACATCCATTTAATAAAGGTAATACTAAAAAAATCGAATACAAAAATAAACGACGTTTCATATATTTATTTTCCTTTTTTAATAATTCCTATTGAAAAAATAAATGTAGATGCAATTAAACAAGTAACTGTAGGAGCAATAAATCCTGAAACAAATTCACCATTTGTACTTGCTAAATTTGAGAAAATAGAAGCTAAAATCATTAATAAAGTTAAAACTACTACTAATATTGAAGATGTAAAAATTCTATTTCTTAATAAGAATATATAACTTAAAATTGATAAGATAATTACAATTAAAAATAATACAAATGATACAACATCCATAGAAGCAAAGAATTTATTTGTGATCGAATAATTATTTGCATATAAAGTAACAAAATTATCAACGCAATAAATTCTAGAAGTCATAATTTCAATGAGTGCTATCCCAAAGAAACCAATTCCAATTCCATAAACCACTTTAATGCTTGTTTTATCTTCGCTATCAATCAATTTAAAAACCAATCTAACTATGTAATATACAAAATATAATGAAGCTAATGTAACTGTAAATGCTCCATTAATTTGGAAAAGCCCAATTAAAAGAATAACAATTGAAAAATTTACACAATGAAGAACATTTAACCATTTATTCTTTCTGTTTGTAATTAAATTTGTAATAGAAAACAATAAGATAATAAAGCAAAGCAATAAAGAAATAATAACACCTACATATCCAATTATCGAACTAACAAAATGCCCATCATAAGAAAATGTATTAGGAGTATAATTATTATTTAAGATTTTAAAAGTTTCATTAAAATAATTTATTACATTAGCATCACCTTTATATGAATAGCAGTAATAAGATCTATTTGTTACATTAACAAAACAAAAGATAATACCAAAAGCTCCAATGATTGCTGAAATGATATTAAAAACTAATTGATGCACCTTTTCAGGTATTTTTGTCTTAACTTTTTCTTTTTTAACGTGTCCTCCACAATAAGGACAGAAGTTTGAATTATCGCTAATTTCCTTTTTACATTTTTCGCAAATCATAAAAGCTCCTTTCTGTTTATTCTTTAAACATCTCTTTTAATATTTCAACCATCAATCTCATTTGAGTTACCGAAACGAACTCAAATCTACCATGAGGATTAAAATCACCAACACCTAAATTAGGGCAATTAACTCCCATATATGAGATTGTTGCCCCATCCGTTCCACCTCTAATTGGTGAATACGAAATTTTCATCTTTTTATTTAAATAAGCTTTATTTATTAAATTAATAGCTCTCATATCTTTAATAAATAAAGGTTTCATATTTTTATATTCATCTTTAAAAACTATTTCAACTTTAGCTTTAGGATACTTTTTAAGTATTGTTTCTTTAGCATCTAATAAAATTTGTTTTTTACTATTTAATCCTTCGATTTCAAAATCTCTAATAATAAATCCTAAATTAGTATTTTCAACATCACCATTAATATTGCATAAATGGATAAAACCATCGTAGTCTTTTGTAGTTGATGGAGTCATATTTTGAGGTAATAAAGATATGAATTCACTAGCTAAAAGACTAGAATTTACCATAACTCCATAAGCCATTCCTGGATGAACACCAACTCCATAAATTGAAACTTTAGCACTTGAAGCATAGAAATTTTCATAACTTGCTTCATAGATACTTTCTCCATCTAATGTATAAGCAACATCAGCATTCAATTTATTAACATCAAAAAACATTGGACCTTCACCAATCTCTTCATCAGGAGTAAAACAAATCGCTAAATTATAATCAAAATCATCTTTATGCGAAATATAATATGTTAAAAATTCAAAAATAATAGCAATACCAGCTTTATCGTCTCCACCTAAAAGGTGCTCACCATCAGTTACAAGTAAGTCTTCTCCTACAACTTCTTTTAAAGCTTTAAATTCATCAACTTTCATTGTGTATTTATCGCTTAAAACAATATCTTTTCCATCGTAATTTTTAATTAGTCGAGGATTTTTAATTCCACCAATTAAAGCACATGATGTATCCATATGTGAAATTAAACCAATTGTTTTTTCGCTATTATTTTTAATTGTTGCATATACATAACTATGAGAATCAATAAAACAATCTTCAACACCTAATTCTTTTAAATCGTTTAATAAAACTTTTGCAAATTCAGTTTGAGTAACTGAAGAAGGATGAGTCCCACTAGTTTCGCTACTCATCGTATCGATTGCAATATATTTTTTAAATCTTTCTAAAATATCCATTATTTCTCCAATCCAAATAAGTACATTTGTCCATAACTTATTTGTACTAATGCATCTTTATAAGTTGAATCATCTGCATTTCCTTCTTTATATTGAGGGATAGTCGTAACTTTAAAAGTTATCGAATCAATATTAGTTAAGGCTTTTTCACTTAAAGTAATAGTTTTAGTTTGAGAAAAAGTATATTTAAGTTCTTCAGTTCCAACGAACAATGAACAATTTCCGTCTTTATAAGCGAATTTAGTTGCATCATAATCTTCAGTTGTACTATTTTTAACAGTTAATTTTAAACCAAACTTACAAAGAAAATCTTTATAGTTCGAATTTTTTTCTAAGATAGTTTTTGTATCAAAAATGGTATAAGTTTCATTTAAGGTAATTGATTTATCGCTAATATCTGAAGTATATTTATATTTTTGATTTCCAGCTTCTTTACCATTATAAACAATATCTGAAACATCAACATTATCATAAATAACCTTATATTTTGGAGTATTTGCTAAACTTATGCAAAGTCCAATTATTGCGCCAATAATTGCACAACCACCTATTGTTGAGCTAACAATTACAGGAATATTTTTCTTTTCAATTTTCTTCATATTAAATACCTATTCTCATTTATCATTATACACTAAATTTATAATATATTCGGCATAAATTTTAGCAACGTTAATGTTATTAACGTTTTCAAACTCTTCAAAAAAAGCATTGCTATTAACTTCACATAAAATCGGTTCATTATTTTCTCCAAAAAGAACATCAATTCCACAATAATCCAACTTTAAAACTTTACTAGCTTTAATTGCAATATCTAAATATTTTTGTTCAGGAACAAACTTATATCCTTTTCCTCCAAAACCAATATTACTACGGAAATCGTTATCATTTTTTCTTAACATTGTACCAACAACTTTATTTCCAACTAAAATAATTCTTAAATCTTTTCCGTAGCTTTCTTTTATATATTTTTGAAAAATAAAAGAATCATGTTTATATTTTTTAACATATTCAATAAGTTCATTTTTATCATTAATTAAAAATACATTCTTTCCTAAAGATCCGTAAGATAACTTAAAAACCATAGGAAAACCCAACTCTTTTTCAATATAATCAATATAATTTAAATCGATATCATTAGAATATGAATAACATAAAAGTCCAGGGATAGTTTTAGGCATTTTAATATTTTCATTAGCTAAATATAGATGTGTTAAAAATTTATTATCACAAATTTCGATAGCTTTAGAGGAATTAATAACTTTATATCCCAATTTTTCTAACATTAAAGAGAATACGATATCCTTATCTAAAAAAATAACAAAATCATAATCATTTTCACTTTTAAATTTAATATTATCATCAATTAATAAATGTAAAGAAGCCGTATCTTTAATATCGATTTTAATTCCTAAAATCTCCATTTCTTCTTTAATTCTATTTAATTGATATAAATAGGTTTCGCTCTTATTAAATGTGTTTTTTACAATTAATCCTTTTTTCATGTTATTTATTTTATCATTATTGAAGTCATATTAATAACCTTTTAATAAAAAAATAACTATAATATTTATATGAAAAAAATTATTGATGCTCATGTCCATATCTTTACATCACCTTCTATTAAAGAATCAGAAGATATGATTTTAAAAAGTATGAAAAAATATAATATTTCATATTCTTTATTATCTTTTGATGGATCAGAATATAGAGATAATAGAGTTAAAATTTTATATTCACAAGTTGAAGGCTCTAATATATCTTTAGAATTTGCTAAAAATAATAAAGATAAAATAGGTGTTTTACTTTGGATTAGACCACATCACGAACATAATGTAGAAGATATTGAAAAAATTATTGTAGAAAATAAAGAATATATTCATGGATTAAAATTCCATCCTTATTGTTCTAGATTAAAAGTTACAAGTAAATATTTAATTCCTTATATCGAATTAGCTAGAAAATATAATTTACCAATATTAGTCCATACTGCATATGATGAATATTCTAAAGTGGGATTACTCGTTAAGGTTGCAAATAAATATAAAGATGTTACTTTTATTGCTGCACATTTAGAATTATGTACTGACAATAAATATTGTATTAATTGTTTAAAAGATACTCCAAATTTATATGGAGATACAGCTTGGGTTGATCCTAAAGTTTATTCTTTAATTAGAAAATATAATTTAATTGATAAAGTCATGTTCGGAACAGATAATCCAATAGATGGAGAAAACACTTACTCGCATCCATATTATAAAAAATATTTAAATAGAAAATTTAAAATAAATGATGAAGAATACGAAAAATTAATGTATTTAAACGCTAAAAGAATTTATAAAATAGAAAATATATAATCTAAAAATATTTTTAAACCTAATGGACAAGTACCACCATCATTACATTTACTACTACCACCACTAGATTTTCCACCAACTGAATTTAAAATAATAATTACAATAATAGCAACTAATAATAATCCACCTAAAATTCCTAAAATAATAACCATAGTATGGTCTTTTTTCTTATTTTCTTCTTCGATTTCTTTTACTTGTTCTTCAACCACTTCATTAGTTACATTAACATTTTTATTTTCTTCTTCCATACTTACTCCTTTATCAATTTCTTACTTAATAAACTTCCCTTAAAAGAAAAATTTAAAGATATATTAAGCGCAATTACATTAAAAATCAAATCAATAAATGCAGTTAAAAACGAAGTTAATAATCTACTAGCAAAAATAACTACAAAATATATAAAACCAGCTTCGTATCCCATTAAATAAAATACTAAAGAACTAACTGGAACCTTAAATAAAGCATATGTTAAAAATATCGATGAAGATAACGCATTTATATTATAAAAATTATTAATTTTTAACTTTTTCCATTTATTTTTAATAATTAATAATAAAACAATATATAAAATCGATAATCCCCATGAAATAGATGTTAATAATATTTTTAACCATAAAGAGAATGTATAAATTGTAGATCCTGATTTAATGTAGCCTAAATTTGGTAAAAAGCAAAATAAAGTTATAAATGTAGATATTAAAGTTAAAGATATAGTTAAAGTTAAAGGAAATTTCTTTTCAATTTTAATTAAATCTACAACTTTATATATTAAAAAAGGCATCAATCCACCAAGTGCTACAGATATTGTATATACTGGATTATAACTACCACCTTGTTGAAGTATTAAAGAACCAATTATATCTTCACATATTGCAATAATTAATCCATATATTGGCCCTAAATAAAAAGAACCAAACATAATAACTCCTGTAGCAAAGCTAATTTTTACAAAAGGAATGCCAATTACATATAAATTTATTGAAAATGCACGGGATAATATGATTGATATAGCTATTAAAATTGCACTAAATATAATCTTATAAATTTGTGACATCTTCTTCATATTAAATTTCTCTTTTTGTTGCTTTATTTATTTTAATTTGATCTTCTCTTTCTTTTATAGTATCTCTTTTATCATATAATTTTTTACCTTTTCCTAAAGCTATTTCTACCTTACACCTTCCTTTAGATAAATAAACTTTAGTAGGAATAATCGTGTAACCATCTTTAATTGTTCGATATTGAAATTTTAATATTTCACTTTTATGCATCAATAATTTTCTAGTTCTTAATTCTTCATGATTAAAAATATTTCCCTTTTCATATTGAGAAATGAACATATTGATAATGTAAGCTTCATTATTTTTAATAATTACATACGCATCATTAATATTAGCGTTATTATTTCTTAAAGATTTAATTTCTGTACCTTTAAGTTCAATTCCACATTCTAAAAAATCACTCAAAAAATAATTATAATGAGCTTTTCTATTTGTTGTAATTACTTTAGTACTCTTAAATTTTTCCATATTTAAAATTATACACAAGTTTTTAAATATTATTTATTATTTTTATATTTTTTATTAAATCTAAATAACAATAAACTATTTAAACATACACTTATTGAAGATACTATCATAAGTAAAGAACAATACATTGGATCAAAATAAACATTAAAATAAGCGAAGCATCCACTAGCGATTGGAATCATTATAATATTATAAATAAAAGCCCAAAAGAGATTGAATTTAATATTGTTTTTAATCTTTTTACTAAAATCTAAAATAAAGAAAATCGATTTTAAATCATCTTTCATCAATATAAAATCACTACTAGCTAAAGCAACATCACTTCCTTTAGCTAAACCGATACTAACATCTGATAAAGTTAAAGCGATAGAATCGTTAATGCCGTCTCCAACCATTATTGTTTTATATCCTTTATCTTTTAAAGATTTAATATACTCTTCTTTAATAACAGGAGTGGCATTAGCAATAACACTATCAATTCCTAACTCTTTTGCTACCATATAAGCATTTTCTTCATTGTCTCCTGTACAAATTGAAACAACTTTAAATTTTTCTTTAGCACTTTTTATAAATTCGTAAGCTCCTTTTTTAATATGATCTTTTAATAAAAATACACCTAACAATTTATCTTTAGTAAATACAAAAGTAGACAAATAACCTTTTAATTCTTCAATATCAAATTTATCTAATTCTTCATTAGACAATGTTTCTTTTACCATTTTTAATGAACCTATATAAATAGTTTCGTTATTAAAAATACCTTTAACACCTTTTCCAGGAATAATTGAAACATTATTTATATCATTTAATACACTATTTTCTACACCAAAATAATTTACAATGGCTTTACTAAATGGATGATTAGACATCTTTTCAATAGTAAAAACAACTTCATCAATCTTATTTTCATCATAGAATCTAATATATTTTTCTACATTTAATTCACCTTCAGTAATCGTATTAGTTTTATCTAAAACAATAGCATCACATTTATTAATCTTTTCAATAGCACCGCTATCGTTAATTAAAACACCATTACTAGAAAACACACTACTCCCAACAAGCAAAGAGATAGGTGTAGCAAGTCCTAAAGCACAAGGACAAGAGATAGTTAAAACAGAAATTGCAAAACCAAAAGCTTCTTGAACTCCATTGTTATACATATGAGTCAATAAAGCTTCTCCACCTCTAATTCCATAATCAACACCAATCCATGTAACAAATACAACAACAGTCAATCCGCAAACAATAGGAACAAAGATAGAAGCAACTTTATCGACCATTTTTGTTAAATTAGACTTCATATCGCTAGCTTTATTAACTAAATCTACAATATGTCTTAATAAAGAATCTTTATCACCTTTTGTAACAATAATATTTATAGTTCCATCTTTATTTATAGTACCGGCAAAGACCTCACTATCTTCTTCTTTTATAATTAAAGTAGATTCCCCTGTTAACATCGATTCATCAACATAACTTCTACCTTGCTTAATAAAACCATCAACAGGAATATTTTCTCCAGGTTTAACAACTATTTCATCTCCAACTTGAAGATATTTAGTTTCAACATCATAAAATTTTCCATCTCTAACAACAGTAGCTGTTTTAGGTCTTAATTCGAGAAGTTTATTAATAGTATCTTGAGCTTTTTTCTTACTTAAAGATTCTATTAATCTACCTAACGAAACAACAACTAAAACCATACAAGCCCCATCATAGAAAAAATGTATATGTTCTATCATATTCATACCACTATGATCCATTGTATAGAATTCGTAAGTATAGAAAATTGTCATATAAATCGAATAAGCTATCGAAGCAAAAGAGCTAAGAAATACTAGCGTATTCATATCAGGATGACCTTTAAATAAAGCTTTACATCCATCAATATAAAAATCAAAAAATAAACCTAAAATAACTAAAGTTAATCCTAATTGAATATATCCACTTATAAAGAAATAATGTCTATACCATTCAGGAAAAATGTTTGAATACATTGAACCCATTCCAAAAAATACAACAGGTATCAATAATATAAATCCTACTATTAACTTAACTATTTTTGTTTTTCTGGTTTTCTTTTCAATGTTCTTATTTTCTTCTTCATCAACATATTTACTTACTTTAAAACCATTCTTTTTAATTGTAGAAATAATAGTTTTTTCGTTAACTACATTTTCATCAAAATCTACAACAACTGTATTATTTACTAAATTGATGTTGCTATTTTTTACACCATTTAATTCACTTAAAGCATTTTCAACAATGTGCTTGCAACTAGCACAATGCATACTTACAATCAAAGTTATTTGCATAATTAATGTTTTAAATTAACCCTTCTATATGTATCAACCATTTTATCTAAATTAGAACTCGATACAAAATTAATAGGATTTTTAAGTCTAGATTCGATTAATGAAGCATTTGCAGGATCTTTTTTAGCCATAGCCTTAAATCCAAGTTTCATAAATTGTTGTTTAACTTTACCCATTCTATTCATATCAAACCCACCTAATAATAAATAAAGTCTAATATGGTATGAATCCAAATTATTTGTAGTTATAACAAGTTCTCTTTTTTCATCGCTTGGAGGCTGAATACCTACAGCAAAAACAAAAATATTTTTACCCTCCATATATTTATATTTCTTTAAAAATTTATCCAATCCTAAAATAGTATTATTTCTGATTGGACCTCCAAAAAATATATTATCTGCGTCTTTAATAAGTTTTTTTGAGATTTTACTAATTTCATATACTTCTAACGGAACAATTCTATTAGCGAGCATATCGCAGTATTCTTTAGTAAAACCTGTGTTTGATTTATAAAATAAAATGTTTTTCATATTCAATAATATAAAAGAAAAATAACAATTAAACAACAAGAATGCTTTTTTTCTTGACAGTTGAACGGTTGCTCAATTATTATATCTATCGTGGAGGATATAATTTATGGAAAATAAAACAAATATTTTAAATCCAAAAGCTTACAATAAAGCAAAGAAAAATATGTTAAAGGATAATGAAATTTATGATATTAGTGATTTCTTTAAGATTTTTGCTGATTCAACTAGATTAAAAATATTATTTGCATTAGATAACAACGAATTAAGCGTCAATGATTTATGTGAAGTTGTTCAAATGACAAAATCTGCTGTGTCACATCAATTAGCTTATTTAAAATTAAATCATTTAATTAAATTTAATAAAGTAGGTAAAAACGTATTTTATTCATTAGATGATGAGCATGTATCACTAATTATTGAAACAGCAAAAAGACATTTAGGAGAAGAAAAATATGAGTAAATTTAAAAAAATACAATTAATATTAGGATTAATTATCACTATTGCTGTTTTAGTATTACATTTAACTATTGGACATTACGAATTATTTAAGATCGACGAATCATTAAATAGTATTTATAACATCAATACAGTAGATTTCTTAATTTTATTTCCTATTTCTTTTATTACATATATTTTTGTAGGATACGAAATTTATATCGAGGCATTTGAGGGTTTTAAAGAAAAAGAAATATTTAGTGAAAACACATTAACTATTATCGCTACAATTGCAGCTTTCTGCATCTTTGAATTCGTTGAAGCTTTAGCTATAGTTTTATTCTTCCAAATCGGTGAAGCTTTTGAAGATTACGCAAAAGATAAATCTAAAAAAAGCATTGAAACAATATTAGAATTAAAACCAGACTACGCAAACTTATTCGTAGATAATCAAGAAATAAGAGTAACTCCTGAAGAAGTTAAAATCGATGATATTTTAATCATTAAACCAGGAGAAAGAATTCCTCTTGATGGTGTTATCTATAAAGGAAATACTAGTTTAGATACTTCAAGTATCACTGGAGAATCTCAACCAATCGATGTAAAAGAAGGTGATTCAATTCTTTCAGGAACAATAAACATTTCATCTGTATTTTATTTAAAAGTAACTAAAATATATGGTGAATCTACAATTAATAGAATTTTACAATTAGTTACAGAATCAAATGAGAAAAAATCTAAAAAAGAAAAATTCATCACTAAATTTAGTAAAATATACACTCCTATTGTCATCTCTTTAGCATTTATTTGCGCTGCTATCGTTCCTTTAATTATAGGAATAGTTAATAATTCACTTGGTGAAGTTACTTTATGGCAAAATTGGATTACTACAGGATGTTCTTTCTTAGTTATATCTTGTCCATGCAGTTTAGTTTTAAGTGTACCTCTTGCTTATTTTGTTTCTTTAGGTGTAGCTAGTAAAAATAAAGCATTAATAAAAGGAAGTACATATTTAGAATATTTAAACGAAGTTGATACAGTATTTTTAGATAAAACTGGAACAATTACAAAAGGTAATTTCGAAGTTAATAATTTCTATTTAAATAATAATCATACAAAAGAAGATTTATTTAAATTAGCAAGTTATGGTGAACATTATTCAAATCACCCTATTGCTATTGCTATAAAAAATAATTATAAAAATGATATAAACGAAACCGATATTTCAAATTATGAAAATATATTAGGAAAAGGTATTAAAACAGATTATTTAGGAAAAACTTTATTAGTTGGAAATAAATCATTACTTGAAACTAATAATATTAATTTTGAAGAAAATAAAGATATCGGGACAATAATTTATGTTTCTTATGATAATGAATATATCGGATCATTAACAATACTTGATACTATAAAAGAAGATAGTCAAGAAGCTATAAAAGATTTAAAACAATTAGGTATTAAAAATATCGTTATGCTTACAGGTGATAATAAAGATATTGCTGAATATATTTCGAATAAAGTAGGAATTAGTTATTATTCTAATTTATTACCACAAGATAAAACAGCTGTAATTGAAAAATATAAAAATAACGGTAGTAAAACTATGTTTATTGGAGATGGTATTAACGATGCTCCTAGCATTACTTTAAGCGATATCGGTGTTTCAATGGGTGGAATTGGAAGCGATGCTGCTGTAGAAGCTAGTGATATTGTTATTATGGATGATAAATTATCTACAGTTAAAAAAATAAAAAAACTTGCGAAGATGACCTCACAAGTTTCGTTAGTTAATATTATATTCTCATTAGTAATTAAATTTGGAATGATGATATTTGCTATTTTAAATACATCATTATCATTAAATTTAAATTCACTAGTTGTATGGTTAGCAATATTTGCTGATGTTGGTGTTACAATTATTTGTGTGCTCAATTCTATGAGTTTAATGAGAAGAAAAATTAAATAAAATAAAAAATAAAGAAGAATATTGTATAGAACAATAAAAGGCTTAATATAGAAGCTAAAACAATAATATACCACTTCAATTCTTTCATAATGTCGCCTCGGCTATTCCGTAATTTATGACACTTTCATTAAATTTAGGAATAGCTTTTTCTTCGTAATTAAATACGATATGGTTATATCCAATTGTAGCAGCATTTGCTAAGTTGGAATAAACTAAATAATCTTCTATTGCAAAAATATCTAAAACTCTTAAATCTTTAGATAAAGTAACTTTACATCCAATACTATTATAAGTTGGAGCCTTTTTCATTTTAGCTAAGTCGCTTTGATCTCTTGTTGAAGTATACATGTAATTAACTAAACCAGCTGTAGCAACTGAATTTAGTTTTAAACTTGCAACATAATTTCCATCAACTAATTTAATAGAATTATCAAAAACAACTTCATTTCCTTTTGAATCAGTCATAGTTAAAGTACTATTATGATCAACACCTTCTTTAGTAATGTTGTATCCAAAAGGAAATTCAGGAACGGAACTTAAAACTTTAATATAATTTTCTGGATTAGACATCGAACTAACTTTTTTACCATATGTCGATTTACATGTTTTATTTGTTTCATCAAAAACTACATTAGTTTTATCTCTATAATAATCATATTTTTGAGAATTATAAATTTGTGGTTTTAAAATAGTATCTTTTGTAGAATCATAATTAAAAGTTCTTTCTCCGTAAGCAACTAAACCAGTGCTTGATTTACATATATTCTCTCTAGTCATATATCCATCATTTTTATAATATTGAGAAACGACATCTTGAGTATTTTTAACTCCAACCGCAGTACTAACAGCTCTATTAAAACCGACATAACTACAGTGTTCTTCTATATAAGCAAAACTATAAAATGAATATCCAACAATATCACCGACATCAATCTTTGATAAAACGTTTGAATCAGTAAAATCAATTGTTGATATATCGCTAGTGGTTTTATTTTCGCCAGCTAAAAAAGTGTTCATATTATTAAATGACGTTTCATCTTTTTCAAAACTTCCGTTAATATTTTCAGCTAAATGAAAATAACTACCGACAAACCATCCAGATACCATACCAAGTGCAGAACATACAGTTACTGATACAGATAAAGCAATTATTTTACCTTTAGTTATTTTCTTCTCTTTCTTTTTTTCTTCTATCTTTATATCGTTTTCCATACGAAAATTTTATAGCAAATAAAAATAAATGTCAAATTCACTATTTTTTTATAAAACGATTAATTCTAGTATTAAAAACTAGATACTAAAATATACCGTTTAAACCCACTCCTTTAAATAATTCTTCTAATGTAATTTCTAATCCATTAGCTATTTTACTTAAAATGATTAATGTAGGATTTCTTCTACCTTTTTCAACATCACATAAATAATTCTTATTAATATTACTACGAAAAGCCAACTCTTCTTGAGTAAACTTTTTTTGTTTTCTTAAATATTCTATGCGTTTTCCCATCTCAACATTGATATTTAATCTATCAATTTTTTCCATAATCTTCCCCTATTTTTTTAAGTTTGATAAAAAGATGATTAACATTAGATTTAGATACTGTTTTACCTAATTTTTCACTCATCATATTAGCTAAATCGCTATATGTAGCTTCAACTTCTTTAACTCTTAATTCACATAATAATCTTAACTTTTCGTTATCAATATTATGTATACCTATCTTTTTATCAATAAAATTAATAAGTTCAATTTGTTCATTAGCTTTATCAACAGATTTTTTATAATTATATGTATCCATATTAATTAAACGATTACTATTATTGTTAAAATCTCTATCGACTCTTACATCTTCAAATTTTAAACAACAATTATTAGCACCAATATAAGCTAAAATGTTTACAATTTGATCGCTCTTTTTTAAATATAATATAGTTTTATTTCTTCTTGTTATAACTTTAAAACTCAATGTTATTTCTTTAATCTTTAATGTAAGTTTTAAAACAGCTTTAGCAAATGCGTCATCATTTAAATAATATTCAAAATGATAATTCGATGTATAAGGCGAATTGCAAGATCCGCAAGATAAAAATAACCCCATTAAATACCCCTTTATTTTATCTTCTTTATTAGTTAAAGAAAGAGGTATTTTACTTTCAAATAAATCAAAATCTAAATCAGTTAATATAGTATCCATACCATCTAAAATATTAATTAAATACTCAGTAGATTTATAAAACTTCATGCTTTTTCTATACGAAAATGTTATTAATACATCTTTGTACATTTTTTTAATAATACTATAAATAAATTTTGCAACTCTTGCATTTTCGGTTTTAAGAATTAAACAAGAATTACCGTCTTTAAATTTAATAAATCCAGAAGATCTTATAAAAGCAGCTAAAAGAGATCTTTCTACATCAAGAGAAAGATCATTTAAAGATGTAATTTCATCTTTTATTTGAGCTGTAAAAGATATTTCTTCACTCATAATTACTTCTTAGAATTCAATTCCTTTATAATGCTTGTCGCTGCAATAGCCCCATCACTACAAGCTGTTACAATTTGTCTTAATGGTTTATCAATAATATCTCCACAAGCATAAACTCCTTTAAAACTTGTTTCCATATTTTTATCTACAATAATATATCCATTTTTATTCATATCTAAATTCAAATTATTTAAAAAATATGATGCAGGAATTTCACCAACAAATGGAAAACATGCTGAAATCTCAATTCTTTTTTGTTCTTTACTATCTAAAGATACAATATCTATACTTTTTAAAACTTCATCTCCATTAAAAGAAATAATTTTATATGGAGATAAAAATTCTACATTTTTTAAAGATTTTAAAGTTGCTAAATTATTTTCATCATCATCTTTATCTTTATCACTAATTAAATAAACTTTATTCACTAAATTAGCTAAATATAAAGCTTCTAAATATCCATTTCTAGAATTAGCAAAAACCGCTACATCCTTTTTCTTAAATAAAAAACCATCACAAACTGCACAAAAAGAAATACCTTTTCCTACATATTTTTCTTCATTTTGAATATTTAATTTTTTATTTAAACTACCTGTAGCAATAATAATTTTTTTAAAATAATATGTGTTTTCAATAGTTGTTACTTTAAACATTTCTTTTTCAAAAACTATATTATTTACTTCTTCTTTTTTGATTTTTATCCCTTTAGCATCAAGTTGTTTTTTAATGTTCATGCCTAAAGAAAATCCATCAGTAGAAACGATACCAGGATAATTTTCTATAGAAGTTGTGATGTTTAATTTTCCACCACTCATCTCTTTTTCAAATATTTCAAAACTATATTTACTTCTAGACAAATATAAAGCGGCACTCATCCCTGCAGGACCAGCTCCAATAATTCCAACATCTTTAATTACTTCCATTTTTAATCTCCTTATATAAATCTTCATAATTATTTATATAACAGATTGGATTAACTTTCACTTTATATGCTCTTTTACACATTGTCATTAATATACAATCAACATTACAACCACTTGCAGTTAAATAATCAATATCGTTATCACCAACATATAAAACTTCATCGCTATTCAATTTAAAATAATCTTTAATAGTAATTAACCCTTCAGAATCAGGTTTTTGTTTAACAACATCTTCAGCAGCAACAACAAGAGAAAATAAATCGTAAACACCATATTTTTTTAGGCAATACAAAGTTTTTTCTCTTTTTTTAGTTGTAAGAATTGCTAGTTTATATCCATCATTTTTTAAAGCAGTTAAAACTTCTTTTGCTCCATCAAATAACTTACAATACATTTCATAATATTTACTAGTTCTTAATCCATATTGAGTTTTAATAAAATCATGATCATATTCAGGAAACATAAAATCAATTGAAGAATCTAGTGAAGGTCCACTAAATCTTCTAAAATATTCTCTATCATATTGATGATCTTTATCTTTATATGCTTTTACTAACTCTTCCCATGTTGAAATAACAACTTCATCTGAATCGATTAAAGTTCCATCCATATCAAAAACTATTGCTTTATATTTACTCATTATTCTATTTCACTTTCTTCTTTTAATTGTTCATTATATTTTTGCCATTGATATTTAATAATACCTTTTTCATTAAGTATTTTTAAAACAATACAACAAACTACAATAAACATTCCTATACCAATCATAAAATATGCGCTAACATTAGAAAATTTATCATTCTCACCCATATTATAGTTATGATTTCTTAAAGGCTCTAAAACTGCTCTTGTAGCACCATACCATGCAATATACCGCCCAACACAACTTCCTCCTGGATGATAATCGTGATTTAACTTATATTTAAGTCCAAATAAATTCATAAGACCATATTCAATAAAGAAATAGCCACATAAATTAACTACTCCTTCAATAAAGAATAATGGTAAATATATTTCACTACTATCAAGTGTTTTACATGTACTTGAATAATGCATATTATTTTTTATAAATGAAGGTAACCATCCAAAATACGATACATTAAAAGCTTCACCATGAACTTCATTATTGAAGAAATTACCGAATCTACCAATAGCTTGAGCAACTAAAATAGTAGGGACGATAATATCGACAAGTAATAAATAATCAATTGGTTTATATCTACTATTTACAATTTTATAAACAATCATAACAGTAATTCCAGCAATTATTCCAAAAACAGCTCCACCCATAATTGCTAAACCACCTTCCCAAATTCTAAATATTTTACTAGGATCTAAATTAAAACCATCTCTGGTCCAGTTACCAATTACATACCATGCCCTAGCTCCTAAAATTCCACAAGGAAAAGCTATGAAAAAACAAGTAGTAATTAAACCGTGATGACCATATTCTTTATATAATTTATAATCACAAATATAGAATACTAAACAAGCCCCACTAATAATAAATATTGCGTATAAAGCAATTTGAAAGTGAAATGAATCACCTAAATTACTAAGATAAGCTTTGCCAGAAGTAGAATTTGTATTAATCATTACTACACCGTTTTTACAAAAAACAATAACATTAGCTAAAGGATAAATTAAATAAGGTGCTTGTCCTTCCATGAACATCAAAAAGAAACCAACACATGCAACTATACTAACATATTGAATAATTCTTAAAATCTTATCAAATTTTTTATTTTTTCTTGAAAGATACATTCTAAAAAATAAACAAGATAAAAATGTGATTAAAAATAATACAAACAAGATTTCACCAAAATAAATCATAAAATAATTTAAACTAGTTACTGCTATTGAATTGTTTTCAAAATAAGAAAGAATATATGGATTTGTGTAATATCTTGTTGTAACTAAAACAAAACCTAATAAAAAAGATAATGCAGGAACTATTAAATATAGGCAATTCTTTTTAAGCAAATAAGGAGAAAAATCTTCTTTAAAATTATAGAATTTATTTTTAAAGTAATAGCCATATCCAATAACACCTGCAGCTATTAATATAAAACCTATAATACATAACGCTAAACTCATTTTAATTTCTCCTTTCTATTTAAATCGATATCTAATACTTTCTTTAAATATACACCTGTATAACTCGATGGATTTTTGCTTACTTCTTCCGGTGTACCTTTAGCGACTATCGTTCCACCTCCATCTCCTCCATCAGGTCCTAAATCGACAATATAATCAGCAACTTTAATAACTTCTAAATTATGTTCAATAATTAGAACTGTATCTCCATTATTAACTATTTGTTCAATAACTTTCAATAACCTTGCAACATCATCAACATGAAGCCCAGTTGTAGGTTCATCTAAAATATATAGTGTTTTCCCAGTTGGTTTTCTTTGAAGATAATAAGCGAGTTTAACTCTTTGAGCTTCACCTCCACTTAATGTTGTAGCAGGTTGACCTACTTTCATATAACCTAAACCAACATCACATAAAGTTTTAAGTTTTCTTGCTAAACTTGGAGTTGCTTTAAAAAATTCATACGCATCTTCAATAGTCATCTCTAAAACATCGAATATATTTTTACCTTTATATGTGCACATTAACGTTTCTTCATTATATCTTTTACCATCACATTCATCGCATTTAACATAAACGTCTGGTAAAAAATTCATCGGAATACGAGTTACACCAGCACCATAACAATGTTCACATCTTCCTCCTGGATTATTAAAAGAAAATCTTCCTTTATCATATCCATGAGCTCTAGCTTCTACAGTATTAGCAAATATATCTCTAATATCATCAAAAGCTTTAACATATGTCGCAGGGTTACTTCTAGGTGTTCTTCCAATAGGTTCTTGGGAAATATTAATAACTTTATCTATATTCTTAGAACCGATTAATTTTGTGTAAGGTCCTGGATTAGTCTCAACCCCTTCGATTTCTTTATATAAAGCTTTATATAACGTTTCATTAACTAAACTTGATTTACCACTTCCACTAACACCAGTAACACAAACTAAACAACCTAAAGGTATTTTAAAATCTACATTTTTTAAATTATTTAATTTACAACCTGTAATTTCTAAATAATTCCCATTTCCTTTATTTCTATAAGGAGGAACTGGAATATATTTTTTATAACTTAAATATTGACCTGTTATACTTTCTGGAGCGTTTTCAACATCTTTTAATGTACCAGAAGCCATGACTTTACCACCATGAATTCCAGCTCCAGGTCCAATATCTACAATATAATCAGCACTTCTAATCATATCTTCATCATGTTCAACAACGATTAATGTATTTCCTAAATCTCTCATTTCTTTAAGTGAATTGATCAATTTTTCAGAATCTTTTTGATGCAATCCAATACTAGGTTCATCTAAAACATATAAAACACCACTTAATTTAGAGCCAATTTGAGTTGCAAGTCTAATTCTTTGACTTTCCCCTCCACTTAATGTCATAGATAAACGAGATAAGTTTAAATATTCAAGTCCAACATCAAGTAAAAATTTAACTCTATTTTTAAGTTCATTAATGACAAGTTGAGCGATTTGATTTTGATAATCTGTCAATTTAGAAGGTAATTCAATGATAAATTTATAGAAGTCTTTTAAACTTAATAAACATAAATCATATATGTTTTTCCCATCTATTTTAACACTTAATACCTCTTTAGATAATCTTGATCCGTGACAACTTGGACATTCTTTATCCTTCAAAAATTTAGAGTAATATTCTCTATTAAATTCACTTGTTGTATCTTTATAAAGTCTTTCAATTTTAGTTTTTAATCCTTCGATATATCCGTTTTTCTTACTAACATTTCCGCTTACTGAAGTGATTGTATAACTAATAGGTACTTTAGAACCATTTAAAATAATATCTATATCGTCTTTTGATAATTCTTTAAAAGGAACATCAGTTTTAATACGATAATAATCCAATAAAACCTTAAAATTTTGCCAATCTAAATTGGTTGTATTTACAGTGTTTTTATAATATAAAATAGCTCCTTCATCAATGGATAGTTCTTTATCTGGAACAAGTAAATCAATATCGACTTCCTGTTTAATTCCTAATCCATTACATTCTTTACAACACCCTAAAGGAGAATTAAAAGAAAATAGTCTAGGTTCTAATTTAGGAACAGTAAAACCGCACTCATCACAAGCGCTATGTTCACTAAATAATCTCTCTTCATTATTAATTAAAGCAAGAACAAAGCCATTGCTCCATTCACTAGCTAATTCGCAAGCTTCGTAAATTCTACTTCTCGAATCTTCTTTTAAAACGATTCTATCAATAACTATTTCTATCGAATGTCTTGTATTTTTGTCTAATATAGTATCAAATTCATCAAGAGTGACAATATTTCCATCAACTCTAATTCTATTAAATCCATTTTTTCTTATTTTTTCTATTACATCTTTTTGACTACCTTTTTCATTTCTAACTATAGGAGAAAGAATTTGTAGTCTAGTGTTTAATGGATAATCCAATAAAATCGAAGTTATTTTTTGAATACTGAAAGAGATGATTGGTTTATTATGTGTTGGACAATAAGGTACACCAACTCTTGAATATAAAAGTCTTAAATAATCGTAAATTTCAGTGACAGTTCCAACCGTACTTCTAGGATTATGAGATACACTTTTTTGATCGATAGAAATAGAAGGAGACAATCCTTCTATAGATTCAACATCTGGTTTTTCAAAACTTCCTAAAAATTGTCTTGCATAGCTTGATAAACTTTCAACGTATCTTCTTTGACCTTCCGCAAAAATTGTATCAAAAGCTAATGTAGATTTTCCACTTCCACTAACACCAGTAAATACCACAAGTTTATCTTTTGGTATCGTAACATCAATATCTTTTAAGTTATTTTCTTTTGCTCCAATAACTTTAATTTCATTAATCGCCATAAATATTATTATATAAAAACATATAGTTTTTATAAAGTAAATTAAATCTATTAATTAACAATATCACAAAATAAAATTCATTATTTTTTTCTATTTTAATTTATAAAACATAAAAATATACACTAAAAAATTGTAATATAATACCAATTAATACAAATATATGAAATACAGTATGCCACCAAACACTTTTCTTTTTCCCTATTCCATATAATATTGCACCAATTGAAAAAGCGACACCTCCACTCAACAGCAATAAGAAACCATTTAAAGTTAATTTAGTTAATAAAATATCACTAGCAAAAATAATACTCCATCCTGCACAAATATAAATAATCATACTTAATGCCGCATATTTTTTAATATTAATAGAATTCATTGTGATTCCTAACGCAACTAAAGCCCAAACTAAAGCAACGATAATCCATCCTGAATAAGGGATTAATCCATTCCACATACTTTCTTCTCTAATTGAACCTAAACAGAAAATTGTATACGTAGAAGCAACTAAAACAAATACAAAATCATGATCGATAACTCTAAAAACTCTCTTACCATTATTTTTAGCTAATGCGTGATATAAACAAGATATCGTCATACAAGTTATAATCCCAAATCCATAAATAGAAACACCTACTATTTTATATATAAATTCTTTATCTTTAATTACTTCTTGATAAGGATATACGCCACATACTTTTAATAGCATAAAAACGAGGACTATTATTCCAAAAATAGCACCTAATCCATGAGTTATAGAATTCCATAATTCATGTTTTAATTTATAATTTGGTAATTCAATTTTATCAACACTCATACTATTCTCCTATCTAGTTTTTAATACTAGCACAAATAATTATAAATACAAGAAAAAGAAATTATTTTTTTAAATATATTAAGATTTATTAAAGGTCGAATATATTTTATAATTTAACTACTATGAAAGAGAGTTACGCAGTTATTGATGTTAAAGCATTTTATGCTTCATTTGAATGTATTGAAAGAGGTTTAGATCCTTTTAAAACGCCTTTAGCAGTTACAGATACAGCTAGAAAAGAAGCTACAATTGTTTTGAGCGTATCTCCTTATTTAAAATCATTAGGTGTCCCTTCTAGATGTAGAAGAAAAGACTTACCAACAAATATAAAAGATATGATTTATGCGACACCTCAAATGGAAAAATATGTTAAATGCAGTGCAAAAATCGTATCTATTTTCCTAGATTTTATTGCAAAAGATGATATTCATGTATATTCAATAGATGAATCGTTTTTACATCTATCTCCTTATTTAAAATTATACAAAACAACTCCGGAAGGCTTATGTAAAATGATTCAAAAAAGAATAAAAGATGAAACTGGATTAACTGTAACTTGTGGAATTGGAGAAAATATGTTTTTAGCTAAAATGGCTGATGATATTGAAGCTAAACATGCTGAAGGATATATCGCTACTTGGAAAAAAGAAGATGTTCCTAATAAATTACGGCCATTAAAACCACTATCAAAAGTATGGGGAATATCTACAGGATACGAAAAAAGATTAAATCAAATGGGTATTTATACAGTTTATGATTTAGCTCATTATCCTAAAGATATATTAATTAAAAAATTAGGTATTATGGGAGAAGAATTATATAATCACGCTAATGGTATTGATAATACCAATATCAGAGAAAAATATTCTCCAGTAAATAAAAACCTATCATTAGGACAAGTATTATTAAGAGATTACACAATTAAAGAAGTTCCTTTAATATTAAAAGAAATGTGTGATGATTTAACGAGCAGAATGAGAAGTTTTGATTTAGAATGTTCTGTTGTTCATTTAATGATAGGGTATTCTTCTTCATCTATGTTAGGAGGTTTTGCTCATCAAGTTCAACTACTGCTTCCTACATCAAATAACAATAAAATTTACGAAGCTATTATGTATATTTATAATTCTTATATTGAAGATTATCCTGTAAGAAGAATCGACATTTCATATACTAAATTAACAAAAGCTAGTTCTACAAAGCAACTATCTTTATTTGAAGATGATTCAAAATCTATCGATGAGGAAAAATTATTTAAAGCGATGGATAATGTTCAAGCTAAATATGGTAAAAATAAATTATTAAGAACAAGTTCATTAACTAAAGCTAGTACAGCAAAAGAAAGACATAATCAAATCGGAGGACATAGAAAATAATTTTTATTATTTTCAATATAAAAAAAGAAGTTTCACAAACTTCTTTTTTAATTTTAATAACTATTTTTGAACTTTCTTTTTCTTTATATAAAGAATTAAAGCGACAATTTCGTGAACTACAAGAGGTAATATACTCATTCCCATAGTAACTAACCAATGTTGCCAATCCATTAATAATCCAGCTGTATCAAATACTTGATTTACTCCAGGAACTTCAACGACAAATAATTGTAATGCAATACCTAAAACAAATGCTATAACCATCATCCAGTTACGATTTTTAAATACTTTAACGAATGATTTTCTTACATTAGACATACCAATCATATGGAATAATTCAGAGAATGCTAATGTTGTAAATGCCATTGTTTGAGCTAAATGCAATACATCTTTATTAGAATTTAATAATTCTAACATTCCAGAATAATCATAAACACCTTCAAACCAACAAGCTGCAAAATAACTTAATAAAACACAAATTGTGATACAAGCACCATAACCAAGTGTTAAGAAAGTACCACCTTTTGCAAATAATCCTTCTTTTGGATCTCTTGGTTTTTCTTTCATATTATTTGGATCTTTAGGGTCCATACCTAAAGCAATAGCAGGTAATGAATCAGTAATTAAATTAACCCATAATAAATGAATTGCAATAAATGGTGATGGGAATCCTAAACAAATTACAATAAACATCGATAAAACTTCAGCGATATTACTACTTAATAAGAATAAGACAGTTTTCTTAATGTTAGCGTAAATTCCTCTACCTTCTTCAACTGCTTTTTCAATACTAGCAAAGTTATCATCAGTTAAAACCATATCTGCTGCACCTTTAGCAACGTCTGTTCCTGTAATACCCATCGCGATCCCAATATCAGCAGCTTTTAAACTTGGAGCATCATTAACTCCATCTCCAGTCATCGCACATATATTTCCATTGTCTTTAAATGCTTTGACAATACTAACTTTATTTTCTGGAGAAACTCTAGCAAATACTCTTGTTGTTTTACAAGCTTCTTTTAATTCTTCAAAAGATAACTTATCAATTTCTTCACCCATCATACATTGGTCTTTACTTTCAGCAATTCCTAATTCTTTAGCAATAGCAAAAGCTGTATCTTTATGGTCACCAGTAATCATAACTGTAGTAATACCTGCAGATTTAAATTTACTAACAGCAGGTTTAGCTTCAGGTCTAGCAGGATCGATCATCGCAACTAATCCAACAAAAATTAATCCATTTTCTTCAATATTATCTTTTTCATCATATGCTAAAGCAAGAACTCTAAGTGCCTTATCTGAGAAATAAGTATTAGCTTTATAGATATCATTAATATCTTCTTCAGTTAACATTCTTACACTACCATTATCTAAAATTCTATCAGCATATTTTAAGATACTATCAAGTGCACCTTTAGTAAAAACAGTATGTTTTCCCTCTTCTTTATGTAATGTTGACATCATTTTTCTTACACTATCAAATGGTAATTCATCAATTCTAGGAGAAACTGTTTCTAAGTCTTTTTTATGCATATTGAATTCATTAGCAAAAGCAACTAATGCAATTTCTGTAGGATCTCCATATAATCCTTCATCAACTGTAGCATTACTACATAAAGACATACCTTTTGCTAATAATTTTAGATCATCACTAGCAATTTCTTCTTTAAAATCTTCTTTAGTAAAATATTTATTATCAACATAACTTTCTAAAACAGTCATTTTATTTTGAGTTAATGTACCTGTTTTATCACTACATACAACACTTACTGCACCTAAAGTTTCTACACTAGGCAATTTTCTAACAACAGTATTAGCTTTAACCATTCTTTGAACACCTATTGATAAAACAATAGTAACAACAGCAGCTAATCCTTCTGGAATTGCTGCAACAGCTAAAGCGATTGAAGATAATAAAGCATCAACCCAATGCTCTAAATTACTTCCATGACCTTGAACTAAAATCCAAATAGCATCAACAGCAAAAACTAAAACAACAATAACTAAACATAAAATACCTAAGATTTTGCCTAATTTTGCTAATACTTTTTGTAAAGGAGTTGTATCATCTTCTTCTTCATCTAAAGCTTTAGCAATCTTACCAATTTCAGTATTCATTCCTGTATTAATTACGATACCTTCACCTCTTCCATAAGTTACAGGAGTTGACATATAAGCTTCATTAACTCTATCTCCAATTGCTACAGAATTAGAAAAAACCAAACTAGAATCTTTTTCAACAGGAACGCTTTCTCCGGTTAAACTAGATTCATTTATCTTTAAATTTATCGCTTTAGTAAGTCTAATATCAGAACCGACTGTATCACCTTCTTCAATGACTACTAAATCACCAATAACAAGTTCGCTAGATTTGATTTTTCTTCTTTTACCATCTCTAATTACAGTTGTTTCAGGAGAAGACATCTTTTTTAACGCTTCTAATGATGATTGAGCTTTAACTTCTTGAATAGAACCGATTAAAGCATTAATTATAATAACTGCTAAAATAATAATAACATCAGGCCAATCACCGACTTCTAAAAAATAATTGCCTGTAAATGTACCTTCATTTACATTCTTAATCGTTTCATAAATTGAAACGCCAATTGTAACAGCGATTGCAGCAAACAAAACAAAGATCATAGGATCGTTCATTTGTTCAAAAAATATACGAATAAAAGACTTTTTCTTCTTTTCTTCTAATTTATTTTCGCCATATTTCTCTAATCTAATCTTAGCTTCTTCTTCACTTAAACCATTCTCTAAATCAGTATTTAAAGCTTGTTTAAGTTGCTCATTATTTAAAGTTTCGTAAGCTAAAACTTTCTTTTCTTCATTATTTTTTATTTCTTTAGTGTCCATAAATTTCCTCCTTATATTATAAAAGAAATAAATGGTCTCGCTAATTTACTCGCATATTACCGGGATTTAAAATCCGAGATGTCGGTAGATACACTTAGGCTACTCCCCATAGTTAAAATATTAATAAATTTTAAGTGCTTTTTTCAAGTGTTTTTTATAAATTACCAATAGTTGTTTTATTGATATCAAAAATATCTAATGTTAAATAATCTCCATTATAAAGATTAACTATAAATTGATATGTTTGTTCGCTTCCTTCACCATTTACAATAAAAGTTAAATTAGGGATTTCAAATCTAAAGAATGTTTCATCTAATAAATTTGCAATATTAGCAATAAAGCTTTTATTTTCGATAGTATAGTTCTTTTCGCTATTTTTACTAGCTTCAAAAACATAATCATTCCAATATAAATCTTTTAAAGAATAGACAACATCTGTAATTGAAGAATATGTTTTTCCATCACTATCAGTTACGCTACTTCCAATTACAGCATTTCCAGTTATTCCATCTAAAAGCATCTCTTTAACGATATTATCATCAATACAATATCCAATATCATTTTCTGATTCTCTAGAAGAAGTTGAATAATAAGCATTTTTAGTATATTTGCTAATTACTTCAAAATTATTTGATTCATTGTTTCCTGTATAATATGATTTAACTTTTAAAGTGTAGTTATACATATTTCTTAAATAACCTAAGTATTTATATAAATCATCATTAGTAGGTAGATAAGTTTTTCCTGTTCCACCATTAGCAAAATATTCTTTAAATCTTCTTGGTTCTTCTGTTTCTCCTACATTTCTAATAGTGATAACAGTATCATCTTTTTCTAATGATTTATTAAAAACAATACGAAATTCAATGTCTTTTTCATCATTAATATAAAAACACATCTCATCAACCTTACTTGGCGTAACTCCACCTACGCTTCCATCATCGCTAAATCCACAAAGATATAACCATGTTTTTGCTTCGTCTGATTCAGTATCTCTAATGTAATATGCTCCATTTATATTTCTATATAATTTAGGTAATAAAGTTAAATCACTTAAAGAATATGTGACGTTTTCATAAAGTCCTTTTGTAGCTTCACCAGTATAAGAATCTACATCGTAATATCCAACACTAGTAACTTCATCATCGTTTGCTAAAATCTTATAAATTCCATTTTCATCTTCTTTATAACCAGTAAAATAACTTTGATTTTCAAATTTAAAACAATAAAAATCTTTTAAGAAATATTGATCAAAATTACCATCAGAATCAGAAATATTTAAAGTATAATTCTTAGCTAAATATGCTTTTTCTAAAGCATCTAAAGGTTCTATTTCATCTGTATTATCATCATCTGTATTGATTTTATCAGTATTACATGATGCTAAAGAACTAAAGCTAACTAATGATAAAAAAGATAAACAAATTATTTTATTTAGATAATGTGAACGCATAAACTTCTCCTTCGTAATCTCCGTAAGTATCTTCTACACTAACTTTAATCTTTTTAAATGTTGGATCATCAAAAGTAACCTTAAAGCTAGATAAATAACCATTTGCATAACTATAATTCGATACAGTTACTTTATTGTTGTTTATAACATATTGGAAACTAACTGTATCATACAATCTACTTCCTTCAACATACATCTTAAATGTACCTTTATTAGCATCATCTCCTGTTAAGAAATTTAATTCTCCAGTATAGTCATTAGTTCCTGTGCCAGTATATGTTCCAGAAGTTATTTCATCATAAATTTCTTGATTTGATAAAGCTTTAATAATAGTAACTTCTTTAGTGCAATTTAAATCAGGATTGCTTTCACATGTAATATCTAAATAAACAACTTTACTATCATAATTAAAATCAGATGCAGCTTTTAAAATATAATATGTATACCATTGAGTCTTTGAAACTTCTAATGTAGCAAATTCTTTGCTTTCATCTTTTAAAGTAACATTAAAATCATTGTCAGCACCATAAGGAGTGTAACTAATATAAAATTTCATCGAAGAATTGCTCTTTAAAGTATCACTAAAATCAACCAATTTAAAACTTTGAGCTTTAGGTACTACCACTGTTAATGTATATTCTTTTTTAACTTTTTTACTAGCGATAACAACTTTACAAGTTCCTGCACCAACTGCATTAAATGCCATTTTATTTTCTGACATTGTAATAACCGATTCATCGGAGACTGATTCAACATAAATTCTATCGATTAAATTTCCATCAGCTGTAGAAGGTGAAAAATCAGTAACATTATAAACAATAGTATCACCTCTATTAAAAGTTAAAGAAGCTTCACCATAATCTTCACCATAGTTTTTAGTTTTAAATTCAACATTAAAATCACTGTAATAAAAATCGTTATAATCTATTTCAGGATTTTCTTCTTTTTCTTTAGTACCACTAGTTAAAGAAGCTTCAAAACTATAATATTCCTTTTTAACTGCATCATCCATTAAATTGCCTTCTTCATCAAGGTAATCAATATCATATTTATTCCAAGAATAAGAAATCGTTTTTAAATTTTCACCATCTTTTTCAATATTTAAACTATATTGAGTAAAGGTTGTAACATCTTTTACATCTAATTTCATAGTTAATGAATCATCTTCGCTAGTTACAACAGTCTTTTTACTATTACTTGAAGATAAAAATACCTTTTCAATAACTTCATCTTCAATAAAAGTTCCAATTCCATAACTATATTTAGAATAGTAATAATCCGATATAAATGCAGGTAAACTAATCATCTCTTTAGCTTTAGCTTCTGTTACACTGCTACTACTATATGAATTATCTTCAATTTTATTAAATGATTTTTTACCATCTTCAACTGTATAAATATATTCTGCATCTTTTCCATAATATAAGGTAATTTCTGAATCATCATATTTTTTAACTTTATTATATATATGATCATCGAAAACTTTATATTCGTTAGTGAAAGTTTCTTCTTCTATAGAATTTTGTTTAGTAGTAATTTTAATATTTCCACTTACAATATTTTTAGATTCATTTTCGACTGCATCAGAAATAGAAGAAAGAGCAACATCATTTTTAACTTCACCTTCATCTTGAGTTACTGTTATTGAATATGTTAAAGAATCAACATCATCACTACCTGCATAAGAAACCGTAATAATAGAACTACCCACTGAAATAGCTTCTAATTGACCAACTTTATCAACAGTTAATACACTTCTATTACTTGAAGTAAATTTAATATCAGTATTTGTTGCATCTAAAGGAGCGTAACTAACATCAATTTTTAATTTATCTCCTACTAACATTTTACTTCTATTAAAATTTGAACTTAATTTAGTAATCAAAACTGTTTTTGTAACAGTAATTGAAACTTTATTAGAAATTCCATTACTCGATGTCACTACTAATTCCGTACTACCTTGACTTAAAGCTTTAACTTCCCATTTTCTTTCATCAAAAGATATAATTTCTTTATCGTAACTAAATGTTAATTTTGTATCTTTAATATCTTTTCCAGATATTGAACCAACTAATTCGATATCAATAAGTTCTTTATCTCCCACTTCTAAACTTAAATTAGTAGTAGATAATTTAATTTCTTTTACTACGCATTCTTCTTCTTTTGGTTTATCAGTTTGAGTATATTCACAAGCTGATAAAGGTATTAATAGACTTGTAGCAAATAACGACATGATAAGTAATGTTTTTCCTCTATTTTTCATAATTTCACCTCTTAAATATTATAAAATTGACTACACATAAATTAAATAAAAATTTTATTTAATTAATCTTTAAAATCTAATAAAATTTTAGTTATGAAAAACAAATTATTTTTATTATCGTTATTAACATTAACTATTGGATTATGTTCAACTAATTCAATTCAATCAAATAAGTTTGAATCTACATTAAATTCACCTTATAAAAGTATTTTAAATTATTCATCTGATATGGGTATATTTAAAGATTTAACTAAAGAAGAAGTTATTTCTTATTACTCAACATTACAAGATAAAAAAGGTATAAAAGGTGATGAATTACTAACTGATTTGCAAACTATTTTAAAAAATAATCATAAACAAATCTCCCACGCTACTGCTTGGAGTAGCGATTGGTATTATTTTACTTTATTAGATAGAGATTATGAAAATGATCCGTTGACTCAAACTGAAATTTCAACAGGAAAACGGAAAGTAGATAATGTTAAGGTAGTCCCTTTATATACTGAAAAAACTACATTCATTAAAGCAACCCACCATATGAATAGGGAACATGTCTGGCCTAAATCAAGAGGTTTTAAATATGCTACTGATACTAAAGAAGAAAATAAAGGTAGTGAGCAACCTTACGCTGCTACAGATATGCATAATTTAAGAATGGGCGAAGAGAAAAATAATCAAAACGGACACTCAAATTATCCTTATGGCATAGTAGCTTCAAAAGAGGCGAGTTCTACAACTAAAATTACATCAACTTATTCAAACACCGTAACAGGTTACACTGGTTTAAATAAAGACGGAATAACAGTTTATGAACCTCGAGATGAAGATAAAGGCGATATTGCTAGAATGTTATTTTATATGGCTACAAGATATCATAGCTATATAAGTAGCGATACTTTTGAACCAAGTTTAAAATTAGTTTCTTCATATAAAAACGATTCAGAAGCTACATCTACTATTTTATGTATTTCTACAAAAAATACTCCTGCAACATATGGTATTTTAGATGATTTATTAAAATGGAACGAAGCTGATCCAGTATCAGAATTTGAAATCCATAGAAATAATCTTTGCTATAATATCGTTCAAAATAATAGAAATCCATATGTCGATTTTCCTGAATGGGCTAATGTCGCTTTTTCTAACACAAATTACGGAATCGATTTAAACAATGAAGATGGTATTGATTCAACAGGAATTTCTATAAAACGTACTGAAAAACAATATGAAATTGGAAATAAATTAGATTTATCAAATGATGAAATTACATTTAAAAAAGAAGATGGAACAACTTCAACAATCAATTTATCTGATCCTAATTTAACAATTTCTATAAAACATAATGGTACTGAAGAAGCTTATTCTACTGACTTTACATTTAGTGAAGCTGGAGATTATGAAGTTATATATAAATATACATACGAAGATAAAACATATACTTCTAAATACACAATAACTATCGCTAAACCACAAACATTTTTTGAAAAATATAGCACTTATATTTACACAGGAATCGCAGTTATTATAGTTATCATTTTTATAATTATTTCAACATCTAAATCCAAAAATAAAAAGAAAAAATCAAATACTAAAAATAAAACAAATACTAACTCAAAAACCACAAAAACAACAAAGAATAAATCTAATAAAAAATAAGAAAACAATATGTTTTACTGATTCATTTTGTTAATAATGTCATTAATTGACATAACTAAACCTTTTTCTAATTTTAAAACTTTCCTATCAAAAGTATATATACCATTACCTTCAGTTTCACAATCTGATAATTGAGTGTAAACCACACCATTTAATATACCTTTTTTCATTAAAGGAATAAGTTTTTTTCTATATAAAATTTCATATTTATTATTGTATTCATTGATCGTTTTACAATTATGATGCCCATAAAAAGTAGGATAATCAAAATGATTATCTATCTTCAAACCAATCCCACCAGTTTCACTTAAAATATAAGGTCTTTTTTTAAACGGATCTTTTCTAATTCTTGAAACAAAATAATAAGAATGAATAGAAAATAAATCAGATGCTTTAGTATCAATCCAACCACTAGCTGTATCAAAAATATGTTGATTATCATCACTTTCTTTAAATTTATTATAATGCAATGAAGGCTCAAATTCTCCCCATGATTCATTAAATATAGTAAAACAAACTATGGACGGAAAACTATATAAAGCTCTATAAATATTAAATATCTCAGTTTTAAAATGATTTCTATTTAAAGCGTTATTTCTTCCGTATCCACTGTAAGTCAATCTATTTTCATGATTAAAAATCTTATAGCTAATTCCAGGTAAATATTTATTTAAATTATTAACTTTATATCCACCATTAGGAAAATCTTGAATAACTAAAATACCTAATAAATCAGCGTAATAATAAAACATATCACACTCAACTTTAACATGTTTTCTTACGCAATTATAACCTAATTCTTTTATATTATTTAAATCGTTATAATAATCTTCATATGACTTAGGAGTTAAAAACCCTAAATAATAGTAACCCTGGTCTAAAATACCATTAATAAAGATTCTTCTATTATTTAAATAGATGCAGTCTTGTCCATCAACATTTTTAATTTCAATTTTTCTTACACCAAAATAAGATTCAACTTCATCATAATTTAATTGAACTTTAATTTTATATAAATAAGGTTTAAAGATATCCCGAGGATGAAAATTATCACTTAAATCAATGCTTATTAAATTATTCGTTTTAAATTGAATTTGTTTATTATTAAAAATTATTATTCCATTTTCATCTTCTTTTGTAGTAACTAAAATATTTATTTTTTTATTATCAAAATCACTAACATAATTAATTCTTTGAACATAATTTGTATTAACACCTTCAATCCAAATAGGTTTATAAACTCCACTACTTGAAGTATAAAACCAATGGTTTGGTTTTAAAGTTTGCTTTCCTCTTGAATAATATTCTTTATCGGTATAATCTTTAACTCTTAAAGTTAAATCAAAAACACTATTATTTCCTATATATTTTTTTGCATCTACAAAAAATTTAGTATATCCTCCTGAATGAGATTTAACTAAAGTATCATTTATAAATACATCACAAATTTGATCCACACCATCAAAATTTATATGTATTTCATCATATTCCATGAAATCTTTTACATCTATTTTCTTATGATAAAAAATAAATTCATTAGGTTCTAAAAGATGATTAACTTTACTTAATGGAGATTCGATAGCGTAAGGAACAATTACTTTATTACTAAATTTAATAGGAATTGTACTACTAGTATTAATTTCAATATCCCACTCTCCATTCAAAGATAAATAAGAATTTCTTTTTAATCCTGGTCTAGGATATTCAACTAATGGTATCTCATCAATATCAAAATCTACTTTTTTTAAATCTTTATATAAATATCCTTTATTAAGTTTTTTATTGCTCATTAACTTTCTTTTCCTTCTTATCTAAAACATATATCATTATAACCGGAATTATAATTAATAACAAAATACATGAAGCAACAATATAATTTATATTCGAAGGTATTTGATTAGAAACACCAAAATCATCTACATAAGATTTGTCATATGTTTTATTTAACGCATCTCCAATAAATGGACCAATACACATTGGTAAAGCAACTAAAAATATCATCTTAACACCCATAAATACCCCTTCTTTTTCTTTAGGGATATTACTTCTGACCAAACTATTTAAGACAGTAGGAATACCAACATAACCTGAAATCATTATTAAACAAGCTAAAGAACTGTAAACAACTTTTAAGACATCATTAGAAAAATCGTAAGGCATAAAATACATCATGATTAATCCGATTATTAAAACTACTAGACTTGGAATAATCATTTTTTCTTTACCAAATTTATCTGCGAAATATCCTATTACAACACTTAATAAACTTCCTATTAATAAAGCGATAGCCATAACTATGGCAAAGTTAGTAATTAAAGAATCTCCAGTATTAGAAATACCACTAGTTTTTTCTACATAAATCATTAAATAAGGAAAATATACTTGAGTAGCAACACCATAAATAAATAAAGCGATTAATGATAAATATAATTTCTTATTTTCTTTAATTGTTTTAGGTTTAAAGCCTTCTATTAATAAAGAAATAAATTTTTTATTATCTTCTCTTTTTAAAGTATTATCTTCTTTAGGAATTAAAAATAATGAAACAATACCTACAAAAATAACAATAGCTCCAATAATATAAAAGAATAAATCCCATCTATATCCTGCATCTTTCGTAGTTAAAGAATTTAATCCTACAAAAATTATAAGCATAGCAATTAAAGGAAGAATTGACATAACACCTTCAACTTTAGCTCTTTTTTCTTCTGGAGTATTTATTGTTAAATAAGAATTAAATGCTGCATCATTTGATGTCGAACCAAAAAAGGTCATGATACAGTCAATAACAATAACCATTATCGCAGCACTACTTGCACTCATCGAAACAGGAATTATTGCATTAGCGTTATTTACGTTTACCAATCCAAAACTAGCAGTAGCTACACCCCAAATAATATAGCCAACAGATATAAATATTTTTCTTTTATTTATTTTATCGGTAAGAGTTCCCATTATTAATGTTGTTAAAGTTGCAACTATTGCACTAAAAGCAGTAGTTAAAGCAATCATTAAACTATAATCAAATTTTTCTCCACTGGGAGCTTGGAAGTTTAAATATGCAATATAAGAATTTAAATACATATTCTCAATACACCATGCAAATTGGCCAGCAATTCCTACAATTATAAAAATAAGCCATTTTCTAATACCTAGTTTAGAACTATTTTTCATATTCTTTTATCTCCTTTATTGCCTTTGAAATATAATTTATTAAATCACTTGCTACTATTGTTTCTTCTTCATAATCCAAACAAGCTAATTCAGAAATTCTCCCTAATAAATAAGATCCACAAGCTATTCTTTTAATCAAATTATCTTCTTTTACTACCATTCCCATTATTAATCCAGATAATAAATCTCCACTTCCTCCTTTAGCTAAAGAAGGAGTACCATTAACATTTAAAACAACATTTTCTCCATTAGTAATTATAGTTGTATTACTTTTTAAAACTAAAAATACATCAAATTCTTTAGCAAATTTTTTAGCATATACTATAGGTTCTTTTAATATATCTTCTGTAGGAAGTTTTGTTAATCTAGAGAATTCTTTTATATGAGGAGTAATTATTACTTTACACTTTTTATACTTTAAAATATCAGGTCCAAAAAAGGATAATGAATTTAATCCATCTGCATCAATTAATAGGGTTTTCGTATAGTTTTTTAATAAATAAGATATAATTTTATATACTTCAAAACTTTTACCTATACCCATTCCAATACCAATTACATCATAATTTAAAATAGAATTAAGCTTATCTTCATCAAAACAAATATTTCCGTCTTCATCTTTAAAGTATGTATAAATAGTTTCTAAATTCTTTAAACAATATATATCTTTTAAAGATTCAGGAATACATAAATTTGAATATCCTACACCAAGTCTTAATGTAGTTAGGCTTAATAAAGACAATATAGGTGCTCCTAAAAAATTCTTTGATCCACCAATTATTGAAACTTTTCCATAATCACCTTTATTTGACATTGAAGAGCGTTTTTTAAATAAATCTTTATAGTCAAATTTATCAAAAACCATAGTAAAACCTGATTCTTTTTTATTTTGAATACCAATATCAAGCTTAATCAATTCTCCACAATAATCTTTTCCATGATTTAAAAAATATCCAATTTTAAAATCTTGAATAACATAAGTTAAATTAGCTTTAACACAATTATTAAAAATCATACCATTATCTGAATTTAATCCACTTGGTATATCTATACTGATTTTATAAGCTTTAGAATTGTTAATATCTTCAATTATATTACTAATTTTATCATCAATATTCCTATTTAATCCTATACCAAATATAGCATCGACAATTATATTATATTTATTAAAATCTAAAGAATTAACTATACTTCCTTTATATTTTTTTAACATATTATTAAATTCTTCTCTACCGTTAGAAGAGATTAAATATACACTTACATTATAATTATGCTCATAAAGTAACCTAGCTAAAACTAAACCATCCCCACCATTTCCACCACTATTAACGATAATCAAAATAGAATTATTTTTATTGATTCTACGAATTAAATCATCAAATATAGCTTTACCAGCTCTTTCCATTAATTCTAAGCTAGATACTCCAGATTTGATTGTATATTCATCGTTTTCTTGCATTTCTTCTTTAAAAAGAACTTTTTCCATACAATAATTATATCATTTTATAAAAGAAAAAATATGATATTAATATATGCAAAATAAAAGTAGGTGCTTCCACCTACTTTTTATTATAAGTTTGATTATTTACTTTGAATATATTCGTCTATTGCTTTTGCAGCATGTTTTCCTGCACCCATAGCAAGAATAACAGTCGCAGCACCAGTTACAGCATCACCTCCAGCATAGACTCCAGTTCTAGTAGTTAAACCACTTTCATCTTTTGTAATTAAACAACCATGATTATTAGTTTCTAATCCTTCTGTAGTTGATTTAATTAATGGATTTGGACTTGTACCTATCGCAATAATTACACAATCAACATCAATTTCTTCATAAGTTCCAGTTCCGACAGGTTTTCTTCTACCTTTTTCATCAGGTTCACCAAGTTCCATCTTTTCAACTTTCATCTTATTAACAAGTTTATTTTCATCACCGATTAATTCAACAGGATTATTTAATAACTTAAATTCGATTCCTTCTTCCATAGCATGTTCTACTTCTTCTTTTCTAGCTGGAAGTTCTTCTAAACTTCTTCTATAAACAATATATACATGCTCTGCACCTAATCTTAATGCACATCTAGCTGCATCCATTGCAACATTTCCACCACCAACAACAGCGACATTTTTAGCGTGTTCGATAGGAGTTTCACTATCTTCTAAATAAGCTTTCATTAAATTAGTTCTTGTTAAAAATTCGTTAGCTGAATAAACACCTTTTAAATTTTCTCCTGGAATTCCCATAAATCTTGGTAATCCAGCTCCACTTCCAATAAAAATCGCTTCAAAACCATATTCAGTTTGTAATTCATCAATTGTGATAACTCTTCCGATTACCATGTTAGTTTCAACTTTTACACCTAAAGCTTTTAAACCATCAACTTCTTTTTGCACGATACTTTTTGGAAGTCTAAATTCAGGAATTCCATAAACTAAAACTCCACCTGCTAAATGTAAAGCTTCAAAAATTGTTACATCATATCCTTTTTTAGCTAAATCGCCAGCACAAGTTAATCCGCTAGGTCCACTTCCAATAACTGCAACTTTATGACCATTAGAAACTGGTTTTTTAACTTCACCTACATAATGAGCATTGTGATAATCAGCAACAAATCTTTCAAGTCTTCCAATACCAACTGCCTCTTTTTTCTTTTTTGTTACTGGATCGATTCCGATACCTCTAGTACACTTTCCTTCACATTGACTTTCTTGAGGACAAACTCTACCGCATACAGCAGGTAAACTGCTTGATTCAGTAATGATTTCGTATGCTTTTTCAAAATTTCCTAATGCTACTTCGTGGATAAAATCAGGAATATTAATATTAACAGGACAATGAGCAACACAAGGTTTAGTAGGACAACCTAAGCATCTTTTAGCTTCATCAATTGCCATTTCTTCTGTATAACCTTCAGCAACTTCTTTAAAATTATGTCCTCTTACTTTAGGATCTTGAGAAGGCATAGGGTTTTTAAATGCCTTCATGTTAGGCTTGTATTCTTTATACATTTTATTTAGCCTCCTTATTTAATAAATTACATTTTGCTTCGTCATATGCTTTCTTTTCAAAGACACTATACATCTTTCCTCTAGACATAGCTTCATCAAAATCAACTTCATATGCATCAAAATCAGGACCATCAACACACGCAAATTTTGTTTTTCCGCCTACTGTTAATCTACAGCATCCACACATTCCAGTTCCGTCAATCATAATAGGATTCATACTGCAAACACATTCAGGGACATTATATTTTTTACATACAGCAGTTACAAATTTCATCATGATAACAGGACCAATAGAAATAACTTTATCAAACTTAACACCACTTTTTAACATTTCTTCTAATGGACCAGTTACAACACCTTTTACTCCGTAACTTCCATCATCGCTACAAGGAATAAATTTATCACTACAAGCTTCAAATTCATCACTTAAAATAACTAAATCTTTATTTCTAAAACCAGCAATTGAAGTTACTTTTTTACCTGCATCATGAAATGCTTTAGCAATAGGATAAGCAATAGCAACACCTAAACCACCGCCAATAACACAAACATTTTCACCTGTAATTTCAGTAGGTTTTCCTAAAGGACCTACAAAATCATGCAAACAATCTCCTTCATTTAATTGATTAAGCTTAAATGTGGAAGCTCCTACGATTTGAAAAATAATTGTAACGGTTCCTTTTTCTTTATCAGTCCCACCGACAGTTAAAGGAATTCTTTCACTATTTTCAGTAGCTCTTAAAATAATGAATTGACCAGGTAATGCTTTTTTTGCAATAAATGGTGCTTCAATTTCCAACAATGTTTCAGTTGGGTTAAAAACAACTTTACGAACAATTTTAAACATATACTTACTCCTTAATTATTTTTAGTATAACATTTTTAAAAATTATAAAAAATAACAAATGAAAAAAATGATTACCGTATCACTTGACAGATAATCATTTTTATTTTATTTTTAGCGAGTTTAAGTATTTTTACTCAAATATAATATTATTTCCCAACTATTTTTTATTTTTAGCTTTTGCAAAAAGTGGGATAGATAATAATGAACCAACTGCACCAATTATTCCTAATCCACCAATCCATTTACCATTTGTAAGAACTGTAGCAGCAGATGAATATATAGAAGTAGAACCGATGGTTGTATCATATTTAAATTCATCTACATATTGATTTGTATATAAATTTCCTTGTAAAAATCCAATAACAGATAAAGCAATAAATGCTAATAAAGCGATACAAGCAAACATCGCGTAAACCTTAGATTCTTTAACAAAACTACCAAGTAAACTAATAAGCATAAATAAAGTGCCAACACCTGCTAAAATAATAGCAACTAAAGCTCCTATGCTCATTCCACTTTCTTTAGTTAATAAACTATAACCAGTATAATCAGTAGTTGATACAACACTACCTCCTACAGATTTTGTAAATTGTAAAATTGGAGTTGAGAATAAATAAAAACATAAACCTCCACTTACAATACCCATCATAACGAATAAAAATCTTAAAAATCTTTTCATAAGTATCTCCTTTTATCTTTATTATTTTAATATTTTAAATTAGAAAATTAAACAAATAAAAAGCCTAATCAACAAAGATTAGGCTTAAAGTTACTTAACTACGATTTCACCATTTTCATAATCAACCAAATATTTTTGTTTTGGTTTAATTGATTCATCGATGATTTTCCTAGCTAATATAGTTTCAACATTGTGTTGAATATATCTTTTTATAGGTCTAGCACCAAATTCTTTACTATACGATTCGTCTAAAATGTGTTGTTTTAAAGAATCAGTAAAATCAACTACATAATATTCGTTCTCTAATCTAGATTTTAAATCGTTCAACATCTTATCAACAATCTTTAATTGAACATCTTTATTAAGATAATCGAAATAAACAATTTCATCGATTCTATTTAAGAATTCTGGTTTAAATGTCTTATGAAGAATAGTTTCGATTTGATCTTCTTTTCCTTCAAGAATTTCTTCACTTCCAACATTACTAGTCATGATGATAACTGTATTTTTAAAATCACATAATCTACCTTGAGCATCTGTTAATCTACCATCATCCATAATTTGCAGTAATAAATTCAAAACATCAGGGCTAGCTTTTTCAATTTCATCAAATAGCACAATAGAATAAGGATTGTGTCTAACAGGTTCAGTTAATTGACCACCTTCTTCATATCCTACATATCCAGGAGCTGCACCTATTAATCTAGAAACACTATATTTTTCCATATATTCACTCATATCAATTCTTATAATATGAGATTCGCTATCAAATAATGCTTCAGCTAAAGACTTAGCAACTTCAGTTTTACCTACACCTGTAGGTCCTAAAAACAAGAAACTACCGATAGGTCTTCTAGAATCGTTAATACCTGCTCTTTGACGTAAAATTGCATCACTAACTAAAGATATAGCTTTATCTTGACCAATTACTCTTTTTGATAATAAATTTTTAAGATTTAATACCCTTTCTTTATCGCCTTTGCTAATTTTACTAACTGGAATATTAGTCATTTTAGCTACGATTGAAGCAATGTTATCTTCAGTAATGACATCAGATAATAACTTATGTGCGCTTTCATTAGATTCAATAGTTTCTAATTTTGATTTAAGTGCAGGAATTTCTTTATATTGAATTTCACTAGCTAATTTATAATCTCCACTATTGAATGCACTTTGGAGTTTAAAATTTAAATCATCTATCTTTTCTTTAATAGATTTAGCTTCAATAATATCTTGTTTTTCTTTATTCCATTTAGCTAATAATTCATCTTTTTCCTTATTTAAATCAGCAATATCACCATCTAATTTACTAAGTCTAATTTTTGATTGTTCATCAACTTCTTGTTTAAGAGAAACTCTTTCAATTTCAAGTTGTCTTATCTTTCTTTCAACTTCATCAAGCTCTGTTGGCATTGATTCAATTTCAACTCTAGTTTCAGCACAAGCTTCATCAACTAAGTCGATCGCTTTATCAGGTAAAAATCTATTTGGAATATATCTAACAGATAAATTTACAGCACTAACTAAAGCGTTATCAGTAATATGAACTCCATGATGTGTTTCAAATCTTTCTTTTAATCCTCTTAATATAGATAAAGTATCTTCTTTTGAAGGTTCATTTACCATAACTGGTTGGAATCTTCTTTCCAATGCTCTATCTTTTTCAATATATTGTTGATACTCTTTTAAAGTAGTCGCACCAATACAATCGATTTCACCTCTTGCTAAAATTGGTTTTAACATATTCGAAGCATCGAGAGCTCCGCTATTTCTTCCGGCTCCAACAATTAAATGAATTTCATCAATAAACAAAATAATCTTATGATTACTCTCCTTAATTTTATTTAATACAGCTTTTAATCTATCTTCAAATTCACCTTGATATTTAGCACCAGCAACTAGTGCACCCATATCAAGTTCAAAGATTTCCTTATCTTGTAATGTTTGAGGTACATCTTTTGCTACAATTCTTTGAGCTAAACCTTCTAGAATTGCAGTTTTACCAACACCAGGTTCACCTAATAAGATTACGTTATTTTTAGTTTTTCTAGCTAATATCGTAATAATCTTTCTAATTTCATCATCTCTTCCAATAACTGGATCAATTTTATTCTTTTTAACTTGATCTGTAATATTCCTTCCAAATTTAGTTAATATATCTTTATCTTGATTATAATCTTCATATCCTTCCATATTTATAATCCTCCTTTACTCAATTACTATTATACTACTTATTTAGCACTCGTCAATAGAGAGTGCTAAATATTTTTTAATATTATTTTAATTAATAAATTTTCATTACTATTGTATAATTTAATCATGGCAAAAATTATATTAGTAGGCGGCGGGACCGCTAGTGGAAAAACTTACGTTATTAAAGAAGTTGTTAAACTTTTAGGTGAAGATAATGTCACCCATTTATCAATCGATGATTATTATAAAGATATATCTAATCTTTCAATGGAAGAAAGAAAAAAAGTAAATTACGATCACCCAAAAGCTTTTGATTGGAAACTTATTAAAGAACAATTGGTAGATTTAAAAAATGATAAACCTATTCAAAAACCTACATATGATTATGTAATTCATAACAGAAGCACTGTCACTGAAACTGTAATACCTAAAAAGATTGTCATCGTTGAAGGTATTATGGCTTTAGTTAATAAAGATATTAGAGAATTAGGTGATTTAAAAATATTTATTAACGCTACAAGAGAAAGACGTCTTGTAAGAAGAATGGAACGTGACCAAAAAGAAAGAGGTAGAACTTTAGATTCTATCATCGAACAATATTTCGCTACAGTTCAACCAATGTATGAAGAAATAATATCTCCATCAAGTTATTATGCTGATATGTTAATCAATAATGATGGATATGATAATAAATCTATACAAGTTTTAGCTGCTGTTATTAAATCTATTATTAGAGGCGATATAGATTAATTAAGTAAAACTATTTTTCAATAACAATCTTCTTTTGAGGATTGTTTTTTAATTTATTTGCTCTACTCATACGAATAAGCTTATCTAAATTTCCAAAAACTGTATAGTAAACAAAAGGAATAAGCAAGATTACCCAGTAAGGATGCCATCCATTAAATTCTCCAAAAATAGATCCATACATTCCAATAAATAAGTATGCAGATAAACAAATAGCACCTAATTCTAAATATTTAAACGATCTATAATAAATACATTTAACAATAGAAGGTATAAAATAGCATGATAATAAAATAGGCCAATATAATTTAAATCCGTATTCTTTAAATACTAATCCTAACGTAATATATGTAGCTAATAATAATCCAAAGAATATAACTGTCAATATTCCTATAATACTTTCCATTTTTTTATTTTTTTCAAACTTTAATGAATAGTATATTACATTATTATCTTCGTATATTGATAATCCTTTTTTAAAATTATACTTTAAATTTACTTTTCTTCTATTAGAAATATCTACGACAACATCTTCTTCTTTTTGTTTATTTTCTTCTGCTTTTGTTTCATTATTTTTATTTTCATCCACTATATCTTCAACTACATAACAATCTTCAATTGGTTTATTTTCATTAATTAAATCATCGACAGATATATTATAGATTCTAGCAAGCTCTTTAATATATTCAATACTTGGTACAGATTCACCTTTTTCCCATTTAGAAATCGATTGTCTAGAAATATTTAATAATGATGCTAATTCCTCTTGAGAATAATTAAACTTCTTTCTTAATTCAATAAGTCTTGTTGCTAAATTCATAATCCAGTTCTCCTTTTATATAAATAAATATATGGTTGCATCCATATTAATGAAAGCATATTTTTAAAATACTACCCGCAACTATAGTTTACATTATAATAAAACATATGGGAAATGATATTAAAATTAAAAAAGAATCTTCAATAACGAAGATTCTTTTAATTTGATAATATTTAATTTATTAATATTGTTTTTCTTCTTTTTTAGGAAGAGAAGAGAAACCTAAAGGTAACATTAAGATACCAGCTAAGATTGTTAAACAACTACTTACAATAACTGCCCATCCAGTATAACCTGTTGTTGCAACACCTTCAATACCAGCACCTTGTGGACCATAATATCTAAAGAAAATATAAGCACATCCCATCATAGCTCCACCACACATAACAACGAAGCTAAATGAAACTAATAATAAACATTTTAATCCGCTAAATGATTCTGGATTAATCATAGTGAGAATAAATGCTATTAAAACTACAAAAGCTCCACATCCTAAGAAAATCGTAGTGACGATATTAGCTGGAGTATATCTTCCTAAACCTAAATAATTTAATGATTGATAAAATGAGACGACTTCACCATTTGTTTTTGTAGCAACTGGACCAAATCCAAGAGCTAAACCAGCAAGTAATAAAACTAATGTTACAATATATAAGACAGTATGTTTTTTCATAATCTTTTCCTCTTTCTAGATAGTAAATATACCATTAAATAATCTTTTTTTCAACTATATATTTATATATAAATATATCTTTACTTTATTATTCTAATTTTAACTCAACAAGTTTATTACAAAAGAATAAAGAACCGAATATATATTTAGATGAACCGCTTTCAGATACAGTTAATAATGTATCTTGATTTTGATTAAGATCTAAATCTTCTAGCATTGCAATAGATTTAATATCTCTTTTACATTCACCTAATATTTGTGCTTCAACACCATCAAAAGAAACTCCACTTTTTTTAGTTTCGCTTAAATTATAAAATCTTAAATGAGAATCACTTAATCCGTAAGATGAACAAAGTATTAAAGTTCCATCTTTTTTAACAGCGCATCCTTGAATCAAATCAGGTACAGAATAAATTGATAATGGTAAACTAAATTCAGTATCACTAACTGAATACTTAGTGATGATTGCTCCATTTTTACTACCATCTTCAAGAGTAATATCATGACCGCAAACATTGCCTTTTCCATTAAATTCTCCTACATAAATATATTCATCATCACTAAATATATAAGAAGAATTATTATTCGCTTTAATAGGATTTCCAATTTCGATAGGTGTTCCAGATTCTTGATTTAAACATGTTGAATCAATAACGTAAACTCCACCATCTTTTTCGTCATTAAAGCATTCATTTGCAATATAAATCTTCGAAGAAGAATCGCTAATTCTAACAAAAGTCATTCCTCCAGTATGTCCATAAAAATCTTCACCATTTCTAGTTAATGTAAAGTATTTAACATTATTTTCTTTATCAGTTGTATAAATTCTAGATGCGCTTCCATTATTCATATATCCAGCTAAAGCGTAATGTTCATCATCTGCTAAATAAGTCATCCCTTGCATAACGAAACCATCTTTTAATCCAGGAATTGAAGCAGGTTGGCTTCTTAATGAATAAAATTCATTATAAATAGCAAATTTAAATATGTTGATACCACCCCAAACTAAAAAAAGTAAAACAAAAAAAGAAGCTACACACATTCCGAAGATCATGAAACCTCTTTTTGCTTTTGATTCGCCAGCAACTTCTTTTTTACTCATATTAATAATCCATGTTAGGTTTATGTTTAAAGAAATAATAAATTGTTAAGCAAAGAGCTACAAATAAAATAGATCCAGTAATCCAGTTACCACATCCATAATAATTGTTTGAGAAGTTAGAAATAATTCCACTCCATCTTGTTAATCCCATAAATGCAGGATATGCACAATATGAAATAGCACAAGAAATAATTAAAAATAATATACTGAAAACTAAAAATACAATTTTAGTTACATCATAATTTCTTCTTTTCTTAAAAAATTTTGGAAATAACTCATCACCTTTTTTAACTTCAAAAATAACTAATAAAGTTAATAAAATGAACGCTAATCCTAAAGCTATAATGCTTGTAATAATAGCTCCACAATATGGGATACTATCAGGATTACTGACTCCTTTTGTCCAACGAATTGCATCGTAAAACGAAATGGAAGAATAATTTCCATTAGGAATCGAAACTATTGGTAAAAACATAGATGCAAAAGATCCTACGATTAGAACCAATACAGGGATTAATAACATAAATTCTTTCTTAATACTTTTCTTCATAATAATTACCTTTAACTTAAATAATTATAACTTAAAAACAAAGAAAATAAAGAAGAAAAAATATATTATTAATACTTTAGTATTAAATATATTAAAGTTTTTACATTTGAAAATAAAAAAAATAAGGAAGTTAATTCCTTATTTTTGTAAAAACTATATGAAATCCTACTTATTTTGCACTTAAGAATGCTTTATAAGCGCTATATGCTTCATATAAATCTGCTTTAGAAACTATTTCCATAGGAGCGTGCATATTTAATACAGGAATACCAGCATCGACAACATCCATATTCATATTACCTAAAATGTAAGCGATAGTACCACCGCCTCCTCTATCAACTTTTCCAAGTTCAGCAGTTTGATAATTTACATTTTTATCTTCCATCACTTTTCTAATCCAAGCAAAGTATTCTGGATTACAATCGTTACAGCCACTCTTTCCTCTAGCACCAGTATATTTATTAAATACGATACCATTTCCTAAATAACAACTATTTCTAGTTTCATAAGCATCTCCATATAAAGGATCATAACCAGCGCTGACATCACTAGAAAGCATTTTTGAATTCTTTAAAGCTTTTGATAAAGCTAATTGAGATGTGCTTCCTTCACCTTCAAGTAAAGCTAAAATAGTATCTTCAAAAAATCTTGATTGAGCACCAGTAGCTCCAACACTTCCGATTTCTTCTTTATCTACTAATATAGTACAAGCTGTAAATTCAGGGACTTCTTCTAAATCCAAGATAGCTCTTAAAGAAGTATAAGCACAACTTCTATCATCGTGACCATATCCTGCAACCATACTAGAATCTAATCCGTAGCTCTTTGCTGGGAAAGCTGGGACAACTTCGATTTCACTAGAAATTAAATCTTCTTCTTCAAAATCATATTTTTCTTTAATTAATTTTAAAATATAATCTTTAGCACCTTTTTCTTTATCTAGTGGTCTTGATCCGATTGTTACATCAAGATTTTCACCTTCGATAACATTTGAAGCAGGTTTTGTTAATTGAGGTCCAGATAAATGAATTAATAAATCACTAATTCCAACAACAGGATCTCCTTCTTCTAAACCGACATTAAAATCAATTGTACTACCATCTTTTTTACAAATTACACCAACTAAAGCAAGAGGTATTGTAACCCATTGATATTTTTTAACCCCACCATAATAATGAGTATCAAAGAATGCGAAACCTCCATTTTCGTAAAGTGGATTTTGCTTTAAATCTAATCTTGGTGAATCGATATGAGCACCTAAAATTCTTAATCCTTCTTCAACTTTATGTTTGCCAATTACATAAGCGCATACATTTTTATTTCTATTTACAAAATAAACCTTATCGCCTTCTTTTAATTTTGAACCTTCTTTAAATTCTTTAAATCCGTGTTCTTTAAGTAATGAGACGCTTTCTTTAGTCACAAGCCTTTCTGTCTTCCCATTATTAATAAATTTCATATAGTGTTCAGCAAAGACATCAACATTTGTTAATTCTTCTTCACTATACTTTTTCCATGCATTTTCTTTATACATACTTATTTCCTCCACACAATATTTTATTACACAATTAAAAAAATAAAATAAAAATGATAACTATAAAATTAGATATTATAAATTAACAATTATTTTTATTATCACTTCGATAACTTAATACTTCCATAAATATTTCGTAGTAGTGTCCATCTTCACAACCAAAATCCATAAAAACACCAATTACCATTTTTATAATCATATCTAAAAAATCATCATATATAGGAAGTTTATAATGCATACAAATAAATGGATCATCTTCTTCTTCATAAACCATAGTAATTTCAGAAGATAAAGATATACTTTTATTAAATTCATTTACGACTTTATAAATTCGATCATCTTTTTTAAAACCATCAACAAAATAATTTACAATAATAAACTCACTAGTTTTATCACAAAAAAAGTCTTCTCCTTTTTTATAAAGCAAAACAATAGTGAATGGAAGTCCGTTATTTAAAATTAAGCTTATTGAAAAACTAATACCATCTTTTTTCTCAACCATTTCTACTCCAATATCTTTTTCTTTACATGATTTTTCAATCGCTCTTCTTAAATAACTGAAGCTAATGTATCCGTCTTTCGTTCTTTTTTTCATTATTATTCCTTTTTTAGTATTATTTAATTATCATTTGATAATGAATTTCTTAAAATTGTTATTCCTATATAGTTACTATGTAATAAATAAGCATCTGAATCCTTAGGACAATCTTTTTCTATATCTCTTCTAGAATAAAATTTACCATTATATTTAACATAATAATGTTTATCTTGTCGATAATAAAACTTACTCATTTTAATTCCATCAATTTGTTCTGAATAAGGAAAATTTACACTAACAATATGATTTTTGCTTAATAAATTATTATCGTTAATATATTCGATACATTTTAAGCAATAATCTTCAACAAATCTAAAATCAGCTGGACCAGAAAATGCTATAGAAGGTAAATTATTTTTACTTGCTTCTAAACATGCTCCAATTGTTCCTGAATACATTGTGTCGTAACTAATATTTTCTCCAGCATTTGATCCAGAGACAACTAAATCTATATCAATATTTAAATATTCTTTTAAATAAAATAATCCAAGATTAACACAATCTGAAGGAGTACCATTAACTGCAAATGTAGTTTTATCTATTTTTTTAACTGTTAAAGGACTATCAAAAGTACCAGAACAAGATTTACCACTTTGAACCTTTAAAGGAGCAAAAACATATACATTTCCCATCTCTTTTAGTTTTTCTTTTAAAATATTTATACCGAAAGAATAATAACCATCATCATTTGTTAATAAAATATTCACTCTTAAAAACTCCTTCCCCTAATATCATTAACTTCTCTAATTAAAGCTTGGAAAATGACAAATATTTCTAAACGTCCAAAAAACATTCCAACCATCATAATCCAAAGAACACCTGCTGGAGCAGTAGGTCCTAAAATCCCTACACCTAAACCAACACCAGCTAAAGCACTTGAAAATTCAAACATCGAATCTCCTAAAGGGTAACCCATACAAGTTAAAGCGAATGAGCCAAAGAAAAATAAAACTATATAAACCAATATGAAAGACATTACGCTAATAGATTCTTGTCTATCGATTTCAACATAATTTCCGTTTCTTAAATAAAAATGAGTTCTAACAAGTTTTCTATTTTTCATTCTATCTAATAATCCATACCACATAGATTTTAAACTAACTACTACTCTATAAATTTTAATACCACCAGCAGTAGAACCACTGCAACCACCAATTAACATAAAAATAATTAAGAAAGCATAGAAATTATAAGGCAAAGTGTGACTTGCATAACTTCCTAAATTAACATTAGCAAATCCCGTTGTAGTAATAGCGCTTATAATTTGAAAGCCAGAAACTCTAATACAATCCCAATAATTATTAAAATCATAATTCGGATCGCCAATTCCACTATTTTTAAATAAGAATAAAGCACCTAAAGGAATACAAAAAACTAATACAAAAAATAAAAATCTAACTTCACTATCAAATATTACGTTTTTAAATTTACCTTTAAAGAATGATAAATGAATCATGAAACTTGTTGATCCTAAAATCATTAATATACAAACAATAACTTCAGCCCATATATTGTTAAATGTCTCAATACTTTCTTTAGTAGTTGCAAATCCTCCAGTTGAAACGCTTGCAATTGATGTATTTAATGCATGAAATGGTTCAATTCCACATATTATTAATAGGATTGTACCAATTAAAATAAACATAAAATAAAATAAGAAAATAACTCTAGCAGTTTTAGCTAAAGTAGGAAGTAATCTATCAGTATGACCTTCAGCATTAAATAATCTTAAACCAAATTTATCTGAAATAGCACAACTTACTATTAAAACTAATCCTACTCCACCGACAAATAACATAATGCTTCTATAAAACAAGAATATATTTGGAGTGTTTTCAATCTTTAAAATAGAAAAACCAGCTGTAGCATATCCGCTTGTTGCTTCAAATAAACATTGAGAAAAAGAATTTTCACCTTTTAATAAAAAAGGAAAACTAGATATAAAAATCGCTAAAAGCCATAAACATACTACAAATACAGAATCTTGATGTTTCTCCAAATTTATCTTTTCACATTTTCTAAATAGCAAAAATAGAAAATATCCTATAACTACACTTCCAATTGCAGGAATTAAAAAGCAATGTAAATATATAACTTCATCAGGATAAAAAAACAAAATCAAGGTTGGAATTAATATAATTACGCCTATAAAAATCATAAATAGTGATAAATAATAGGCTATCAATTTATAACCGTTTTTTACACTATTCATACCTATTCACCTTTTTTAGAAATCAATTCAATAATTTTCTTTTGGTCTTCTTTTGTGGATACAAATAAGACCTTATCGTTAGCGCAGAGTTTAGTATCACCTTTAGGGATAATTACATGAGGATATCTATATACACAGCTAACACTGACGTAATCTGGTAATCTGATTTCCTTTAAAGTTTTATCACAAACTAAAAATTCTTTTTGAATCTTTATTTCAGAAATACAAATTTTATCATCTTCTAAAGATAATGTTTTGATTAAATCTTCAACACTACTTTGATTTTTAATTGATTCAGCTAATAAATAAGTACTAGATATTACAGAATCGATCCCTAAACGTTTAAAAAGTTCGACGTTTTTAGGGTTAATTACAGTAGCAATGCATTTTCTTACATTAAAAATCTTTCTTGCCATTCTACAAGATACATAACTTACAACATCGTTTGAAGCTAATGAAATAAATAAATCAGCATTATCGATTTGAGCACATTTTAAATCGTATTCTTTAGTAGAATTTCCACAAAAAATATCAACTTTATTTTTTCTGCTTAAATATTTACAAAAATCAGGATCTTCATTAATTACAATCAATTGATTTTCTTTTGATTTATACATGCTAATTAAATAATCAGCTTCATGTCTACCATCTGCAATAACAATCTTCATAATTTAATTTAATCTCCGTTATACATACTATAAAATTTTTCAACTGATAATAAGAATGGGCAAATAGCTTTAATTCTTGTACCATCAAGTAATTTAACTTTATTAGAATCATTTAATCTTATAAAAATCTTATTAATGTTATAAACATTTAAACATACATCAGCAAGGTAAAGATTAGTATTATCATCTTCTGTTGTGATGATTACCATATCACATTTTTCGATACCATTACTTTCTAAAACTGATAAGTCAGTAGCATCTCCAACATCTGTAAAACCTTGGAAGTCATCATCTAATTTAGCTAAAGATTCTTTATCTTTATCTAAAACAGTTACGTTTCTTCCTTCATTTTGTAAAGATATTGCAATCCACGCACCTAATCTACCAGCACCTATAATAAGTACTCCGTTTTTTAAAAAACTAACTTTTTCTTTTTTCTTAATTCCACTTTTCATATGTGATATTTTAGCATTAATATTTAAAATTATAAACTATGAAAATATTTTAAATAATCATATTATTTATTAACACTAATAAACTTATTTGATAATATTAAGTATATGAAAATAATGATTATTAGACATGGTGATCCAGATTACCCAAACAACACATTAACAAAGACAGGATTTATAGAAGCGGAAGCATTAGGAGATTATTATAAAGATTATAAGTTTAAAAAAGTATATTGCTCTCCATTAAATAGAGCTAAATTTACTTGTGATGGATTGTTACAAAATAATAATTTTAATAAAGATGATGTAAAAATTAATGATCGGTTACAAGAATTTAATTATCCAATAACTGAACCAGTATTAAAAATAAAGAAAAATAGTTGGGATTTCTTCCCTGATTATTTTACAAATAATAAAAATCTATATAATAACGATACCTATTTGGATGATTCAATATTTAAAGATTCAGAAATTAAAAATAAATACAATGAAGTCATTTTTAATCTTGATAATATATTAAAAGAAGAGGGATATCATAGGGAAAATGGTTATTATAGAGTAACAAAAGTAAATAGAGATACTATCGTTTTTGTATGTCATTTAGGGATGATGAATGTATTATTATCACATCTATTAAATATTCCTTACGTGGTTTTATGTCAAACTTTCTTCTGTCCTCCAACAGGAGTAACTTTATTAAATAGTGAAGAAAGAATTAAAGGTATAGCTCAATTTAGATGCGAAGTGTATGGCGATGTTTCACATTTAAAAGTTAAGAATCTACCAACATCTTTTTCAGGAAGATTTTGTGAAGTTTTTGATGACGAAACTAGACATTAATCATTAAAAAAGGTATGATTTCTCATACCTTTTTAATTTATTCATTAAATATTTTTAGAATTTATATGGTGTGTTATAGTAACAGCATTTAAATAATTCCATCATCTTTTCATCATCGATAGGATTTGGATTACTTCCTGTACAAGCATCTAAAACTGCATTATGTGCAAATGTTGGAAGTTTTTCATTAAATTCTTCTTCTAAAACACCGAATTCTTTCATTGAATGAGGAATTCCAAGTAAAGTATTTAATTCATGAATTCTATTAATTAAACCTTGAACTTGTTCATGTGCATCTTTACCTTGGATACCAAGTCCTTGAGCGATTTGAGCATATCTTTCAAGTGCTTCTTTATTATTTGCATTATATTCAATAACATGAGGAAGATACATTGCGTTAGCACATCCATGAGGAATATGACCAGTTGAGAAAACTGCACCAGTTTTATGAGCCATACTATGTGTGATACCAAGTAAAGCATTTGAGAAAGCCATACCTGCTAAACATTGTGCATAGTGCATCTCTTCTCTTCCTTTACCCATTGGATTATTAAATGAGTCAACTAAATATGTATTAATCATTTTAATTGCTTTATCAGCTAAAGGATCTGTAAAATCAGTATGTAATGTAGAAACATAAGCTTCTATAGCATGAGTCATTGCGTCCATTCCAGTATATGCAACTTGTTTTGTAGGTAAACTACGGACGATATCAGGATCGACAATAGCTACATCTGGAGTAATTTCAAAATCTGCTAAAGGATATTTAATACCTTTTTTATAATCTGTAATAACTGAGAAAGCTGTAACTTCAGTTGCTGTACCACTTGTTGAAGGGATTGCACAGAAATGAGCTTTTGTTCTTAATTTAGGGAAATTAAATGGAGTAACTAAATCTTCAAAAGTAACTGAAGGATATTCGTAGAATGCCCACATAGCTTTAGCAGCATCAATTGGTGAACCTCCACCAATTGCAACAATCCAATCAGGACCAAATTTTGACATTGCTGCAGCACCTCTCATAACTGTATCGATTGATGGATCTGGTTCAACTCCATCAAATACTTGAACTTCCATTCCTGCTTCTTCAAGTGCTTTAACTGTTTTATCAAGGAAACCACTAGCTTTCATAGAATGTCCACCAGTGACGACAATTGCTTTATGTCCTTTTAACGTTTTAAGTTCGGAGATAGCTCCAGAACCATAATATAAATCTCTTGGTAATGTAAATCTCATATAGATTCTCCTTTTTATAAATTTATTATAACAATGAGTCTTTTAGAATTAAATAAAAAAATAAGTAAATTTATACTGAATTAAGAGAAAAATATACGATATTACTAAAAATAATTACTTTTCGTTATTGAAAGTAACATTATAACGATTTATTTCTATACATTTTTACAACAGCGTTAGGTACTAAAGACGAAACATCAACACCGTTATTAAACATTTCGTTAATCGAACTTGATGAGATAAAAGATGTTTTTTGATGAGCCATAAAAAACACCATCTCTATATTAGAATCGATAAATTCATTAGCAGCAGCTAAAGACCATTCATATTCAAAATCACTTACGATTCTTAAACCTCTAATTAAAACATTAGCATTTATTTTTTTACAATAATCTAAAGTTAAACCTGAATAGGAATCAACTTCTACGTTATCTAATTTTTCTTCTATTAAAGCTTCTTTAATCATTTTAATTTTTTCATCGTTTGTAAAATGGTATTTCTTATTCTCGTTAATCGAAACGAGGACAATAACTTTATCAAAAATTTTTAATGCTCTTTTAATAATATCTAAATGTCCGTTTGTAATTGGATCAAAACTTCCTGGATATACTGCAACTTTCATATTAATAACTCCTTAAAATATAAACATATGTCTTTCCGTATTTTAATTCTTTAATTTTATAATCTACTACTTCTTTATAATCTAACTTATAATCAGTTTCTAATATTATTATATGATTTTCTTTTAAGATATTGTAAGACTTTAATAATTCAATACAATTAAAATCAAAATGCATTTTATATGGAGGATCTAAAAAAACAATATTAAATGCCAACTCTTTTTGTTTTAAAATACTTAAAGCATCTAAATAATCTTTATTAATTAAATTTATATCTTCAATATTTAACGCATCCAAATTTTCTTTAATAATTTTATAAGCTTCTTTATCGAGCTCATTAATATAAACTTTATTTGCACCTCTACTATAAGCTTCAATTCCACAAGCTCCAGACCCACCAAATAAATCTAAAAACGAAGAATCTTTTATTGAATCACCTAAACTAGAAAATAGTCCTTCTCTTACAGAATCTTTCGTGCACCTTGTCGTATCTAAACTTGGTTGCTTTAATACTCTATGTCTATATTTTCCACCAATTATCCTAATCATTTATGACTCCAAAAACTTCTTTATTTATGCTATCTAAAATTTCATTATATTTTTTTAAAGCTTCGTTATAATTAATAACTTTTTCTTTACTATTAATTTCTTTTATAATTTCAGATATTTTTTTGTTAATTAAAAGAATTTCTTTACTATTTTTATCATATATTTTACTAAAATCTTCATATTCTAAAATAAGCATATCTTTTTTATAGCATAACAATTGAATTTCACTATCATTTTCCATCTCAAATGTAGCTTTTTCTAATTCTAAATACTCACTAGATTTTTTAATATCTTCTCTTAATTTATCTATTTTTTTAATCAGTTCTAAATTCATAAAATAATTTTATCATATTTTAATTAATTTTTATTAGTCTTTTACTTTAAGAAATCATTAATTTTATTTATAATAAAACTATGAGAATTTTTAAAATAGTAAAAGATAAAGAAAAATCAATTAGAGAACGTTCAGTAGATGTAACTTTTCCAATAAACGAAGACCTTAAAAAGACAATGTTTGATATGCTTGAATATTTAAAATTATCACAAGATGAAGAATTTGCTAAACTTCATAATATTCGAGCTGGTGTTGGTATTGCTGCTCCTCAAATAGGAATCAATCAAAATTTTTTAGCGATTTATTACATTGACGATAACAACAAAGAAAAACAATATATATTGGTTAATCCAAAAATAGTAAGCGAATCATGTAAATTAGCTTATATTTCAAGTGGAGAAGGCTGTTTAAGTGTAGATAACGAGCATCCTGGATACGTTTATAGACCTTATAAAGTGAAAGTAAAAGCTTACGATTTATTGAAGGAAAAAGATGTTGAATACGCTTTTGTAGGATTTGGATCTATGTGTGTTCAACATGAAATAGATCATTTAAAAGGTATTCTTTTTTATGACCACATTGACAAAGTCAATCCGTTTAAAGAAGATCCAAATGCCGTTAAAATTTATTAGTTGTTTGATTTAACTTTTTTAGTTATAATTATTTAGATTTTTAAAAAGAAATAAGAGATCATATGTAGAAGGTGGTGTTTTTTATGGGAACAAAAATTAACAATTCAGTTAAAATTTATGCTTTAGGTGGTTTAGGTGAAGTAGGTAAAAATACCTATTGTTTAGAAAGCGAAAATCACTTAATTATTATCGATGCAGGTGTTAAATTTCCTGAAGATGATTTAGTTGGTGTAGACTATGTTATTCCTAATTATCAACATTTAAAAGATAATCAAAATAAGATTAGAGCATTATTTATTACTCATGGTCATGAAGACCATATTGGAGCAATTCCATTTTTAGCTAAATCAATAAAAATACCTGTAATTTATGCTCCTAGATTAGCTGCTGCTTTAATTAAACAAAAATTAGAGGATCAAAAAATTAGAGAAAAAATCAATATAGTAGAATATGATGAAAATTCAGTTATTAAAGCAGGTGATTTTTCTGTTAGTTTCTTTAGAGTTACTCATTCAATTCCTGATTCATTCGGAATTTGTGTCGATACAACAGAAGGAAGAGTTGTAACTACAGGAGATTTTAAAATTGATTTAACTCCCGTTGGACCTGATATTCAAATTCATAAAATGGCAGAAATCGGAGAACAAGGCGTAGATTTATTATTAGCTGATTCAACTAACGCTGAAAAAGAAGGATGGACACCAAGTGAAAAGAATGTTTTAAATTCAATTAATGAAATTTTTGATAAAGCTAGCGGAAGACTTATTATCTCTACTTTCTCAAGTAATATTTCTCGTATTCAACAAATTGTTGATTGCACTTTAAAACACAATAGAAAAATATTAATTATCGGAAGAAGCATGGTTAATACTGTTGAATGTTCAAGAAAATTTGGTTATATAAAAATTCCTAATAATTGCATTATTGAAGCTAGCGAATTAAAAGCATACAAAGATAATCAAATAGTTATTTTATGTACTGGAAGCCAAGGTGAACCTATGGCTGCTTTAAGTAGAATCGCTAATGGTACATTAAAAGAAATTAGAATCGTTCCAGGAGATACTGTCGTCTTTTCATCTAGCCCAATTCCAGGAAATGGAATCTCAATTTCAAAAGTTGTTAACCAATTAGCTAGAGCTGGAGCTGATGTTATTACTAATTCTATTTTTAGTGATATCCACTCATCAGGTCACCCATCTCGTCAAGAATTAAGAATGAACTTAAAATTATTTAAACCAAAATATTTTATGCCTGCTCATGGTGAATATCACATGTTAAAATTACACGCTGATATCGCTACAACAGTTGGCGTTCCAAAAGAAAATACATTCGTTTTAGGAAACGGTGATGTTTTAATTCTTGAAGATCATGAAATCGTCGAAGGAGAGAGAATTTCTGCTGAGGATGTTTATATTGATGGATATGATATCAACGGAGTTTCTACTGCAGTTATTAGAGATAGAAAAATCCTTCAAGATGATGGTATGGTAAGTGTTTTACTTTGTTTAAACAGTAAAGAAAATAAATTGGCAGCTCATCCAAAAGTTATCACAATCGGATTTGTAAGTTACGGAACTTATGAAAACCATTTAACAAGACACGCATCAATGTTAGTTGAAGAGGCGTTAAATGAATTGTTCTCTAGCAAAAAAGTTACATTTAACGATATTAAAAATACAATCAGAACAGTTGTAAGCAAATATTATTATAGAAAAACTCAAAGAAACCCAATGATTATTCCATTGATCATGAACAAGGCTGCTTAATGGTTATTTTAGCTTCCTCATCTCCTAGAAGAAAAGAACTTTTAAAGAAACTATTTAGTGAATTTGCTATTATTTCACCTACTTTTGATGAATCAAAAATTTCTAAAAACGAAAAAAATTTAGCAAAAAAAGAAGCTTATTTTAAAGGGCTATCAGTATTAAATTCAGGCGATCATTTTAATGATTTAATTATATCATGCGACACCATCGTTAAACTTAATAATAAAGTTTATGGTAAACCAAAAGATAAAGAAGAAGCTAAACAATTTTTAAAAGAATTAAGTGGAAATACACATGAAGTTATAAGTGGATATGCTCTTTTTTATAAAGGAAAAGTAATTAATAAAGAAACAGTTAGTTATGTAACTTTTAATATTCTTGATGATAAAAAAATAGATGATTATATTAACAATGAATATGTTTTAGATAAAGCTGGAGCTTACGCTATTCAAGATGATGATAAATTTGGTTTAATAAGCAAAATAAAAGGAAGTCTTTCTAATATTATTGGACTTCCTATTGAAGATATTGAAAAAGAAATTAAGGTATTATTTACCGAGTAATTTTGTTAATGAAGGAATAACTTCACCTACTAATATAATTTTGTTAGACATTTCTAGCACTCTACTAACACCTTCTTTTTTTAATCCATCTTTATCAACTTTACTTTGATCGATTAATTCAAGAGTTAATCTAGAACCATTTAAAGAATAGCTTTTAATATTTTCTTTTCCACCTAAATAAACATATATGCCTTCATCAGCTTCTTTAACATGTACTTTTAGTCCGTGTTTCTTTCTTTTAACAGTTAATAAAATTAATAATGTAACTACTAAAACAATAGCTAAACCGATTGGAATAAATATACATAATAATTTTGTAATTTCATCAATTAACACTATTGAACTCATAAAAACGCTCCCTTAACTTTTTTAAAATATTCTATGTTATTACTCAATATTTTTATCTTTTTATCTGATAAAGTAACAACTATATCAGTATAAATTTTACTTTTTAAAAAAGAAGAATCATATGAAACACCAAACGGAAACTTATCACTGACAGATATTGTAAATGTGGTGTTTCCAGACATAACTAAGCTAGAATGTAAAGCTTTATATTTTTTATTAATAACAGGAACTTTTTCAGAAAACTCTAATATCTCTAAATTAGAATCTATTAAACTTCCCCCAATTCCTTTACTAATTCCACTGCTTCCAATACTAGAAGCAATACAAACTCCATCAGCCTTAATATTTTCAAACAATTCATCATTAATTTTAATTTCAAATCTAGAACTAGTTCCGTTTAAAGATTCAATTCTAATCTCATTCAACGAATAATAGCTCATTTTATTAAATTCAGTTTTAATCATTCTAATTTCTTTGATATTATTCTTTGAAATTAAAGGAAAAATATTGGTTAAGTCATATTTACTAAATTCACATAAAAACCCTAAATTTCCAGTATTAATACCAACAAAAATCGGATTATATTCTTTATATAAATTAACTGCTCTTAAAAAAGTACCATCTCCACCAATAGAAAAAACTACATCAGGCATTTCTTTAACTTCAAAATACCCATTGTTATTTAATAATTCTATTAACAATTTTCTTACTTCGTCTGATTCTTTAGTGTTTTTTGAAATAATTGAGTACTTCATATCTTTAATTTAACCTTAATTTATTGTATCATAAAATATGTTTAGAAAGGAATTTTATTTAGTGATTATAAAATTACTAAAAAGGTAAATTTATGGCAGCAAATATTGAAATCGAAGCAAAAGTATTAATCAAAGAAGAGGAATATCATAATTTCTTAAAATTATTTAAGGATAAAATAACAAAACAATACGAACAAACAAATTATTATATCGATACAGAAGATTTTAAATTAAAACAATTAGGTATCGGATTAAGAATTAGATGTGTAGATTCAACTTACACATTAACTTTAAAAGCTCCTATGGCTGAAGGCTTGCTCGAAAAAGATCAATTAATCAACAAAGAAGTATTTGACGAAACTTTAAAAACAAATGTTTTCCCAGATGGAACTATTAAAGAATTCGTTACAATGTTAGGAATTAACACTAAAGAATTAAAAATATTAACAACACTTAAAACATATAGAACTGAAATCGATGACGGTAACGATGCTACTACATTTAGTGCTGATAAAAACGAATATAACGGAATCGTTGATTATGAGCTCGAATTAGAAGGAAATGCAATGCAAAACACAAAAAATAAATTAAAAGAAATTTGTGAAAAATGCAATATTGCTTATAAAGATAACGTTCATTCAAAACAAACTAGAGCAATGGCAGCAATTAAATAAAAAATAAGCGAGATAATCAATCTCGCTTTTATTTTTATTATTTTTTCTTTGAAAACATCGCTACTATTCTAACGACGTAAACTAAAATATTTATAAAATCAGTTTCTAGTACCAAAGCATAATAGACAGCTAATCCAGTTGTTATTGTACTATTTTCAGCTTGTTTTTTTAATCTATAAAAATCAATAACAGTATATAAACTAACAACAACTAAGAATACTAATTGTATTGCTAATAAAATATATAACATATCTTGAGTAAATTCTTTGTGTATTATAGGTATAAGAATAAATGTGAAAATTAAAGATAAACCAACACCAAGTAAGATTAAAGTGATGATTGAAACAACTGTTACCCATTTCTTCCCCTTAGCAAAATAACCAATTAAGCCGGTTAAAGAAAATATTAACGCAGTGATCAAAAAGCAAAATCCTAATGTATAAATATCATTAACCCATAAAACTAAGCTGGAACATAAAATTCCTAAGAAAACACTAAATAAAATAAAGGGGATAATTCTTCTTTTGCCTTCTTTTTCTTTATCTTTAACAGCGAATATACTAGTTACATAACATCCAATATAACACACTATTATTGTTCCTAACGCAATCCATAAACTTGTGTCACCATCAAATTTAGTATATAAAACATTATAAAAAATATAAGAAAATAAAACTGAAAATATTGCAGTAATAAATAACCCTAATGCAAAAAACAAAAATGTTTTTAAATAAAACATTCCAAGATTAAAACTATTACCATTTATTGTATCACTTACTGCAACACTAGCATTATTTCCATCAAAACTCGTGTTTAAGTTTTCGTTTTTAAACTTCATTTTAATTTTCTCCTTTCTAAAATAAATTAATGTAATAAATAATTTACTATATTGCTAGATTAATTTCATTATTAATTTATAATTATATTAAGTTAGTTATAACTAACTTTAATTAATAGGGGGCATTATGATTGAATTAATAAATCAATTAGATTCATTAAATTTATGTTTTCTAATCTCATCTATTTTAATATTGTTATCATTGTTGATAATTTTTATAAAAAATTTACTTAAAAAAATAATAAAAAAGAGTTAGGAAATCATACTGTTTATTAAAAAAGACCATCATTTGATGGCCTTTTTCACTAATTTATATTAATTACTTAATTAATGAGTTTGAACATTTTCCTGTAGATAAATATTCATCCATATTCTTTAAAGTAATCTCAATCATATCGATTAATGCTAAATCTGTAGCACTACCAACATGAGGAGTAATTAATACTCTTGGATATAAATCGATAATATCTTGATGAAGTTGAGTATCCATATGTTGAGGATCAAAAACTTTATTGAATAAAGTTGTTTCATGATCAATAACATCCATTCCAACACCAGCAAGTTTTCCTGATTTAACAGCATTAATTAAAGCTTGTGTATCAACAACTTCTCCACGTGCAACGTTAACAAACACAGCACCATCTTTCATTAAAGCAATTTTATTTTCATCAATGAAGTTATCGTTCTTACCTTTAAAATAAGCCATATGACAAACAATGACATCACTTTCTTTTAAGAATGTTTCGATATCTTTGAATTCAACAATTTCTTTAGCTTTATCGCTTTGGAAAACGTCATATCCAATAACTTTACTTCCTAAACCTTTAAATAATTTAGCAGTTGTTAATCCGATTCTTCCACATCCTAAAATACCAACTGTACATCCTCTAATTTCTCTAGAGAACATTTGATTAGTAACTTTAAAGTTTCCGTTATGTGTATTGTTAACTGTATAGACACCATTTCTAACTAACATCATTGCTAATGTTAAAGCAAGTTCGGAAATTGCGTTAGGGCTATATCCAGGGACGAATGCGGATTCAATTCCAAAATCTTTACAAGCTTGTAAATCAATATGATTATAACCAGCAGTTCTTGTTAAATAATATTTTAAGCCACTATCTTTTAATTCTTTCATATGGTCTCTATTAACAGGACAATTTCCTCTAACCATGACCATTTCATAGCCTTTAGCTAATTCGTAGTTTGTATCATTTAAATATTCACTACGTAAAACTAATTCATAATCGTATTTTTTACCTAAATCATTGAAGTAAGGAATTTCATAATCTCTTACTCCAAAACAAATCATTTTACCTTTCATTTTATAAACCTCTCAATAATTAAGCTGCTGGGAAGAATCCAGTTGATGTGATAACTGTTAAAATTAATATCCATAAGATAACTGCAGGAACAGCTAATAATGTACAGATAACACTAGTATTACTTGCAAGTTGTTTCTCTTTATCAAAATTAATACAATAAGCAACAGCAACTGTAGCTGGAGGTACCATCCACATAATAACTGATGAATTGACTGTATCAGCAGTAATTAATTGAGGATATCCGCATGCTTTTGCGATTAATTCAATAACAACTAATAAAGCTAAAACAATACCAGGAGCAACGATAACTTTAAGTGCTGAATAAATCCAAGCAAGTTTATCGCTAGCTGCTTCTTTAATTGAACTTGAACCTAATGTACAACCGATTGCTAACCAAACAAGAGGTGAAGATAAACTTCCTAATGTTTTAGCAACTTGATAGAACCATGGTAAAGTTACATCAAATCTCCAAATAGCAACTTTTGCATCACTTGTTCCACCATTTAACCAATCTTTTGGTACAACATTAACACCTGGAATTGCTTGTAATGCCCAAAGCAATAATCCAGCAAGTGTAGCAATAATAACTGGATTTACGAATACTTTCTTACAAATTGCTCCGAAAGAACTATTTTCGTTATCACCCATTTTAACACCAGCAATAGCCATGTAAGCATAAGAATATAAGAATACACGGTATGCGATATTAAGCATATTTGAATCTGTGTAAGCTTGTGTTCCAAAAATTGCACTAATTAATGGTTGAGCGAAGAATGTTGTCGATCCAAAAGCAAATAAGACACATAAAACATTTCTCTTTGTTTTATCTTTTACCCAAATAAATAAAAGTTTTGAGAAAAAGATAAAGAAAATATAAATGAAAAAGCCAAAAACAAAATTAAAGATAGCTTCAACACCCGAGGCTGCAGTGAAATCATTCATGAAACCTGTAAACGCTAAACATGGGAGAGCTACAGTCATGACAACTTTAGTTAAAGTTTTTCCAGTTCCTGCAGGAAAAATCTTTTTCTTAGTTAAAATAAAACCTAAGAAAATAATGATGATTGTCTTAGCAATAGCAGTCCAAAGGTCAGTATTAGTGACGGCTTTTAATACGTTATCACCAACTGAACTATCAGCTAAAAAATTAATAAACATATATTTTTTCTCCTTTACGGCTATATATTCTATATATAGTTATTAAAAAAATCAAAAAATAATATAAAAAATTTTGAGATACAATATTTTATACTTTATATCACTATTTATAATTGAACGAAACATTATTATTTAATCAATTAATAAAAAATATTAATTAAATTTTTTAAAGATTTCATCGATATAAATTGATTATTATAAAGATTCTAACTATGTAATGCTTACACAATCATGATAAATTTCTTTATTAAAGTCTTTTTTGTACTTTTCAGATTCTTTACCGATTCTAACTAATTCTTCTTTTAATTCTTCAATAGTCATACCACCATGAATCTTGTTATTATCTAATCTAGCACCATCAACTCTAGCACTAGAATTAGCTTTAACTATATTTT
>CAVEUC010000005.1:0-18728 GCA_963619035.1 Lachnospiraceae bacterium GAM79
ATACAATTTAAATAGATTTATAATCGCACAAGATGAAGACTATAAAACAGTAATCGAAGAATTAAAAAGAGGAAGAAAATATTCTCATTGGATACGGTATATATTTCCTCAAATAAAAGGATTAGGGAGTAGCCCTGACTCAATTACTTATGCAATTTCTAGTATTGATGAAGCTAAAGCATATGTATCTAACAATATTCTTTGGAATAGATATATAGAATGCTGTACTATCTTATTAAATTTAAATACTAATAATATTCATAATGTAATGGACGATATTGATTGTAAAAAATTATTATCATCTTTAACTTTATTTTATAAAGCAAGTAATGAAAAGTTATTACTAGATTTAATAAATAAATATTATAACGGAAGACAAGATACACTAACTTTAAATATATTAGATAAAAATAATTAATAAAAAAACTTCTTCTACGGCCCTTATAAGTTTAATATCCATCAATTAAAATTTAATTGTAAAAAGAAAAAAGGAGAAAAACTTAATGGAACAAACAAATAAATTCTATGCCGTTAAAGCAAAATGTGGTCACGTTGGAAGAGAATACTATTTACCAATAACTTTTGGTATAAAAGCAAATAGTGGAAAAGAAGCTGCTGAAAAGGTTCGTTATATGCCAAGAGTAAAGCATCATCATAAAGATGCAATTCTTAGTGTTAAAGAAATCAGCTATGAAGAATTTTTAACAATTATTCAAAATAATAATGAAGACTCTTACTTAAAAGTTACTTCAAAACAAGATCAAAATTTATATTGTCTCGATTTAGATAATAGATTAGTAAAAGAACATAGATATCATAAATCAAAAAGAAATAGAGAAGAAAAACTCACATTTTTAAAGTTGAAAGAAATTTCGTTAATACACGAATCAAGAAGAGAAAGATTGTGTTATTAATTTACTTTTCCTATTTTTAAAATTGTAAAAAGTGAAATTTGCACTAAAAGACCTTAGAAAAATCTGGAAAACATCTTATATAAAGTATTAAACAACGGTTATAACCTCTTAGTGATGAAGAATACAATAAATTATAAAGAAATAATAAAGATGAAAAAGATAACTCAAAATGTTCAAACGCCTAATTTTAGTCCTTTCTAGTCTACTTGAGTCATTTGTGGTCACCTTCGGGTAAAGGATTTTTTCGATGAAAAAGCATTAAAACGCCTCCCCACTCAGAAAAATACTCTAAGAAAACAATCAAATATGGAAATATGATGCCTCATAGGAAAGGGAAATTGTCGAATTTAATATTTTATTTCCATTTCTCGATTTGAGTGGAAAGTTCAATCAACAAAACTCTCAGGCGAAGAAATAATACTTCAGCATTCAAAATCTAATATTATCAGTAGATATTAATTTTTCAATTGGTAATACCATAATGCGACTAAAATACTTGATAATACAAGGATTTTGATGTAAACTTGGTAATGAAAGAGGTGTGATATGGAACTGTTGCCTAAACTAATAACGAAAGAAAAAGTTATAAATCAATTCAAAAACGATAAACAATATTCGAATTGGATTTCGAATAAGCTTAGATCAAAAGTCTACGTGAAAATACGAAACAACCTGTATGCTTTGATCGACCCTTCGACGAACGACATTTATTCGAACAAATTCGAGATTGCAAGCAACATCTCAAAAACTTCCTACATTTGCTTTCACTCTGCTCTTGAATACTATGGTTTAGCGAACCAGGTCTTCAACGATATCACGGTCGCTAGCCTCTCCAAATTCAACGATTTTATTTTTGGTGACAACGAATTTACTTACAAACGCACTAAAAACACGGCATTCGTGAACGACATCGTCACTGAGGGGATAAGGGTCACCTCCCTTGAGAAAACAATCGTAGACTGCATCGATGAGATAAATTTCTCTGGCGGTATAGAAGAAGTGCTTAACGCCCTAGAGCAAATAAAATACCTGAAAGAGGAGAAACTGATCGAGGTCTTAAATGATAGCGACAAAACGTTTTTATACCAAAAGGTCGGATACTTGCTTGAGATATACAATGACCGATTGAGACTGACCGAAGATTTCTTCAATCAATGCAAGTCGCATTTAACAAACAAGACGAACTATCTCATGAAGGGCGAATTCAGAAACACGGTCCTTAACAAGGATTGGCATCTGATTGTTCCGAAAAACATCAAATCGCGCATTAACGGAGGCTATTGATGAATTACACAAAACAGTATTTGACAGAATTAGCCTCAAGAACGAACTTCATCAAGGACAATCTAGAGAAGGTTCTGAGGCTCTCCGAGGTATTGAGGTTTTTCAATTCGAATCCATACTTTCGAGGCAAGCTTGCCTTGAAGGGAGGGACGGCGATCAACCTGACATCGGTGGAGTTGCCCCGCCTTTCGGTGGATATAGACTTGGATTTCACGAGCAATCTATCAAAAGAAGAGATAGAGGGGGCGAAATCCGAAATGAGCAAGAAGATAACTAATTACATGTGGCAGGAGGGCTATTCCTTGAATGCGGAGCCAAGAAAGCATTATGCTTTACTTTCCTTCTCATTCGCTTACATGAACAATGCCGGCAATAGAGATAACATCAAAGTGGAGATCAACTTCATGGACAGATGCCATGTTTTACCTTTGGAATACAAGAGAATCAAAGGAAAAGGCGTCATCGAAGGATTCGATATCCTTGCACTGAACGATGTAGAGCTTTACGCGAGTAAAATCAACGCTCTTTTATCGCGCGCCACGCCTAGGGATTTGTATGATGTGGACGCCATGATTAACGGCAACATTATCGAAGACAGCAATCTACTAAGGAAATGCCTGATTTTTTACAACATGGTCGGTGGGGAGCAGGACATAGACAATATTTCTTTTGAGAACATTGAAAGCTTAAATTTTGCGAAATTCAAAACCCAACTCAAACCTGTCTTGGCCAAAAACGACAGATTCGATTTGGATAAGGCGAAAGTAAACGTCATCAGTTACCTAAAAGCTTTGATATCGATAAATGAAGACGAAAGAAAATTCATAGAAGAATTCAAGAGCAAAAACTATAGACCGGAGCTGCTTTTCGATAACAAAACAACAATCGAAAGAATAAAATCCCATCCGATGGCATTATGGAGGTGCCATTGTTCAACGGAACCATCTCGCAAAGAAAACGAATCCGAGATGGAATGAAAGCCGCCTCTGAAAGGCTCCAACGGAATTTCTTGGCTGATGGAACAGTTCTATACACATGACGATGATTACAACTTAATTGCGTAGAATCCTTTGACGAAAATCTAAGTATCGAAAAGAGGCCAGTAGTGGAAAATGACTCTCCACTACTCGCTCCACGTTTTTTTTAAAAAAATACCACATTCGCTTATTCTTGCTGAGTCTTTAAAAATCTTAAACTTAAAGGCAAAAAACAAGGATATAAGTCTCATCTACACATGACATTGTATATAGTGATGAAGAACTCAAAATTCAGGAAGAAAATCACTTGAAGAATTTGCTCATCAATTTGCACATTTTAATGATGATATATTATTTAAAGAAAACTGGAACAATGAAGATATAGATTTAAAATGAGATGCATTATTACAGTTGTAGCATTAATATCTCAAGGAACAACAGATTCATCATTAAAATATCATCTTGAGAATGCTAAAAATACTGGAGTTACTAAAGAAGAAATAGCTGCTATCATAACTCATGTTACTTTTTATGCTGGTTGACAAAAAGCATGAACTTCATTTAATTTAGAAAAAAATTTAGACAGAATAATAATTATTATATAAATATAATATATCCCTTATAAAAAAGATATAAGGGATTTTTTGTTACATTTATAAAAGATATATAAATAAATTTTAACTTTTTTAACAAATCTTATAATTTTTATATAAAAATATTACAAAAAACATAAGAATATATCGGTATTTTTCACAAAATGAAACAAATTTATATTTTTTGTTAATTTTTTCTTGACAAGCATAATAAAATAGTTAAAAATGTTAGTGTAATAAGAAACAAACATCGTATAAATGTAAACATGAAAGGAGAATTTATATGACAAAATTATTAATCGGATTAGCAGCACTCGGAATCGCAACAGGAGTAGCAAATAATGCAGCAGCTCCAACTGCTAACACAAGTAACGTTATTAAAGTTGATATGAGTATCAACAATCCAAACACTTTAAAAGTAGTGAATGAAGAATTAGATTGGTTATCTAAAGCTATCTTAGAAAAAGGTGCAGACTTCATGAAATCTGGATTATCATCATTAGCTACATACGCTTTCAAAACAGCATGTATGGAAATGGGAATTGATGTAAGAGACGCAACAACTAAAAAGATTGATCAAATTATCGCTCAATTAGATAAGATCTCTAATCAAATTCAACAAGGCTTCGATGATTTAACTAAAAAGGCTCAACAAGTTGAAGATAGAGGAGTTATGAACGATGTTCTTAAACTTATTAACCAAGTTAAAACTCCAGTATATTCTGAAATGAAAACTCTTGAAGTTATCGCTCAAAGAGAACAAGAAGAAGGTTATGATCAAGAATTCCTTGAAGAACAAAAAGAAAACTTCATCAATGGATTTAAAACAAAACTTAACTTCTACGGATTAAGTAATGAAGTATGGCATTCAACAGAATTATTAGCTTATGCATTAGCAGCTCCAAACCCATCTAAGCCATCTCAATCTTTAATGGATTTATATGACAACACATTAGGTGCAAATGATATCTGGGATTACCAAAGTTATGCTCCTAGAGTTCAATTCGTACAACAATGTTCATTCTTACTTAACTCATTAGCTCTTTTATCAAAATTAGATGCAGCTAAAGAGATCAGCCAATATAAACCTGGAGATGCTAACATTGAAGGTATTCAAAACTCGATCGACAATATGTGTAAAGCAGTTAACATAGTTAACGGTATCTTCCAAAAAGAACTTGAAAAACTTAGTGAAATCAAAGCAAGACATGATGATGAAATCTGTCCAACAATGTCTCACTTAAAGAGAACATTCGATAAAGATGGATACGTTCATATTACAACAGATTACACAGTATCAGCTTACTTAGCTACTATTACAATATCTGATGTAACATATCAAAATACATGTGCAGATTACTATAACGATGGTTACTCTCACTGTTTCAAATCATTCAAAGCTGAAGATGATTTCTATACTATGATACTTAATGATTATTCATTCTACGTAAATACTTATAAAGTAGATGAAGATTATAACTTCAAAGTATACTTAAGAGATCTTGGATTCAGAATTCCTGAATATAGACAAAGTGCATTTGATGAAGCAATAGGTTTATATAAAGACGTACAAGTTAAAAGAGTTGATAGAGGTGTCTTCTGGGGTGCTGATTACTACTCATACTATAACTACTACGATTGGAAAGGAAATCAAGCAAGTAACAATATCTCAAGAGTTGGTGAAACATTCTGGAAAAACTACGATGATGAATATCACTATGCTGATAATATAGCTGCTAAGATGATAGCCTTCGTAAATGCTGATAACCAACACTTATTAGGATCAAATCTTTATACTATAGCTCATAGAAATAACGATGCAACTTCCAAGTTAATCAATCACTTCTATAGAGGTAGTAAATCTAACGATACTAATTACGCTGATTATAAAGTTATCCAATAGATAGTATATAGTAAAAATAACTCCCACATATGTGGGAGTTTTTTATTGCTGTTTTTATTATTCAAAGTATAATATAAAATAATAAATAGTAGGTAAAATACATGGAAAATCATATTGAAATTATAAATGGAACAACTGTAATAAGACTTTTAGGAAATGCTTTAGATACTGATTGTGATATATTGTGTCATCAAGTTAATTTATATAGATCAATGGGTGGAGGTATAGCAAAAGAAATCGCAATAAGATATCCTGATGTTAAACAAGAATATATTAATTTTAATAATTCAAAATTAGGTGAAGTTTGCTTTGCTAAAACAAAAACATATGTAATTGCTAACTGTTTTAGCCAAGATGGTTTTACAACAGATTATGAAGCTTTAAATTCTTGTTTAGATAAAGTTGTAGAATACCTTAAAACTAATAAATTAAATAGTGTTGCTATTCCTTACCATTATGGTTGTGGAATCGCATCAGGTGATTGGGATAAAGTTAAAAATATATTTATTAAAAAAATTAGCAGGATACACCTTAAAAATTTATAAAATCTAAGGTTCTAAAATATTAAAAAGGGAGATATAAGATAATGAATAAAAATCAATATAGAGAAAAACAAAACAAAACCACATGATATAAGAATAAAAAATAAAATCACTAGAAAATAAATTTTCTAATGTATTATGCTCTAAAATTGAAGATTTCTTATTATATCTCCAAGATACAAATTAAGTACACATATCTTAAATAAAATATTAAATAAAAATATATTTAATGTTAAAATTATAAAGACTAAGGAGTTTGCTTATGGATAAATATATGAAAATGGCTATTGAAGAAGCTTACGAAGGAATAAACCATAATGATGGTGGTCCATTTGGTTCTGTTATTGTTAAAGATGGAAAAGTTATTGGAAGAGGACATAATAGAGTAGTTAAAAATCAAGATCCTACATGTCACGGTGAAATGGAAGCTATAAGAGATGCTTGTAAAAATATTAATAGTTTTGATTTATCAGGATGTGAACTCTATACAACTGGAGAACCTTGTCCAATGTGTTTAGGTGCTATTTTATGGGCTAATATCGATAAAGTTTATTATGGATGCAATATATTTGATACTGAAGAAATAGGTTTTAGAGATTCTAAATTCTATAGCTTAACTAAAGAAGATAAAAATAAATTTATAATCGAAAAAGATAGAGCTGAATGTAAAGCTTTATATGATGATTATATGAAAATTAAAGACAAAACAAATTATTAATAATAAATATTTAATCTAACAAAAAAACGTAGGATTTCCTACGTTTTTAATTTTACCAACTAAACCTTAATCTAAAATTAAATTAACTTTGTCGTTATTCCAAGCGTATTTAAATGAAGTATAAGTATATGTTGTTAAATCGTTGTTCTTCCAATTATCAGTATGGAATACAAAGTATACAGTGCTTTCTTCTTCAGTGTTTTTAAATACTTTAGTAATATCTAATGTAATTTCGTATTTAATTTCACTTGCTGTAACACCTTCAATCATGCTCTTTTCCCAAACCATGATTCCTGTTTCAGCATAATTTGTAGCTGAGAATGGATTAATAGAAGTATAAGCTAAAGTATAAGAAGATTGTAATACTGTATTTTCTTGTTTAGATATATATCCACTAATTTTACTTCCTGAACTTAAAACACTATCAATATTATAATTTAATAACATTGCATCTTTTTTTGTAAAACCATCTCCAAGATATAAAGTACCATTAACTTGGCTATTTCCTCCACAGCTTGCTAGTAACATCAATAAACTTAAACTTGTTGTTTTTAATATATTTTTATTCATTTTTCTTCCTCCTAAATAAAATCAATTTATTATACAAAAATAAAGACTAGAAGACAATTTTAATGTAATCTATAAAAAATATTTTGTTTAAAAATACTTCCAGCGAGGCACTTTTATATCTAAAAATTTAATTCCATAATTATGTTGTCAGTTGAGAAGAAAGACACCTACACCTCCATTGTTTCATTGGTTTGACTTTAAAAAAATTTCTCTCTTTGTTTGGTGTCTCTCTTCTAAATTGAAAAATTGCATTGAAAGGAAAAATGAAAATGAACGTAAAAACAACAGAAAACAAAATGACAATCGAAATTGAAAAAAGCGAATATAAAGAGTTATTCGAAAGAGTTCCAGTAATGAAAAATCCAAAAGCTTATTTTGAATATTTATTGAAACTTGATTTTCAATTGAACGGAAGTGATAGCGAATTTATAGGATATGATAATTTAGAACACTATGAATATTTCGCAAGAAAATGGAATCTTGATAAAATCAAAAGAGTTGAAGAGAAGATTGTAAAAGAAATCTTAACATCAATTGATGATCTTAATGATTTTATACCTGAAGAATACAAATTCAATACATACGATAAAAGATATGCATTCATTTCAGATGATGATTTAGTATCGTATTTAAAATATTCTGCAGATCGCTTAAGAATACTTTTAAGATTGGCTAAATCCTTAGAAAAAAATAACGTTAACAATAATAAAGAATATAACGATATTGTTAATAAAGCTTCTTCCTATGTAAATGAAGAAGTTAATAAAGAAGATAAATAGGGGGTAAATACAATGACTTTAGAAGAATTTTATAATCTTAAAATCGTAAGTGAAAATCCAGTTTTAGTAACATTTGATGGAGAATTCATACCTTTAACTGAAACTTTTTATAGACTTAATAAAACTAGTACTATTAAAGATATAAGAATAGTAAATAATAGTCTTGTTATTAATCTTGTCTATAAATTTATAACTAAAGAAGTTATTTCTAAAATCAAAATTGTAAAAGGTGACATCACAACTTATAAAGGTGAAGCTATCGTTAATGCTGCTAATAGAAACTTATCATATGGTGGTGGAGTTTGTGGGTGTATTTTTGAAGCTGCTGGAATAAGGGATCTTCAAAAAGAATGTAACTCAAAAGGCTATCAAAAAGTAGGATCAGCTACATTGACAAACGGATATAATTTACATGCTAAATATATAATCCACGCTGTAGGTCCAATTTATGATCCATCAAAAGATGAAGAATGTAGAATACAATTAGCTGAAGCATATATAAATACTTTTAAGGTATGTAGAGAACACAATATAAAAACAATTGCATTCCCATCTATTTCTACTGGTGTATATCATTTTGATGTTGAACACGCTTGTGAAATTGCTCTAACTACAATGTTAAAGGAAGCTGATTCAATGGATGAGATTGTCGTATATTGCTATAATACTGAAACTTATATCACATATTTAAAGGCTTTTGATTCATTAACTAAATGCGAAAGATAATATAATATGAAGATATAAAATTTAATTATTCAGCCTAAAATATCGATTAATACATATATTTCGCCGATTCGGTGAGTTATTTCAATCAATTAGTTATTAATAAATCTATAATGATTTGATAAAATCTAATGTGTAAGGACAAATATGACGTTAGGCGAGAATATTAAAAATTATAGGACTAAAACTAATCTCACTCAAAAAGATTTATCAGAGAAACTGAATGTATCTTATCAAACGATTAGCAAATGGGAAAACAATACAAATGAACCAGATGTTGCAACTTTGAAGCAATTATGTTCAATATTTAATTGTTCTTTAGATGATTTATTAAATTATGATAAAGAAATTGATAAGCCTATAGAAAAAAAGGATGTGGTAGCAACTCTTCCAACTAAAATTCAAATAGGTACGTGTAGTGATTGTAAAAAAGAGTTATATTCTGGAGATATAATTCACCATGTTGATCGAAAATCAGAACATGGTGTAAAAGAGACTGTAGATATATGTGATGATTGCTTTAAGATTCATGAAGAACTTAACGAGCAAAGAAAAAATATCGAAGCTAATATCGAAGAAGATAGAAAAGAATCGACTAGTCCATTTCGTAATATAATAAAAAGAAATGATAGAAAAGTTATCGTACGGGCAATTGTTGCTGGAATCTTTTCTTTAGCTATAACATTAGTGCTTTGTATACTATATTATAATAATGTTGGACTTGGTTTAACAATAGCATTACCTTTGATTGTTGGATATACTCTTTTTGCTGATGTTTATTGTATATTTACAGGATCATGGGTTGGTGAAGCTTTTTTAGCTATTGCTTCATGGTCAGTCAAATTTCCCGGAATAATATTTACCTTTGATCTTGATGGTCTTAAATTTTTAATATTTATGAAAATTCTTTTTGGAATACTAGGAGTTTTAATAAGTATTGCTACATTTTTATTTGCATTAGCATTTTCATCAATATGTTCAATTTTTACGTTCCCAATTTTAATAATTTATAATAAAACACACTATTAAGGAGAAAATAAATTATGAAGAAAAAACACATTTTATTATTAGCGTTACCTTTATTTTTAACATCTTGTGGAGAACAAGTTCCCCCAACGCCTACTCCAAATCCTCCAGACCCAACACCTGTAGAAACGTTAGAATTTAAAGATGTCGTCTTTAGTGATCTTACTGTTTCATACGATGGTAATTCACATAAATTAGAAGCAGTAAAAGGTGCACCAGAAGGTACAACAATAACATACTCTGGATTTGAATCTTACATTGATGTAGGAACATACAAAGCTACTGCAACATTAACTAAAGAAAATTATAAAACAACTACACTATATGCTACACTTACAATTAATCCTATAGAATATAAAGATATTGTATTTAATGATCTCACTGTTTCATATGATGGTAACTCACATAAGTTAGAAGCAGTAAAAGGTGCACCTGAGGGAACTATAATTACTTATTCAGGATTTGAATCTTACATTGATGTAGGAACATACAAAGCTACTGCAACATTAACAAACAAAAATTATAAAACAGCAACATTTAATGCAACACTAACTATTAAGCCAATCGACTTTAAAGGTTTTACATATTCTGATGTTACAGTATCGTATGATGGAAAAGATCATATTAACGATGTTCAATTAGTAGGTATTCAACCAGAAGAAACAATAACTAAAGAAGTAGTAAAAAATTCTTCAGGAGATATTGTTTCAACAGCAATTGATGTTGGAGTATACGATTACACAGTTGAAATAACTAATAAAAATTACAATAAATTAACACTAAGTGCTAAATTAACTATTAAAGCAGTAAAAACTGATATGCCAGTATTTGTTTCTAGTGATGGAAATATATACTTTTCTAACGGTTTACATAATAAATATATTTATAAATTAGATTCAACTGGAGAAACATCTTTAGTAGATTATTCTTCACCAAAAGAATTCAATAAATATAGTTCATCAAAAGCTTTATTTATTTCTAGTGCTCCATTTATTAATGCAGTTAAAGAATTTAATAATGGTGAAACAAATGTAATCTATACTACATCTAATATTGATGATTTTGTTAAATATAACGATACTACATATTATTATTCAAGTAACAATTTATTTAATTCATCTAAGTCAGGTATTTATAAAGTTGATTTATCAAATTCTAAAGAAGGTGAAGAAGAAGTAGTAACAAAAGTCTTCGAAGGAAAAACTGATAATTTAGCTATATATAATAATGATTTATATTTTACTAATGGAAACGATAATAACTATATTTATAAATTAAATTTAACAACAAATACTTCTAGTTTAGTTCTTAGTGAAAAGACTCATGAATATATAATTGATAATAATAAACTTTACTGTACAGTAAATGGAGATTTAAATGATTATATTGGATATATCAATTTATCTTCATCTAATTTAACACCTACTAAATTAACTAATGCAGCTGGAGAATTTTTGACTATAAAAAACAATAAACTATATTATAACTATACTGATTTATTCGGAATAATTGATACTTCTAAGAAAGGTATTTGGTCAATTGATTTATCAAATAATAGTTCTACTCAAGAATTACAAATTGAAGATGTTAATGGATTTGATGTAGATTCTTCAAACACAATCGTTTATACGGATACAAATGATTTACATTTATATCGTTATAATACATCAACAAAAACAAAAACAGATCTATTAAAAGATTTTGTAGCTCCAGAAACTACCCCACTTAATACAGGTGGAAAAACAATTGCATATGGAAATACCATATATTATTTAAATATGTATGCTGGTAAAACATTATATGCATATAACGAATTATCTAAAAAATCTTATCAAGTAACTACAAACAAAGTTCAAGATTTCTATATTTATAATGACAAATTATATTTTAACCAAGTTACTAGATTAGTTAATAATGATTTATATGTTGTTGATTTAAAAGTAAGTTCTGAAACTGAAAAAATTTCTACAAACGATGTAAGAAATTTAGTTTCTGATGGAACATATATTTATGCTACTCATTATAATTGGGCTGGTGCTGCTGGTGGAATTTCTAGAATGAAATTAGATGGTAGTGATTACGTAAAATTCTCCGATGTTAATGGTGCTAAGAATCTAGAACTTAAAAATAGCAAATTATATTTTATAAACTGCACAACAGGACAAGATAATGGTGATATTCAATATTATAATTTATCAGATATAAATACTAGCTCTTCTAAACTGGAACCTAATGAAATGCCAAGTTCTTGTAAAATTGAAAATGTTAGACAATTTATATTTGAAGATGAAGATACTATTTATTATATATACCAAGGATTAGTTTATAATTTTATTGCGCGTTCAAGTTTGACTACGTTAGAAGAAGGAACTAAATTAGCTGACTCCAAATGTGCTCCTAAAGAAATGTTTATACAAGGAGATTATATTTATTATTTCTCTTATCCAGTAACCTCTCTTGAAAATGCTGGTTTATATAGAGTAAATAAAAATAATACAAAAAAAGATACAAATATTGAAACAATACTAAAATGTAATAATACTTATTATTGTTCTTCTTTAAGTTATACTTCAAATAATGTTTATTTCTTAAATTACATTTTTTCAGCAAATTTACCTTATGGTGATGCTCATACATATCAATTAAATCTTAACAATAAAAATGTAGTAAAATTAGATTAAGGAGAATAATATGGGATCAGGTGGTCAAAATCACGGAAGTACTTACAATACAAAGACATGGGACGAAATGAGTCCTGAAGAAAAAGAAGCATATTTAGCTCAAAGAAAACAAGCTGAAATAAGACAACGTGAATATTTAGAAGAACAAAGAAAAAGAAAGAAAAGAAATGCAATTCTTATTGGAATCGGATTAATTATTTTATTAATTTTAATCATCACATTAATTGTTTATATTAAAAATCACATCTAATGGTTAATTAATGAAATATCTTATTTTTGGTTTAGGAGCTGTAGGTTTTTCTTTTCTTAAAAAAATTAAAGAGAATGGTTTATTTGAACCTAATAGTTTTTATTGTGTAGATAAAAGTGAAAAAGCAAAAGAAGATTTTATAAAAACAGGTGGGAAATCATATAATTTTTCATTAGATAAAATAACAAAAGATAATTATTTAGAATATTTAAAAACACTTTCAGAAGGTGACTATTTACTTGATTTTTGTATCGATATTAAAAATTTAGAAATGTTAGAATATTGTTTAGAACACAATATACATTATTTATCTACTGCAGATAGCTCTTGGAATCCTGACCCAACTTGGACAAGTGATCATCAACACTTTTTAGAATATATTAAACTTAAAGAGAGATATAAAGATAAGCAAAATACATGCTTAGTTCTTTTTGGTATGAATCCAGGTTTAGTTTCTTTATTTGCAAAGAAATGTTTAAAAGAAATAATAAAAAACGATAAAGGTAACTATATAAAATTTAATAGAACAAAATTAAATAAATTATTGGAAGAAGGAAAATACGGTTTAGTTTCTAAAAAAATAGGAGTTACGGATATCCAAGAAATTGATAACGATAACCAAATAACTAATATTCCTTATGATGAATCAATATGTTATTCAACATGGAATTGTTGGGCTTATTATTATGAAACCGTATCTTCTCCTGAAATCGCATTTGGAAATAAGAAAAGATTTTATAAATGTAAAAAGATTTATGATTGTGATATCAAAAATTTATATATTTCTTTGTATAAATCGGGATATGAATATCCAGCAATTACTTTTTCTCCACAGGGGGAAGTTATTGGACATATATCTACACATGAAGAAATATTTACAATTAGAAATTATTTTACTTATAAAAATTATAGACCTACAGTACATTTTGTATATTCTCCAAATGATTACGCTATTAAATCAGTAAAACGTTTTAAATTTTATAGCCCTACAAACCTACATTTAATTAATAAAAATGAAATTATAGATGGTGGAGAATCTGTAGGAATAATAATTCAGGGAAAAAAGTTTACTACAAGATACTTTGGAAATTATTTAAAAACAAACGAAATAACTGATGAAACAGCAACAATTAGACAAGTAAGTGCTTCTTCATACGCTGGATTTGTTTATATGTTAAAACATGAACAAGAAGGATTGCTTTTTCCTGAAAACTTAGATGAAGAATATATATTAAATATTGCAAAGAAATATTTAAATGAATATATAAGTGTAGAAATACCTAAAATAAATATAGATTTAGAAAAATAATATGGATATTTATAAAGAAATAGAAGGACAAGCTAAACAAAATTATAAAGATTATGATATCAATGATGAAGATTTACGGCATAAAATCACAGGAAACATCATAAACACTTTTGTTTATGAACAAATAGATAAAATAGATAATAAAAATATTGTAATTTTAAATGCTGGTTCTGGAGGAGTATCTTACTATACAAAAGGTAAAATAATTAATTTAGATATAGTAGAAGAAAATATAAAAGAGTATGAAAATCATATAGTTTCTTCAATAACTTGTATTCCATTAAAGAATAATAGTGTCGATATGATCATTTGTGTAGGAAGTGTAATAAATTATGCAGACATCATTCTTTCAATAAAAGAATTTTATAGAATATTAAAAGATAATGGCATGTTAATTCTTGAATTTGAAAGAAGTAATAGTGCAGATTTTCTTTTTACTAAAAATTATGGAAAAAAACAATTTCTACATACCTATATTTATAATAATCAAAAACACCCAATGATTATTTATAGTGAAAAATATGTTAAATCAATATTAAAAGCAAATAATTTTAAAATTTTAAAAAAGAAAAGATTTCATAATTTATCTTCTTTATTTACTAAATTGAAAGTAAGAGAAGATATATCCTTAAAATTTGGTAAACTAGATTTTATATTCTATCCATTTTCATATTTTTTCTCTCATAACATAATCATAAAATGTAAAAAGATAAAATAATTTAATTTTTACCATAAATACACTATTTTTCATTTGATCTGGTGATCTAGTTGTGATCTAATATAAACAGAGGATTATTTTATGGATTTATATAATTATTTATCAACTGGTCCAGAGGAATTAGAATTAACTGGACATACACAAGACTATCAATTATTAAAAGTATACGCTTATAATGCTTATTTTAATGCTGATATTAATAATACAGAAGACGTTAATAATGGTTGTACTTATTGTAGAGACCAATTCAAAGGAATCGATGGAGTTTACATTAATCAAACATTAGAAGAAAACACTATTGAATGCTTATATTCTTATGTTGTTAATTCAGGAACGTTTGATTTAGCTAATGTTTATAATACTCTTGGTAAAATATCAGCTGAAATTAAAAATGTTAAAAATAATAGATTTGTAGGTAATAAAAAGGCAGATGAATTATTAAAAGAATATTTAGAAGAATCAGAAAATAAAAAAATCATAATTAGAGTTATAACCGACTATATTTGTGAAGATGAAAAAGAAAAATATGAATTAAATAAAAAAATTGAAAACTACGTTGTTAGTGTTTCTGGATTAAATGTAACTTCAGTTATTCAATTTGGTGATGATGTAATCGCAACAATAGAATCTAATAGATCTCCATACGATTACGTTGAAAAAAATAAACTTATTTTAGATTCTAATAATAATTTCTTAAAATTTGGTGATCATTCAATCGTATGTAATATATCCGCTAAATCATTAAAAGAATTATGGAAAAAAGAGGGAACAAAAGGCTTATTAGCTATGAACCTTCGTTATTATATTAAATCTACCAATATTGATGATAAAATTGAAAATTCAATAATGTATGAAGGCGATAATTTCTGGTATCTAAATAACGGAATTATAATCGTTTGCAATGATTATAATGTAGTTGGTAATGAGGTTAGATTAAAGCAATTTAGTATTGTTAATGGCGGCCAAACAACAAGAATGATTGGTGAAACACCATTTGATGAAGACTTCTTTATTTGTTGTAAAATTATTAAAAATACTTTTGAAAGTAATGAAGATAAAAACAAATTTATTTCTCAAGTTGCTGAAGCTTCTAATACTCAAAAGCCTATCAAAGCTAAAGATATTATCGCAAATAGAGTAGAGCAACGTAATTTAAAAACTTTACTATCTGAGAACAATATATTTATAGAAATTAAACGTGGAGAAAAATGCGACCAAGAGAAATATAAAGAAGTTTGGCAAAGAACAAAAAATAATGAATTGGCACAAGATTTATATTCTTTTGTATTCATGGAACCTGGACCATCTCGTAATAGTGTCTCATCTTTATTATCAAATAACGAAAAATATAATATCGTATTTAAAGACCACAAATATTCAATTCAATTTATTAAGAGTTTATTATTCTTAGAAAAAGCTTATAAAGATTACCAAAAGAAAATTAATAAAATTGAAGATAAAGACGAAAATACTGCCATTAAAAAAGGTATTGTTAAAAACGGTCAATGGTATTTCTTAGCAACTATAGGATATATTTTAAAGTTATATTACAATCCTGAATTTAAGAATTGTATGTGCAAATATCAAAACAACGAAGGAATGTATCCATTATATTCATCAGAACTTGCATTTGATCACAGTTTTATTGATGAATCAACAAGTTATAAAGATTTTAAGAAACAATCTTATGAATTATTTGATAATGTTTATTTACATTTTATTAAGAACGAGTTTGAGTGTGCAAGAGATAAAAATCCTGTTTTAGCATATTCAAACTGGACTAAATCTAATACCGGTTTTAATGAAATTAGGACAAGCATTAATGGAAGAATTTTCTATCAAAAAGACGAAAGTAGAATATCAACAGTCACAAAGTTTTTTGTTGAAATCGACGAAGAAACAAAAAATAAAAACATCGATATGTATGTCGATCTTTGTAAAGCAAACAAGAAAATTAAAGCTAAAAATAGCTCCAATTTTGAACTTAACGATTTAGATAAATCATTAAGAGATAATTTAATGATTTATAGAATGAATTATTGCAATAAGAATCATATTAGAGAAAGTAAAGTTTTCACAGATAAAATTCTTGATAAAATAGTTATGGAAAAACCTACTACTATCGAACAATTAAATTTACTATTATGTGATGAATCTAAATATTATTGTGCTCAAGATATCTTAAATATAATTTTAAAAACTATTAGTTAATAATATTTTCTAAAAATTCAAACATCTCTTTTTTATAAATATCTTTATGTTTATAAAATGTTCTAGCGTGTTTGCCATCATCAAAAACAAGTGTTTTTACATATGTATTTTTATTAAAAGAGCCTTCATTTAAAGCTAAATTTTTAAATGGAACAACATCATCATCTTTAGCATGAATTAAAAATGTAGGTATATTTGTTTTATTTAAAGACTCTTTATTATTGATGCTTTTAATAGACACTTTATATCTTAATTTAAATAACATCGGTAAAAACATTAAAGCAAAAGGAGCTATATATTTATTAACTTTAAAATATTCATTTTTCATTTGATCATATAAAGAATAATATCCGCAATCACATATTGCTCCAATTACATTTTTATTATTTAATTCGCCTAAAGAATGAAGAATAGTAAATGCTCCCATACTAACTCCATCAAGGATAATTTTTGCATCTTTATCTTCAAAAACTATATGATTTACCCACTCAATTAAATCTTTACTTTCTAAATATCCTAATGAATTATATTTTCCTTCACTTGTATAATGACCTCTAAAATTAATAGCTAATACAGAACATTTATATTTTTCATATATCTCTTTAACAATCGGCATACGTGAAATATACATACCATGATATCCATGTAATGTTATAACATAAATATGATTTTCATTGTTTTTTAAATATTTAGCAGTTAATTTAGTATCATCAAAAGAATTGATACTAATATCTTCAGGATTTAAATTATCTAACCAATAATAATTATCTTTAACATCATCATAAATAATCTTTTTATATTCTTCTACATTCTTTCTTTTAAATCCTTTAATAAAGAAAATTAAAGATAACAAAAAAGATAACAAGAAAAACAATACGATTAAAGATATTAAGACAATTAAGAATATAATCATTAATATGCTTTAGCAAAAAGAATCAAATATTTTGCCTCTTTCCCACAAATAGCACATTTATCATCAATTTTAATTTGAGCAAAAGGTATACAACGGCTTGTAGCATTGAACATCTCTTTAACTTTATTTTCGCATTCAACATCTCCACACCACATAACTTTAGCGTATCCACCTTTATTAACAACTTCTCCTAATTCTTCTAAAGAATGAGCTTCATGAATATTATCAGCTAAATTCTTTAATGCTTTTTGATACATTTCTTCGTGAATTACTTTTAAAAGACGTGGGATTTCAGTATGAATTTCATCTAATTTAACTGTTTCTTTAGTTCCATCATTTCTTTTAGCGATTGTACAAACTCCGTTTAATAAATCTCTTGGACCGACTTCAATTCTTAAAGGTACACCCTTCATTTCATATTCTGAGAATTTCCAACCAGGAGTCTTATCTGAATCATCTAATTTAACTCTAATATTTAATTTTTCTAATTCTTCTTTAATTGCTTTAGCCTTTTCTAAAACACCTTCTTTTTGCATTTGAATAGGTACGATAGCAACTTGAATTGGAGCAACAAATGGAGGTAAAACTAAACCATTATCATCACCATGAACCATAAT
>CAVEUC010000006.1:0-60141 GCA_963619035.1 Lachnospiraceae bacterium GAM79
CTTTTATGATTAAAGAAAAAAACATAATAATATAGATGTCAATTGTAAGAGAGACAACATTTTCTCCTTTCTGTCTATGGTTGTTTCTCCTCACTTATATGTCAATGTCTATCTTACAATTGAAAGAAATAATGGAGGTAAATTATGAGAGGAAAAATTTTAATTGGAACTTGTTTAACTTTAAATTTAATAGGTTTATGTAGCTGTAATAAAAACAAATTAGGAAATGAAATTGATAATTAAAATGGAAAAGTTTTTTATAATGTTGAATATCGAACAATATTAGGATTTGAAAATGAATTTATGTATTTAAAATCTTATAATTATGGCTTATTTAAATTTGAATTTGTTAGAGAAACTAGTGAATATTATTATTATAAAAATGTAGAAGATTCATCAAGTGAAGAAACTATATTTTTTAAAGATGCAAATATTTTACAGCCAAAAATATTTATGTATGGCTATTCGACACTTTTAACAAAAGATTTTATTTTAGATACAGAGAAAATATATACAATAAACGACTGTAAGAAGATTGTTTAGGTAAATGAAAGAATCTATTTGTGTATAATTTTTAATTTTCTTAAAAGAAGTTTTTGATGTTTTGATTTAAAAATAATTTAAGGTAATATGGTTTTGTCGCTTATAAAAAAATAGAAACTTAAAACTACGGCAAAGTTACTAAATTATTGCTTAATAAATATACTTTAATATAAAATTAAAATTGTTAAGAAAGATAAATGGTATATTGCATGAAGAAGCATTTAATTAATAAAAAAATATTGTTAACAAGTTTAGTAACATTATCTTTATTTTCTTGTAATGAAAATAAAGTAATATCTGTTACTAATTTATCTATAACTAAAGATGAAAAGTTTTTATCTGCTACTGTAAATATAACTATAGAAGAATTTAATAACATAGGTTTTAAATTAGGTGATAGTTGTAATATTAAATTTAGTAATGGATATACAATTGATGATGTTCCTTATTTTAATGGATATTATGTTAAAAATTCTATGCCAGTTATCGTAGCATATCCTTCTAGCACAAATATATTAATTACATTAAATAATACTGGTATTTGGGATACTGCTAATTTAACAAGTGATACAACTGTAGATATATCTTTAAATACATCTGCTAAATATATAGAAACTCAGGAAGCTTTAAGTCAAAGTTATTCTTTAATTAGAAGTGAATATTCTAGTGATGAAGAGTTCTCTAATTTTAGATCTTTAAAAGGTGGAAATCTTAAAGAAAATTATTTATATAGAGGAGCATCTCCAGTAGATAATAGTAGAAATAGAGCTAAAATAACTGATAATTTATTAAATACAAATGGTATTAAATATATAGTTGATTTAGCTGATAATGAAGATAATATGAAAGAATATATGTCTAGTTCTACATTTGATTCTACATATGCTAAAGAATTATATGAAAATAGTAAAATGATCTTATTATCAATGGGATCAGGTTATTCTAGTGATACATATAAACAAAAATTAGTAACAGGATTAAAGGGTGTTATATCTAATGATGGTCCATATTATATTCATTGTATGGAAGGAAAAGATAGAACTGGTTTTGTATGTACTTTAATTGAAGCTTTAGCTGGAGCAACTTATGAAGAAATGAAAAATGATTATATGGAAACATATAAGAATTACTATAAGATTACTAAAGAAAAAACTCCTACAAAATATGATGCTATTGTTTCTTTATATTTTGATTCATTCATGGAAGAATTACATAAGACTAGCGATGTAGAAATTCTTAAAAAAGCAGATTATACTAGTGATGCTAAAAGATATTTAACTGAAGGTGGAATGAGTGAAACTGAAATAAATAGTTTAATTAAAGTTATATCTAAAGAATAATTATTGTATATTATTAATATTGATTTAGGAGGAACTATATGGCTAATGAAATTACTAAAAAAGCTTTAGAACAAGCTTTCTTAAAATTATTATCTATTAAACCTTTTAAAAAGATAACAGTTAGTGATGTAACTGATTTAGTTGGTGTTAATAGAATGACTTTCTATTATCATTTTGAAGATATATATTCTCTTTTAGATTACGCATTAAAAACAGAGTTTAGTAAGGCGTTAGATGGAAAATATGATTCTTTAAACTGGGAAGAAGGTTTTAAAAATATATTTAAAGTATGTTTAGAATATAGATCTTTAGTAGAGAATGCATATAAATTTAATTCTAGAGGTAATGTTGAAGCAGTATTAGAACCTATCGTTTTTCAACTTACATATTACGTAGTAAATGAAGAAGCTAAAGGGCATAATGTAGAAAAGAAAGATTTAGAATTTGTAGCTAATGCTTATAAATTCATGTTAATCGGATTTGTTTTAGATTGGATTAAAAATGATATGCAAGATGATATAGATGTAATAAATAATAAAGTATCTACAATGTTATCTGGAGAAACCGAGTGGATATTATCAAAATTTGAAAAGAGTGAATAATTTAATCAAATTTAAAAATATGATAAAAATTTTTACAGTTTTTTAAGAGTGTAAAAATTTTAATCACACTAAAAATATTGTCTATTTTTAATATTTTTTTCTTTATTTAAAATGATGCTATAAAGAATAAAGGAGGAATTAAAAATGTATTATTCTAGTGGTACTTATGAATCATTTGCTCGTCCTGAAAAACCTATCGATGCAGATAAAAAATCAGCATATATCGTAGGAAGTGGATTAGCAGGTTTATCAGCAGCGTTTTATTTAGTTAGAGATGGTCAAGTTAAAGGTGAAAGAGTTCATGTTTTGGAAACTTTACCTAGAGCTGGAGGAAGTTGTGATGGATATCATGACTTATATAAAGGATTTTACATGAGAGGTGGTAGAGAAATGGATAATCACTTCGAATGTATGTGGGATATGTATAGAAGCGTACCTTCAATTGAAAATCCTGATGTTACTGTTTTAGATGAATATTATTGGTTAAACAAAAAAGATCCTAACTATTCATTATGTAGAGCTACAGTTAATAGAGGACAAAATGCTAAAACAGATAATAAATTTACTTTAGATAAACAAGCTCAAAGACAATTATTAAAATTATATTTAACTCCAGAAAAAGATTTAGAAGATAAGATGATTTCAGAATGTTTTGATGAACATTTCTGGAAGAGTAATTTCTGGTTATATTGGCAAACAATGTTCGCATTCCAACGTTGGTCAAGCGCATTAGAAATGAAAAGATATATTCAAAGATATGTTCACCATATTGATGGATTACCAGATTTTTCTGCTTTAAGATTTACTAAATACAACCAATATGAATCGATGATTTTACCTTTACAAAAATATTTAGAAAATCATGGTGTTATCTTTGAATTTGGTGTTAAAGTTACCGATGTTAAAATTGAAAAATTTGATGGTAAAAAAGTAGCTACATCATTTACTTATACAAAAGACAATAAAGAAGCAGTTAAAAAGCTTACTAAAGATGATTTCTTAATTATTACAAACGGATGTTGTACTGATGTATCTTGTTATGGAGATAACGATACTGCTCCAGAATTAAGTATGATTAAACCTAATGTAGGAGATGGATGGAGTTTATGGGAAAAGATTTCTAAATACGGAAAAGAATTTGGAAATCCATATGCATTTGCTTCAGATCCTGAAAAAACAAACTGGATGTCAGCATCAGTTTATACAGAAGATAAAGAAATTATCGAACTCATCAAAAAGATTTGTAAACGTGATCCATTAGAAGGAAAAGTTACTACTGGTGGTATCGTAACAGTTAAAGATTCATTTAATGGATGGGGATTATCTTGGACAATCAATAGACAACCACAATTTAAAGACCAACCAAAAGGTTCAGTAATCGTATGGTTATATTCTTTATTTACAGATAAAAAAGGTGATTATATTAAAAAGAGTATGAGAAATTGTACTGGTAAAGAAGTCTGTAAAGAGTGGTTATATCATATTGGGGCTCCTATTGAAAGAATTGATGAATTAAGTGAAAAATGTAATACAACTACATGCTTTATGCCTTATATCAATGCTTTCTTCCAACCAAGAAAAGAAAGTGATAGACCAAAAGTTGTACCAGAAAATTGTGTTAATATCGCTTTTGTTGGTCAATTTGCAGAAACTCCGAGAGATACAATATTCACAACAGAATATTCTATTAGAACAGGTATGGAAGCTGTATATACATTAATGAATATCGATAGAGGTGTTCCAGAAGTTTGGGGATCAGCATATGATATTAGAGAATTGTTAAGAGCTACATATTACGCTGTTGATAAGAAGAAAATTAATGAGATCGATCTTTCTTGGAAAGAAAAAATAATCATTAAAAAAGCATTATCAGAAGTTAAGGATACTGATATCTATCAATGGATTAAAGATTCAGGATTATTATAATTTCTAGATAGTGTAAATATAAAAATCAGCAATTAAATTTATTGCTGATTTTTTTCTATAAATATGGAAATAATAACTATTTTTAGTTATTATAATTAATGTATTTTAAAGGAAAATAATTATGAAAAAAGATATTTATATTGGTATTGATGTTGGTGGTATGTCTTTAAAAGGTGCTGGAGTATTACTTGATGGTACTATTATTGAAAAGACAGTTATATCTACTAACAATCAAACAGGTAATGAGATATTTGAAAAGATATTAAAGGAATTAGTTTCTACATTAATTAATAAATTAAGTGTAAATTATAATATTAAAGGTATTGGGATTGGTATTCCTGGTATTTGTAATGTTGATAAATTAATTGTTGAATACGCTGCTAATTTAAAAATTAATAAATGTGATGTTGGTGAGATTTTAAAATCTTTTAATATTCCAGTTTATATTAGTAACGATGCTAATGTTGCTGCTTTAGGTGAAGCTAGATTTGGTGCTGCTAAAGAATTTAAAGATTCTATATTTTTAACTTTAGGAACTGGTGTTGGTGGTGGAGTTATCATCAATGGAAAATTGTTTGAAGGCTTTGAAGGAAAAGGTACTGAACTTGGACACATGGTGATCGTCGTTGATGGAGAAGATTGCGGTTGTGGAAGAAAAGGTTGTTATGAAGCTTACGCAAGTGCTAGTGCATTATTAAGAATTACTAAAAGAATTATGAATGAAAATAAAGATTCTATGATGTGGGGATATTGTAATGGTGATATTAATAATGTTAGTGGTTTAACATCGTTTGAATGTAGTAAAAAAGGTGATAAAGCAGCTAATGAAGTTATTGATGAATACATTAAAAATTTAGGAGAAGGTATTTTAAATTTCTGTAATATTTTTAGACCTCAAGCTATTATCATTGGTGGAGGTGTTTCTAATCAAGGAAGTTATTTAATTGATAAAATAGAAAAATATTGTAGTGATAGAGATTATGGATATAAAAATTCTCCAGTTGTAAAAATTAAATGTGCAGAACTTAAAAATGATGCTGGAATTATTGGTGCAGCAAGTTTAGTAATGGAAAGAGAAAATGGCTAAGATACAAATTAAATATTTAACAAAACCTTCAAAAGAGGCACTCACTCACATCGAAAAATTTAAAAATAAAATGAGTGAAGATGAGATTAGAAAGTTTTTAGAGGAATCTAATCATTTTTGTTTATTAATTTATTCTTTTGGTAAATTAAGTTCTTTAGTTTTTTTAGAAAACGATGAGTATTTACATATGTTATTTGTTAAAAAAGTTTATATGAACGCATATGAAGATTTTAAAGAAGTTATTAATTTTACTAAAAATAAATTTATTAATTATAAAATAGTAATTGATTCAACATATAACGATTCTAATTTTATTAACGTTATTAGAAAAAATGGTGGAGTTAAAAAGGATAATAATTTTATTATTCAATTATAAAATCTATGGAAACAGTTAAATTAAAACCAGCTATTAAAGAATATATCTGGGGTGGTAAAAAATTAAAAGAAGCAGGAAAAAGTGATGATTTTGAATCTATTTCAGAATGTTGGGAATTATCTTTTCATAAAGATGGTTACACTTTAATTGATAGTGGAGAGAATAAAGGAAAAACATTAAAAGAAGTTTGTAGTTCTATTGATTTAGGATCAAAAGTTAATTCTTTTCCTTTCTTTCCATGTTTAATTAAATTAATTGATAGTGGTGATAATTTAAGTGTACAAGTTCATCCTAGTGATGAATATGCTTTAAAATATGAAAATTCATATGGAAAAACTGAGATGTGGTATATTTTAGATACTGAAGAAAATGCTGGAATATATCTTGGTTTTAAAAATGATGAAAATGAAGAAGATATTAAAAAAGCATTAGAAAACGGTACTATTTTAGATAAATTAAACTTTTTTAAAGTAAAAAAAGGTGAAGCTTATTTTATTGAATCAGGTACAATCCACGCTATTGGAAAAGGTGTTACTTTAATTGAGATTCAACAAAGTTCTAATTTAACATATAGATTATACGATTATAATAGAGTTGGAAAAGATGGTAAACCTAGAGAACTTCATATTGATAAAGCTTTAAAAGTTATTAATTACAATAAGTATATTAAAAAAGAATTTAGTGATGGAATTATAGGAAGTTGTAAATATTTCACTTCTAAAAGAGTTGATGTAGAAAATGTTAATGAAATTAAAAATGATGAGACATCTTTTGCTTCAATTACATTTATTGACGGTGAAGGAACAGTTAATGATATTCCATTTAAAAAATATGATTCATTCTTTATTCCTGCAAATAAAAAAGCAAAAATATGCGGGAAATCAGTATATATTTTAACTAAAGTTATTTAATTTCTATATATTCGTAGTTGTTATTTATTGAATAAAAAGGAACTTTATATGTTAAAGGATATTTATTTAATAAATCATTATATATCTTTTTAGTATATTTCTTTTTTAAATATTTAAATTCATCTTTTTCATAGCTTGATAAAAGAGTTTTAACAAATTCTTTTATCATTGGATGCATTAAATATGCTTTTTCTCTTTCTATAAAAAATTGAAGAGGTAAAGATCTATTAAAAGATTTACCATTATATGTTTTACTAGCTGAAATCATATCGATAACATATTCTAATGCGTATTTATATGGCATAACTTTTAAGATAACATCACCTTTATAAAAATCAATCCAATATTCGTAGTGATGTTTATTTCTATTTGTATGATGCACACAAGTTAATGCGTACATATTATTGCTTTTTCTTTCGTTTAATAATGGTGACATTTTACCATTATAATATTTAGTTCCGTTATGAAATTCTAAATGAGAATATTTAGATAAATCATGTATTAATCCTTGAAAAGGTATACCTACAATACATGAATATTTAAATACTAAAAATCTATGTTTATCTACTGTATGAAGATGTTTAAAAAAATTTTTGCTCATAAATAAATAATATATGTTTTACGTTATTATTTAAATAGTTTTTAATTAAATAAAGTGTAAATAATGATATAATTTTTATATGGAATTTGTAGGAATTGAAAAGATATCTTTAGTTGATTACGATAATAAAATATCATGTGTTTTATTTACGGAAAGATGTAATTTTAGATGTCAATTTTGTCATAATTCTAGACTTGTTTTAGATAAAAATAGTGAGATACCTTTTTCTGAAATTTTAGATTATTTAAAGAAAAGAAAGAATGTTTTAGATGGTGTTGTTATTACAGGTGGAGAACCTACATTGATGAATGATTTAAAAGAGAAAATTAAAGCTATCAAAGAACTAGGATTATTAGTTAAACTAGATACAAATGGTACTAATCCACAAATTGTTAAAGATCTAATAGATAATAAATTAATAGATTATGTTGCTATGGATATTAAAAATTCAATGAGTACATATAGTGAAATTATCGGCTTAAAAAATATATTTAAAGATAATATTTTAAAAACGATTGAAATATTAAAAACAAGTGGGATTTCATATGAATTTCGTACTACTTTAGTAAAAGAATTTCATAGTAAAGAATCTATTGAAGATATGGGAAAAATGTTAAAAGGTGCAAAAAAAATGTACTTACAACATTTCATAGATAATGAAGAGTGCATAGTACATAATTTACATGAAGTTGATGTTGATACAGCTAATGAATATAAAAATATCCTCTTAAAATATATTGATAATGTATATTTAAGAGGATACTAATTTAATAATCTTTTGAAACTATATCAGGATAAGCGGTATTCTTTCTTTTACGCTTATTCTTTTTGTTATATATAATTGAAGCTTCTTCTTTTAAAAGCATCGCTTCTTGTATTTTTAATTTATTGCTAATTGTCATATATCTCTCCTTTAAAATGAATCAAGATATTGAACAACATTGAAACTAGCGATACTTGCATCGTTAAATGCTGTAACAAGTTGTCTAATTTTCTTTTTTCTACAATCTCCAACAGCGTAAATTCCATCAGTTTTAGTTTTCATATTTTCATCAACAATAATGAAACCTCTTTCTAAATCGACGTAGTCTTTAAATATTTCGTTGTGTGGTTCTTGACCGATTGCAATAAAACATCCATCAACTTTAAATTCTTTCGTTTCATCTGTTTTAGTGTTTTTAAATACTAATTTTTCTAACTTATTTTCACCAACTATTTCAGTTAAAGATAAGTTATGTTCAATGACTATATTTTCTTTACTTAATACTCTATCGATTAAAATTTTATCTCCAAAGAATTTATCAAATAATGTATTTAAATAAATCTTGTGACAAGTAGAACTTAATGCGATCGCATATTGTAATGCTGTATTAGCATCACCAATTAAACAAACATCTTTGTCTTTATAAAAAGCACCATCGCAAACTGCACAATAAGATATGCCTTTTCCGACTAATTTTTCTTCGTTAGCTAATCCCATTGATCTATGAGTAACTCCGCTTGCAATAATAATAGATTTAGTTTCGTAAGTATTATAATTACAAGTAACTTTAAAATAGTTATCTACTTTTTCAATTTTTTTAGCTTCATCAAGTTCAAATTCTGCACCTAAATTCGTAACTTGATCAAATAATTTATCGATAAAATCTAAACCGCTAATAGAAACAGTTCCAGGAATATTTTCGACCCTAGGAGAAGTTGCGATTTGTCCTCCAATTGTTTCTTTTTCAAGAAGTAAAACCTTTTTATCATTTCTTCTTAAATTTAAAGCAGCGGTAAGGCCACTAGGGCCTGACCCTATAATAATTGTATCGTACATATATTATTTTCTGCTTTCAATCCAACCTTTGATTAAGGAAGCATTATCGTAAACTTTATAACTTCCATCATCTTGAGGAACTAATAATGTAGGTGCTTTTAAGATTCCTAATTTATTTGCTAATTCTTGATTTTCATAAGCATCATAGATTGTTACATCAATATGAGCATCAGCTAATAATTTTTTAGCAAGTTTGCAGTTAGGGCATGTAGCAGTTGTGAATAAAATTAATTCTTTTGAAACTGCTTTATTTTCTTCTTCGTGTTTTTCACAGCATTCACAAGTTTCTTTTTTCTTTAAAATTGAATTTCCAAGATTGTATTCTTTTCTATCTTTAAATTCTTGTGTTTTTCCGTCGTTCCAGTTTTGAAGTGGTCTATAGTAACCTGTAATACGTGAATATACTTCGGTTTTTTTACCACATTTTGGACATTCATAATGTTCACCTTCGATATATCCATGTTCTTTACAAACAGAATATGTAGGGCTCATTGTGAAGTAAGGTAATTTATAGTTTTCAGCAATCTTTCTTACTAAATTCATACATGATTTCCAATCAGGAAGTTTTTGTCCTAAGAATGTGTGGAAAACAGTACCAGATGTATATAATGTTTGGAATTTATCTTCGATATCTAATGCTTGGAAAATATCTTCTGTATAACCAACTGGTAAGTGGCTACTATTTGTATAATATGGAGTTTCGTTCTCTTTATCTCCAGCAGTTATAATGTTTGGATATCTCTTCTTATCGTGTTTAGCTAATCTATATGAAGTTGATTCAGCAGGTGTAGCTTCAAGGTTATATAAATCACCATATTTAACTTGGTAATCACTTAATTTATTTCTCATGAAGTTTAATACATCAACAGTGAAATTTTGTGCTTTTTCATGGGTTAAATCTTCTTTTAACCATCTAGCATTTAAACAAGCTTCGTTCATACCGACTAAACCGATTGTTGAGAAGTGATTATTGAAGGTTCCTAAATATCTCTTTGTGTATGGATATAATCCAGCATCTAATAATTTTGATACGAATTCACGTTTAATTTTTAATGATCTAGCAGCGATATCCATTAATTTTTCAAGTCTATTATAGAAATCTTGTTCATCAGTTGCTAAATAAGCGATTCTAGGCATGTTGATTGTAACAACGCCGATACTACCTGTAGATTCTCCGCTTCCAAAGAAACCTCCAGATTTCTTTCTTAATTCTCTTAAATCGAGTCTTAATCTACAACACATACTACGAACATCGCTTGGTTGCATATCGCTATTAATATAGTTTGAGAAGTATGGAGTTCCATATTTTGAAGTCATTTCAAATAATAATCTATTGTTTTCAGTGTCGCTCCAATCGAAATCTTTTGTAATAGAATAAGTTGGAATTGGATATTGGAAACCACGACCATTAGCATCACCTTCAATCATAATTTCGATGAATGCTTTGTTGATCATAGCCATTTCTTTTGTACAATCTTTATATTTAAAGTTGCATTCTTTTCCACCGACGATAGCGTTTAATTCAGCCATATCGTTTGGTACAACCCAGTCTAATGTAATATTAGTAAATGGTGCTTGTGTACCCCAACGGCTAGGAGTATTAACACCGAAAATAAAGCTTTGTAAGCATTGTTTTACTTGTTTATATGTTAGGTTATCAATTTTAACAAATGGAGCTAAATAAGTGTCAAAACTTGAGAAAGCTTGAGCTCCTGCCCATTCGTTTTGCATAATACCTAAGAAGTTAACCATTTGGTTACAAAGAGTTGATAAATGAGAAGCAGGACTACTAGTAATTTTTCCGGTAACTCCACCTAATCCTTCTAATAAAAGTTGTTTTAAACTCCAACCTGCACAGTATCCTGTAAGCATACTTAAATCGTGGATGTGGAAGTCTGCATTTCTATGAGCATCGGCTATTTCTTTATCGTAAACTTGGCTTAACCAATAGTTTGCAGTAATAGCGCCGCTATTTGATAAAATAAGACCGCCAACTGAATAAGTGACAGTAGAATTTTCTTTAACTCTCCAGTCGTTGATATTTAAATAATTATCGACAGTTTTAGCAAAGTCTAATTCTGTAGAATGCATTTGTCTAATTGTTTCGTGTTGCTTTCTATATGTAATATAAGCTCTTGCAACATTTACATATCCAGCTTCGATTAAAGCAACTTCAACTGAATCTTGAATATCTTCAACTGTAATTGTTCCATTAACCATTTTGTTGCTGAATTTTGATGTAGCTCTAACAGCTATTAAATTGATGATTTCATCCATTGTATGGACGTTACAAGCTTCAAATGCTTTAGCGATAGCGTTCTCGATTTTAGCGAGATTAAAATCTACTATAGAGTTGTCTCTTTTTTTAACTTTTATCATATTTATAACCCTCCAACTTCGGTTGCGAATATTTTAAACACAATTTTTATTTAAAAAAATATGAAAAAAATTTACATTTAAAATATGGCCAAAAACATAGGAAAAATATATAAAAAATGCAAAGAAAATATCTACTAATAAATTACTAAAAGCCCGTAGTTGTCGAATAATTTAATTTTATTTTGACACTGTAAAAATTAGAAAAGTAAAATGTATAAATTTTCTTGATATTTACTATTTACTTTTTTATAATACACTTAATAGGTGTTAAAAATGAAGAAGAATTTAAAAGAGATAAGAATTAAGAATGGATTCACTCAAAAAGAGATAGCAAATTTCTTTAATATGCCTTATAGAACATATCAAAATTATGAAGAAGGATTAACAACAATACCTGATTGGGTATATGAATTGATGCTTTATAAAATAGATAAAGAAAATAGATATAATAAGGAAAAAGGTATTTATAAAATAAAGCAAATTAGAATATTAATTAAAGCTATATGTAAAAAATATAAGGTCTCTAAATGTATTTTGTTTGGTGAATATACAACTAAAAATGTAAATGATTATTCTTATATAAAATTCTTGATAAGATATTCTGATAAGAATTTTAATTTATTAGAATTTAAAAAAGAAATTGAGGCAGTATTAGTTAAAAATATAGAAATATATGATATTAATGAATTTGATAGAAAATCTGAATTTATTCAAAAAATAATTAAAAAAGGAATTTTAGTTTATAGAAGTTATTAAAAAAATAAATTTTAAATATGATAATATAAATAAAGTTAAGAGGTCTTTATATGATAAATATTGAACATTATGATAAGAATATAGATTTTATTAAAGTTGATAATGGTGCTAACTTAGAATTTGTTTTTTGTAATTATGGAGCATCTTTATATACTTTAAATTTTGATGGAGAACCAATAATTTTAACTTTAGAGGATAAAGAAATATTCTTAAAAAATCCAAATTACTTTGGAAAAACGTTAGGAATTGTTGCTGGAAGAGTTAAATGTCATGGATTTTTATTTGATCAAGAATACAATCTTTTAGATACAGGACATGATATTTGTCTTCATGGAGGCGACTTAAAATCTTTAAGTTATAAGAAGTGGAAATATGAAATTAAAGAGAACGATAAATTCATCAATGTTATTTTTAAGACAAAAACTAAAGATGGAGATAATGGGTTTTTAGGATCAGCAAGTGTTAAAATTATCTATAAAATTTATAAAAACACTGATAAATTTAACATTATTTTTAAAGGTAGAATACTTAAAGATTGCTTGATGAATCTAAGTAATCATATTTATTGGAATTTTGATTGTAGCAAAAATCTTGATGACTATAGTTTAAAAATGAACTGTGATAGAGTAGCCATAATGGATGATAATTTATTACATCTTGGCTTTGAAGATGTTCCATCTTTTTTAGATTTTAATAACATGAAATTATTAAAGAATAATTTAAGTTTTATAGAGAAGAATTTAAAAGTTGGAACAATCGATAATACATTCTTATTTAAATATGATGAGAATCCTAAAGTTATCTTAAAAAATAAAGAATATACTTTAACTATGAAAACTAATTATCCTGCTATGAATATTTATGTAGATAATTCTTTAATTGATTATAAATTCAAAAATATGGATGGTAATTTTAAAAGAAGAGGTATAGCTTTAGAACCTCAATTATTTGGTTTTAATAAAGATAGCATCTCTTTTGAAAAAGGTGATACATATAATTATAAAATTGAATATTCAATAAAAAGGAATGGGAAATAATATGGAAAATGAACTTATTAATGGTTTTATAGAAAGATATAAAGAGAGACCAGATTATATTTATGATGCTGGAGGAAGGTTTGAAATATTAGGAAATCACACAGATCATAATCATGGTTTATGTTTAGTAGCAAATTGCTCATTAAGAATTTATGCTGCTATTAAAAAATGTGATGATACTATCGAAGTTAAATCAAAAGGTTATTCTTTTTATAAATTTAACTTAAAAGATTTAGATTCTAATTTATATATACCTCCATCAAGTAAAGCTATAAACTATGGAATTCTAAAAAAATTAAAATCACTAGGATATAAAGTAGGTGGTTTTAAAGCTTATATTATGAGTGAAATTCCTGATGGAAGTGGAGTTTCAAGTTCTGCAGCTATAGAATCTTTATTTGGTTATATTGTTTCTTATTTATATAATGATGGAAAAATTTCACCTTTATTAATTGCTAAAATCGGTCAATATAGTGAGAATGTATTTTTTAAAAAACCATGCGGTTTACTTGATCAAATTGGTACAAGTTATCCTAATTGTAATTTTATAGATTTTAAGAATATAGAAAATCCTGTTATTAGTAATATAGATTTTGATTTACCTTTATCTTTATATTTAATTAAATCAAGTGGAGATCATGCTAATTTAACACCATTATATGCAGCTATTCCTTCAAATATGAAAGAAGTAGCTAGATTAATTGGTAATAAAGGATATTTAAGAGATTTAGATGATACGAATATTTTTGAAAAGATTGATAATTTAAATATCAGCGAAACTAAAAAGAATATGGCAAAACATTTCTTTATTGAAAATCAAAATGTTTTGGATGGTAAAAAAGCTATAGAAAATAATGATGTTGAAGGATTTTTAACTACGATTAGAAAGAGTCAAAATAGCAGCAAAAACAATTTAAAAAATACATTTGTTGAAGGTGATGAATATTTAGATTCTCCTCAAGATATCATTGATAAAGTTGAAAAATATATAGGAAGTCATGGTGCTATTAGAATTCATGGTGGTGGATTTAAAGGAACTGTTTTAACTTTTATTAAGAATGATTTTAAAGACGAATTTGAAAAATTCTTAGAAGAAAATTATAAAGATAGATATTATAAAGTTAGTATTTCTAAAAATGCTATTAATATAAAAACTCTATAAAAAAAGCCAAATTTTATTTGGCCATTTTTTCCCATTCTTCGATTTCTTTTGTTTCAGGAACGAAGATGTAGTTGTAATTTCTACATAATCCTTTGTAATCTAATCCATATCCAATAAGGAATTTATTTTCTCTTAATGTGATACCACAATAATCGACATTGAAATCGACTTTTCTTAATGCTTTTTTGTCGATTAAACAAACTGTTGTAATAGATCTAGGTTGATATTTGATTAAGATATATTGTTTTAAATAATTGATTGTTAATCCTGTATCGACGACATCTTCGAAGAAGACAACATCTTTATCTTTAATATCTTCTACAATATCTTTATTTAAATGAATTACTCCAGTTGAACTTAAACCAACATATGAACTTGTTTCCATAAAGTCGATTTTTACAGGTTTTTGATAATTTTTTAAAACATCCATAAAAAATGGAGTAGCACCTTTTAAAACACCAATAAAAATAGGAGCCTTATCTGATTTTTCAAATTTTGCCTCTAGTTCTTTTGCGATTTTTACACAGATTTCTTGAATTTCTTCACTAGTTAAAATAATTTCTTTCATAATTTCTACCTTATATGTAAAGATTATAGAAAAATAAATTTTAAAAATGAATACGATTTGCAAAAATTAATAATTATTTAATATAAAAGTATATTTATGGTAAAATTTATTAAACAAAGATAAGGAGAATATCTATGTATTGTTCTAAATGCGGCGCTAAAGTAAATGAAGGTGAATCATTTTGTTCTCAATGTGGTGAACCATTAAATAAAAATGAAGAGAATAGTGTTGAAGTCGTTAATGAATCTAATGTAGTTTCGACTAATACTGAAGTTAGATCTAATAATAATAATTCGTCTATACCTATGGATAGTTTTGCTATTCCTGGATTTGTTCTTTCGTTATGTGGATTATCAATATTAGGAGTTATTTTTTCTGCAATAAGTTATTCAAGAATTAGTAAAGGTCAAACTAGAGGTAGAGGATTCGCTTTAGCTGGATTAATTATTTCAATTGTTTCTATAGTTGCTGTATTTTTATACATAATTTTTATTTACGTAGTAGTTTCTTCATCTGGTGGATTATAAATAAATGATATTTTGATTAAATAAGTTTATAATTTATAAGAAAGGTTTATAGGTATGGAAGAAGGATTTAAAGAGTTAAGCAATTATATTAAAGAAATTGAAAATTTTAAGTTACCTGATTATAAAGATATTCCTCAAATTCCATTATATATGGAACAAGTTATCGGTTATATCAGTGAAGTTTTAAGTCCTATTTCTAAAGGAGATGAACAACCTTTAACACCATTTATGGTTAATAATTATGTTAAAGCAAAAATGATAACTCCACCTACAAAGAAGAAATACAATACAAATCATATTGGATATTTATTAAGTATATCTTTATTAAAGAATGTTGTTTCAATGAAGGATTTAGCTACTATTATCGAATTAGATAAAAGCTTTACTTCAGATAAAGAAAAATTATATGACTACTTTAAAGATATGCATGATGAGGTTATTAAAAACCAAGCTCATAGAGTTAAAGCTAGATTGGATGCGATAGAAAGATCTTCCAAAAGAGGTAGAAAAGGTAAATCTAATCAAAATGAAGATACATTGAATTTAGCTTATATTGCTTTAAGATTATATATTGAAAGTGAAACTTCAAAGATGATCGCAGATACGATTATGGATAAATTATCTTCAATTTATCTTTCTGAACAAGCTTTAAAAGAAACTAAAAAAGAACAAAAATTAGAGAAGAAGAAGCTCATTAAAGAAGCGAGTAAGATTGGATCTAATAGAAAATAGAGGTGGATATATGAAGGTTTTAGTTACAGGTGGTTTAGGTTTTATTGGATCTCATACATGTGTTAATTTAATTGAAAATGGATACGATATAGTTATTGTAGATAATTTATATAATTCTAAAATTGATGTATTAGATAGAATAAAAACTATAACTGGAATTAAACCTAAATTTTATAATGTAGATATTTCTAATAAAGAAGAAATGGATAAGATTTTTGAATCTGAAAAACCTGAATCAATTATTCATTTTGCTGGATATAAAGCAGTAGGAGAAAGTTGCAAAAAACCTATTATGTATTATAGAAATAATTTAGATACTACACTTACCTTATTAGAATTAATGGAAAAATACAGCTGTAAAAACATAGTGTTTTCAAGTAGTGCAACAGTATATGGAGTACCTGATAAAATACCTCTTACTGAAGATAGTCCTGTTAAAAATGCAACAAGTCCATATGGTCAAACTAAAGTTATGATTGAAAGAATATTGAGTGATTTTTGCTTAGTCCATAAAGATTATAATGTAGCAATTCTAAGATATTTTAATCCTATTGGAGCACATAAATCTAAATTGTTAGGAGAAGATCCAAATGGATTACCAAATAACCTTCTTCCTTATATTAATAAAGTTGCTGTAGGCTTATTACCTTATGTTAGAGTTTACGGAAATGATTATCCTACAGTTGATGGAACTGGAGTAAGAGATTATATCCATGTATGTGATTTAGCTAAAGGACATTTATTAGCATTAAAGAAGTTAGAAACTAATTGTGGTTTATTTATTTGTAATCTAGGAACTGGAAAAGGTACATCGGTATTAGAAATAATTCACGATTATGAAAAAGCTACAGGTATTAAGATTCCTTATGTTATTGAAGGAAGAAGAGATGGAGATGTAGCAATAAATTACGCTTCAACTTTAAAAGCTCAAAAAGAGTTAGGATTTACATGTGATTTTACTGTTTTAGATGCTTGTAAAGATGGATACGAATTCCAAAAAGAAGAAGCTAAAAGAAATAAATAGCATTTTTCTTGGAGCGTAGACAAGCGGTAAAGTCATAGGTCTCTGAAACCTACATACGATGGTTCGAATCCATCCGCTCCAGCCAAATAAATTATTTTGACAATTCAAAAAAAGAATTGTCTTTTTTATTTATTAATTCTAGTGCATTATCTTATTTTAAAAGTTAAAATATTATTAATGAATTTTTTGTTATTTATCTCTTCTTTATGTTTATTAAATAATTGCATGAATGCAAGTTTTAATGATAATAACTTTTCTAATTCATTAAAAAGAAATACAACAAAAGATATAAAGACCACCAACGTTGGATATTTATATGGTGAATTAGATTATAATTCTAAAAGTATTTATAATAGCTTGCAAAATCTATGTTCTAACGATGAATATTTATTTTCTACTAAAGGATATGATTTAGTTAAAGAAGGTATAATTACACAAACTGAAGTTGATAACTATTTTGCAGGAAAAGATAATTTAGCAGATAGTTTTAATAAAGCTTTAGTTGCTTTTGAATATAGTAATCCAAATATTTTTTATCTAGATTATAACAATATTAATTTAGAATTATATAAAAATAGTGATGGTACAAATGTATGTTATGTTTCAAGTGATTATTCAACTTTATTATTAGATAGTTATGTTGATAAGGATATATTAACTAATGCTAAAAATGAATATAGCAATTTAATAGAAGATTTTTATAATTTAAATAAGGATTTAGATAATAAAACAATAATTAAAAATGCATATCAATACATAATTGATAATGTTGATTATACATATTTAAGCAGTGATACAATAAATTATGATAATTCTTATTCTGCTCTTATAAACAAAAAAGCTAATTCAATAGGGTATTCAAAATTATTTAAAGCTTTATTAGATGAATTTGATATTTCTAGTATTATTGAATGTGGATATATTTATGAAGGTGATGAGATAATCGAACATTCCTGGAATTTAGTAAGATATGGATCTTATTGGTATTGTGTAGATACTTTTTTAGATGATGTTAATCAATCTAGTGAAAAATATAAATATTTTATGGTTGATGGTTCTAGAGTTTTTGATGATCACAAAATAGATTATGGATATTATAAAGATGGAATTTCTTTTACTTTACCTGAAATATCGATGTATGATTTATCAGATTATTTAATTAACGATTCTAAATTTAAAGTTACCTCAAGAAAATTTGATTTATTTAAATATGTTTATGATATTTCCTATAATGGAAAAGGATATAGTCAAAATAGTCAGGAAAACATATATTTATTAGTTAAGGATATTGGCAATAATGGTACTGATGGATGGTTTTATTTAGATGAATGTGATGGTATATGTGAAGACACAAAGGAATATATTTCTTATTATACCTATAGTAATCAAATTGAACTTGCCGCTACTAATTTAGCTCCATTTATAAACGATGATAAAACTTTAAATAGAGAGTTTTATGGTGATGATAGTAATTTAATTGAGAATATTAAAATATATGCTAAAACAACATATAATCCTACAATTAATGCTCCTTTAATTTCTGATTCATTCCCTTCGAATAGAAATAGTTTAGATAAAAGTAGTGAATATAATCTTGAATTAGTTTTTAACGAAAATCTTGTAATAGATGAGTCTAGTTTTATAAATGCTGAAATTTATGTTGATAGTGTTAAAAAAGAAACTATTAAATGTTCTTTTACTATAAATAATAGTGACGCTAGAAAAATTGATATATCTTTTAAGCATGATATAGATTTAGATATAAGTAATGTCTCATTTGCTCTTGTGTTTGAAGGGATTGTAGGTGAAGAATCTGGAAAAACACCATTAAATGTTAACTATTTTATTTCTAGAAAAAAATTTAATGCGTATAAATTATCGAATAAAAGAATTTATAAAAAAATAGAAAATCCAATAATTTATGAATCTTCACAAATCGATAATAGTGTTTTATTAACTAAAGAGAATAAACGTTTAGAGAACATTTCTAATTATAATAAGACACTTGTTTCAATTAAAAAAGATAAAGATGAGATAGAGGCTAAATTAAAAACTATTACTAATTTTGATACATCTTTAAACATTGAAGATTGTATTGATACGCAATTATTTATTAATAAAAATGAGGTTGTTAAAAATTTAAACAATAAATTTAAGATAGGATTTCCATATGAAAATGATTCTACTAAGGATTATGTTGTATATTATTTAAACGAAGAAACAAATTCATTACAAGAGTTGGATAGTTTTGATGATTCTTTTGGCTTAATAGTTGCATCTAATCAGTTAGGAACATTTGTTTTATGTTCTAAAAATAAAGAAGAAAGCGAAAATAAAAAGGTGATTACTATTGTTGATAAATATGGTGTTACTTCATTAAAAGACATATTGATAATGAAAAAAGATGATGCGTATAGTTTAAATATTTCACCTTTTAGTGGATATGTTGTTGCTTTAATTTTGATTAATAATAAAGCTACTGAATTAAGCGATAAAGATAAAAACATTTTAAATTTATCATATGATTCTTTAAATTCTTTATCTTATATTGAAATCAAAATAGTAAGTGTAGATAAAAATACGAATATTAAAAATTTAAATTATAGTTTTGGCTATAGATATCCAAATAAACTTGATGTTTCACTAAATATTTCTTCATCTCCAACAATTGGTGATCCTTTAACTATAAATTGTTCGATTAAAGGAATATATAATAATATTGATTATTTATGGACTAAAGATAATGAAATAATTAGTACAAACGAAAATGTTGTTATTGAACAATTATCTATTAGTGATGAGGGAAATTATTATTTAACGGTAACAAATTATTGTGAACACGGAAAAGAAGATAATGTTAGCTATATTAAAATTTATACATATAAAAAGGATAACTCTGGATTTTTAGTCGCAATAGTTATCCTTTCATCAATTATTGGCTTAATAATTTTTGGTGTTATTATCTCAATTTTGTTAAGAAGAAAAAGAAAAGATTTTGATTAATCTTTATTTATTAAATGAAGATAAAACAGCATCTTTACTCATATAACCAGTAATGCGGTTTGTTTGTTCTCCTTTTTTGAAGAAGATCATTGTTGGAACAGCAGTAATATAAAATTTAGCTGCTAATTCTTCAAATTTATCGACGTCGACTGAAACGACATCAATGTCGCTATGTTCACTTGCTAATTCTTCAAGCTCAGGTGCTAACATCTTACAAGGTCCACACCATGTAGCAAAGAAATCAACAATAAGCTTTTCGCTTGTTGATACTAATTGATTAAATTCTTCTATACTTTCTAAGTGTCTATACATATTAAAGTCCTCCTATTAAGAAAAATATTAATGCTATTATTCCAATATGAAGAGGATAATACAAGTAAAATGCTTTATTTAAATATTTGTTGTTATATCCTCTCTTCCCATTATACATAAGAATAAAAGGAATTGATAAAACAAAATATGTATCAAATATTGGAGATAAGCCTAAAGAAAATGAGGATAAATTTAAATAAGTTAAAGCATAAAATATAGCTGAAACTATTAAAATTGATAAGGAAACCATAGCGTTTTTAGATAATTGATATTGTTTAGTTTCTTTAAAAGAATCTATTAAATCATCATTTAATTTCTTTTTTAATGAACGATTATATATCCAGTTAAATAAGCATATAAAAAAGAACATTAATGACGCTTCTAAAGCATACATTCCTGTTAATCCATCAAGGAGAACTGAATAATATAAATTATGAAAATTATTAGTTATAGATAATTGATAAACGTATGATAATGCAAAATAAATAATAGGAAAAACAATTAAAAATTTATAACCTTTTTTAGTTTCTACAAATATTAAATAATAAGATAAAACTAAGAAGAAAAGTGTTAAAAATATATTTTGAAAATACATAGATTTATTAAATAGAAGTATTTGAGCTACAGCTGTAGCAACATACATTATTCCGCCCATAATTAATAATCTAATCATGTATTTCTTAATATTTTTGGTTTTAGTGCATCCTTCATAAAGTAAATAGATAAAAATAGGTAAAGCGATTTTTCCTATATATCTCATTATGTTATTGCCCATAAATAAACCAATATGATCAACTGTCATACAGATTATGGCGATTATTTTTAATATAAAATTACTTATAAACATTTAATAGCGAAATTAGATGCTATGAGAGTCATTAACATAGCGTATAAATTATTAGTACAATGAGCGATTATAGATCCAGAAATACCTAATCTATCATAGGTATAACAAAGAATAACTCCAGCGACAATATAAGAAGGTAAATTTAAAAATTCGTTGATAATTAAAGCTGAATTCCCGCTTCCTAAACATGTCCAATCGAAGTGAATTGCCCCAAATATTAATGCAGTAAAAACGTAAGCTACAACTCTATTTAATCTTTTTAATAAGGAGAATAAACCTAAACGATAAGTGATCTCTTCACAAATTGGTCCAACAATACCAAATATAATAATTGAAGCAAAAGGATAAACAGAAGCGATGCTTTCGATTGTAGATTCGTTATTATTTGTTGTAACGCTCGTTCCAGCACAATAACTAATGATAGAAATAATAACATTAACTAAATAGCTAATTAAAATTAAAGCAGCGCCATATCCGATTCCTGAACCCCATGTTTTAGAAATTTTAAAATCTTTTACGACGGTTGTAATATCATTAAATAAAACTAGAACCATAAGTCCAAATAAGAAAGAATAAAGAATAAAATTTAAATTTCCACTTGTGCTTGATTGTATAAGATAATAAGGATTTACAGATTTAATTACTAATTGAACTAATAGGGAAATAAGAGTTAATCCTAAACTTCCCATTAAGAAAAAGAATATTTGTTTTGGAATTGAAAGAGTTACCACTCTACTTTCAAATTTAGTTAAACTAAATTTTTTTCTTTCCTCAACTACTTTTTCTTTTTTTAATGATTCATGTGATTCTTTATTATTTCCTAACATAGCGTCTAAATCATGAATATCATATGATTTTTGTTCGTTTTCTTCGGTAGTTTTTTCTTCAACAATACTTCCTTGAACGTATCCACAATAAGGACATGTAGTAGAGTCATCATCGATTAATAAACCACATTTTTCACATTTCTTTTTTTCTTTCATAAAAATTACCTTTTATTTATTATATAATAAATAACATAAAATTATGAATAAATTATTTACTGTTGTTGAGAAAAGTTATAGTTCAATAGAAGTGATGAAGTCTACTTTTATATCATTTTTGTATCCTTTATCAAATGAAAACGAAGTAAATGATATATTAAAAGAATTAAGAAACGAATATCCTAAAGCAAGACATATTTGTTACGCTTATATTTTTAATAATTCAATTAAATATTCTGATGATGGAGAACCTAGTGGTACTGCAGGAAAACCTTTATATAATTTATTATTAAATTGTAATTTAACTAATTGTATGATTTGTGTTGTTAGAATATTTGGTGGAGTTTTGTTAGGAAGTTCAAGATTATTAAGAACATATGTTTCTTCTGCTAAAAGTGCAATTGATAAGGCAAAAACATATGAAATTAATGAAGAATATTTAATTGATGTTAGCGTCGAATTAAAAGATGTTAGTCTTATTAAAGGATATTTAAACAAAAATAAATATGAAATTAAGAATGTAATTTACGATGAGATTTCATCTATTGAATTTTATTCAAAAGAAGATGTATCTAGTAAGATAAAAGATTTGTTTTATGGTATTATTATTGATGTTAAATTGAATAAAGAAATTAGGTTAAAGGAGGTGGCTTATGAGTGATTGTAATCATGTATGTGAAGGCTGTGAAGTTGAAAATTGTGAGTCTAGAATTGAAAAATTAAAATTAAATGATAGTAGCTCTATTAAACATACTATAGCTGTAGTTAGTGGTAAGGGTGGTGTAGGAAAAAGTTTTGTTACATCATTAATCGCTTCAAAATTAAATAAATTAGGTTATAAAGTTGGTATATTAGATGGAGATATAACTGGTCCGTCAATTCCTAAAAGCTTTAATATACACGAAGATGTTTATGGAGATGAAGATGGTCATATAGTTCCTGCTGAAACAAAAAGCGGAATTAAAATTATTTCTAGTAATTTATTACTTCAAAATGAAGATGATCCTATTATTTGGAGAGGTGCACTAGTTACTGGATTATTAGGTCAATTCTATAAAGATGTAGTTTGGGGAAAAGACCTAGATTATTTAATGATTGATATGCCTCCAGGAACGAGCGATGTTACTTTAACTACTTTCCAATCTATTCCAATTGATGGAATTATCATTGTTACTTCACCTCAAGATTTAGTTTCTTTAATTGTAACTAAAGCTATTAAGATGGCTAAGAAAATGAATATACCTATTTTAGGTATTGTTGAAAATATGGCGTATGTTGAATGCTCTCATTGTAATGAAAAAATCTACATTTACGGCAAGAGTAAAATTAAAGAATTTGCTAAATCTAAGAAGGTTAAATATTTAGCATCTTTACCAATTAAAGAGGGAAATAGTGCTCTAATTGATAATGGGGATGTAGAAAAAGTAGAGATTGAAGAGATTGAACCTGTTATAAAAGAAATAGAAAAATTATAGGAGATAATTATGATAAGTGTTGCTGAATTTAAAGAGAGAAGAAATAAATTATTTGAACATATACAAGATGATTCAATAGTTATTTTATTTAGTGGAGTTCCTAAAAAAAGAAGTGAAGATGAAGATTATGACTTTTTAGCTAATCGTAATTTTTATTATTTAACTAATATAGAACAAGAAAATTCAATTTTATTACTTGTTAAAACAGGTGGAATTTATAAAGAGTATTTATTTGTTAATGAAAATGATCCTGTTAAGGAAAAATGGTATGGTAAAAGACTTTCTTTAGATGAAGCTAAAGAATTAAGTGGTGTTGAAAATATATTATATGTTGATTCTTTTAATTCTAGATTAAGTTTGGTTTTAGATGATAATGAAAACGCAACATCATCTATAAACAATATTTATTTAGATTTTGATAGTGAACAAAAAATAGGCGATAGTCTATTTATTGAAAGTTATATCGAAGGTTTAAAAGCTAATTATTCTAATAAAAATTTTATAAATGTATATACTTTAATAGCTAAATTAAGATTAGTTAAATCAAAACAAGAAATTGAAGAATTTAAAGAAGCAATTAGTAAAACTAACCTTGGAATTAGAGCAATTATGAAAAATGTAAGACCTGGAATGCATGAATATCAAATGTCTAGTTTGTTTTATTATACAATTCAAGATTTTGATCATAGCGAATTAAGTTTTAATACAATTTGTGCATCTGGTGTTAATGCAACATGTTTACATTATCCTAATCCTAAAGGAATGATTAACGATAATGATTTATTACTTTTAGATTTAGGTTCTAAAAATAATGGATATTGTGCAGATATTAGTAGAACTTTACCAGTTAATGGAAAATTTAATGAACTACAAAGAAAGATATATAGCATCGTATTAGAATGTAATAAGATGATTATTACTAAAGTTAAACCCGGTATTAGTTTAAAAGAATTAAATGGATATGCTAAAGATTTTTTAGCTGAAGAATGTTTAAAAGCAAAATTAATCAATTCTAAAGATGAAATTAGTAAATATTATTTCCACAGTGTTTCACATTATATTGGGCTTGATACTCATGATATTTGTATCGCTAGAGATGTACCATTAGAACCAGGAAATATAATTAGTGATGAACCCGGATTATATTTTAAAGAATATGGGATTGGCGTAAGAATTGAAGATGATATATTAGTTACTGAGGAAGGCAGTTATAACTTAAGTGGTAATATCATTAAAGAAATTAGCGATATTGAAAAAACGATGTTTTTTAGAAAATAGTTGGGATTTAGTATAGTTTTTATGATTAAAAATATATTTTTTGATTTTAACGGAACGATTTTAAATGATACTGAATTATGTTTTGATATCGAATCTAAGATGTTAGCAAAATATAATTTAAAACAAGTTTCATTAGATTTTTATTTAGATAATTTCATGTTTCCTGTTAAAAAGTATTATGAACTTATCGGCTTTGATTTTAATAAATTAGATTACCATCAAATTAGTGAAGAATTTATGAGTGAATATTTTTCTAGATACGAAAAAGAAACAAAGATTTATGATGGTGTAGAAGATTTATTTAAAAAACTTAAAGAAGATGGTTACTCATTATATGTTTTAAGTGCAACTGAAGAAAATTCATTAAAAAAACAATTAAAGTTTTTAGGTATTTTAAAATATTTTAATGATGTTATTGGAACTAAAGATAATCTTGCTAAAGGAAAGATAGAATTTGCAAAAGAGTTTATAAAACATAGTGAAATCGATGTATCTGAAACAGTTATGATCGGTGATACGTATCACGATTTCGAAGTTTCAAAAGAATTAAATATCGAGCCTCTTTTAATGACAACAGGACATAATAGCAGAAAACAATTAAGCAAAACAGGTGCACAATTATTTGATAATTATAATGATCTTTATAATTATATTAAAAAAATATGGTATCTTTTAGCTAAAGAATTTATTAATTTTTTTAAAGTTCTTTTTATAGTTTTTTTCTTTATTAATAAAATTATACATAGTATAATTTTTTTATGAAAAAGAAGACTGAAACTGGTTTAAAAAAGAAGAAAACCTTCCCGATTAGAGTGGTATTTGCTGCTTTTTTCTTTTTTATTGAGGTTTTATGTTTAATCGCATTGGTTTATTTTGCAGTGACTTTACAGGTTTTATCATCTTTCTGGTGGATACCTATAATAGTTTTATTTGTAATAGATTTTATTTTAAGTATTTTTATTTTAAATACAAAAGTTCAAGTTGATTTTAAATTATCTTGGTTGGTTGTTATTATTATTTTACCTTTTGGTGGAGCTTTATTATATTTATTATTCGCAAACAAAATTACTACAAAAAAGAAAAAACAACTAAGATTTAACAAGATTAATAAGTATTTATTTAATGCAAAGAATGATGATAAAGATACATTAAATGAAATTAAAGAATTGAATCAAGATGTATATTCTATTTCTAATTACATTGATAATAATGCCTTTAACTCAGTTTATAAAAATACGGAAGTTAATTATTATCGATATGGACAACTTGGTTTTCCTCATATGCTCGAAGAATTGAAGAAAGCTAAAAAATTTATATTTTTAGAATATTTTATTATTGAAGATGGAGAGATGTTTAATTCTATTTATAAAATTTTAGTCGAAAAAGCTAAAGAAGGATTAGATGTTAGATTAATTTATGATGATTTTGGTAGTGTGAAAGGTGTTAAAAGATTTTTTTATAAAAAAGCTACAAAAGATGGCATTAAATGTTTTGCATTTAATAAATTAAGACCTGCTTTAGATATTAGACAAAATAGTAGAGATCATAGAAAAATTTTGATAATTGATGGAGTTAGAGGATTTACTGGTGGATGCAATTTAGCTGATGAATATATCAATAAAGAAGAAAGATTTGGTGATTGGAGAGATAATATCGTCATGTTTAAAGGTGAAGCTGTAAATGGGTTGACTGCGTTATTTTTATCTTCTTGGTCTTTGATGTATAAAAAAGAAAAAGATTATAAAAGAGATATTTTTAAAAAATATTCATATTATCAAAATAAAGATTTATTAACTGAAAATATTAATCCAAGCGGATATGTTCAATTTATGGGGGAGCTTCCTTTCGATGGTGAAGATTGTGCGAAAACAATTATTTTAGAAATGATATTAAAAGCAAAAAAATCGATTAAGATTTCTACTCCATATTTGATTTTAGATAGCGATATAGTTAACGCTTTAACAGTTGCCGCTAAATCAGGAATCGATGTTAGTATTGTTACTCCTGGAATTCCTGATAAAAAGATGGTTTATTCAATGTCTAGAAGTTATTATTCAATATTATTGATTAGTGGAGTAAAAATATACGAATATACACCTGGATTTAATCATGCAAAAATCGTTTCTGTAGATCAAGAAATGGCTTTTACTGGAACTATTAATTTAGATTTTAGAAGCTTTTATTTACATTTTGAAAATGGTGTCTTTTTATATAAAAATGATTGTCAAAAAGATATTGATGATGATTTAAACGATATGATTTCAAAAGGTAAAAGAATTAGAGAAAGCAAATATTTAAAAATTAATATATTTAGAAAGATTTGGTGGGGAATTTTACATATTATTGCCCCTTTAATATAAAGGAGATTATTTATGAAAGATGAAGAATACGAAATAGTTTGTAAAGATTTATGTAAAATTTACGGAAATAAAAAGAAGAATGAAGTTGAAATTTTAGCCTTAAAAAACGCATCATTTTCTATTAAAAAAGGTGAATTAGTTGTAATTTTAGGACCATCTGGAGCTGGTAAATCTACATTATTAAATATATTAGGTGGAATGGATAAAGCAACTAGTGGATCTTATTTATTAAACGGAAAAGACATTACTAAAATGAAAGAAAAAGAATTGGCTGATTATAGAAGATATGATGTCGGCTTTGTTTTTCAATTTTATAATTTAATGCCTTCTTTAAATGCTTATGAAAATGTTTATTTAGCTTCAAGTTTAGTAGATAAACATTTTGATGCACACGAAATTTTAAATTTAACAGGACTTTCTGGAAGAGAAAAAAATTTCCCAAGTCAATTAAGTGGAGGAGAACAACAAAGAGTTGCAATAGCAAGAGCTTTAGTTAAAAATCCTACATTGCTTCTTTGCGATGAACCTACAGGGGCTTTAGATAGTAAAACTGGTGCTCAAATAATGGAATTATTATATAGAGTTTGTAGAGAACAAAAAAAGACTGTTATCATCGTTACTCATAATAAAGCAATAAGTGTAATTGCTGATAGAATAATTAAAGTAAGCGATGGGCAAATAGTATCTAATGAAGTTGTTAAAAATCCTAAGAAAGCGAGTGAAATCGAGTTTTAATTATGCGTTTATTTAAGACATTATTACATAGCTGTCTAGTAGATTTTAGAAAAAACATGAAGCAATTTATTGCTATTGTTTTTATTATCGGAATTGCGGTTACTTTATTTACTGGATTATCTAGTAATAGTATCGAGTTCGAAAGAAGAGTTAATGATGTTTATTCAGCTAGCAATGGTAATTTAGCTGATATTTGGCTAACTGTTAATGTTGATTATGATAGCGATGAAAATGATAGTGACTTAGAAAATATTAAAAAGATTGCTGGAAGTGGAAGTAGTGTTGAAACTAGAACATTAATCCCTGCTACAGTAAGCGATATCGGAAGCTACGCTTTAGTTTATATTGATAGACCTACAATTAATAAAGAATATGATGCTACATATTATTATGATGAATACGATATTACTAAAGATTTCTTTTTTGTTGATGAACAATTAGTTAGTAAATACGAATACAATACTAAACAAGATTTTTCAATTGGAGACAAAATGCCTGTAAGTTTTGATTCATCAACTTTAAAATCTATTAAAGAAGAATTTGATAATAGTTATCCAGAAATTATTGAAGAAATAATTAAACAAATTCAAGATAGTAAAGACATTTCTTTTAGTAATAAAATCATTCTTATTAACTTTATTAACAAAAATAAAGATCTGTTTAAGGAACTTATTAATTCAGCATTTAATAAGGTATTTGCTAATGATAGTGTAAATATAGAAATGAAAGTTAATGGAATAATTAAACATCCTGAAAATATACAAAATGGTACATTTAGTGATTGTAATTTTATTTTAAGTGCTAGAACTTTAATAAATTCTATTATTGATAAAGTAAGCGATGAATTAAATTTTGATGATTTATATGCATATATTGAAGAATCTTCGATTCCTGATGATCAAAAAACAGAAATATTAGAAAAATTAAAAGAAAATGAATTGATGTTTAATACTTTAATTTATGTTGAAGCCGAAAGCGCAAAAGATAGTGTAATGAATGATGAAAATAATGAATATGTTGATATTTTTAAAAGTTTTTATAATCAGTACGTTATTAAACTTAAAGATAAAAATGAAACAGATAATGTTATACAAGAAATTAGAGAATATTACCAAAATACATATCCTGAAGATTCTAAAATCATGGCTTTGATGGATGCAGAAAATTATCCTTCAAATGCTGTTATTCAAAACGATATTGTTCAATCAAGGAATTTAGCATATTGTTTCCCTATTATTTTCTTTGTTGTCGCAATTTTAGTAGTTTTAACAACCATTACGCAAATTATGTTAAAGCAAAGAATTCAAATTGGAACGATGAAAGCTATAGGAATTAACAAAAAGACAATCTTATGTTATTACTTATTTTATATGGATTTTATAGGGTTTATTGGTTGCGTATTAGGTCTTATTGTTGGTCCTTTATTAATTCCTAGAGTAATGAATATTAAATATTCTTTACTATATTCTTTACCTACAATTGGATATTCATTTCCTTTTGTGGCAGGATTTTCTAGTTTAGCTGCTATCATAATTTTATTTTCTTTAATTACATATTTAATTATAAGAAAAGAATTAAAGTTAGAACCAACAGAGTCGATGAGGCCTAAAGCTCCTTCGATGAAATTTAAAGAAAAGAAGAGCAATAAAACTGTTAAAAGCGTTAGCTTTATGATGGCTTTAAGAAATATAAGAGTTCATTATTCTAGATCTTTTATGGTCATTGTTGGTATTATGGGTTGTACTGGATTATTAATCTCAGGAATGGGTATTGAAGATACAATTAATTACGGAAAAGACTATGATATCGCGTCTTATTTAGATTGTGATTATCTTTTAACATATAATAGTGGAACTAAAAAAGACACATTAAAAGAAGAGATTTTAAGTATAGATGGTGTTAAAGAAATAGATGAATATAGTCAAGTTCAAACAACTGTTTCTTTTAACGAAAAGAATGTTGATATGTCTATATTCTACTTTAGTTATTTATCTCCATTTTTTAAATATGATGATTCTTTAGAAGATGGGCATTGGAATTTAAATTCAGTTGCGTTAAGCGAATCTAAAGCAGATTCTTTAGGATGTAAAGTTGGAGATACAATTAAATTTACATATGGAAATAAAAGCTATGAATATGAAGTTTCTTATATTTTCTACGCTTTTTCAAATAATAGTTTATTTATTTATTCAGAAACTCTTCCTGATTTAGTAGAAACTTCAACTAAAGCTTGGGTAAATTTAAATAAAGATGATAGTGGTAATTTTAAAGTAGGAGAAAAAGAGATTGAACAAAAATTCTTAGCAATTGATGGTATTAGTTCTTTAACTTCAAGAGATGCAAATAATAAACGTATTGAAAGCTATATGAGTAGTATTAAAAGTATGACGAATACTATTAAAATTTTTGCATTATTATTAGCTGTTGTTGTTTTAATTAATTTAACTATTTTAAATTTTGAGGAGAGAAAAAGGGATATTGCTACACTTAGAGTTTTGGGTTTTTCTAGATTTGAAATTGCTAAATCTTTAATATACGAAGTTATGATATTAACAATCGTTGGTGCTTTAATTGGATTAGCTTTAGGATTCCCATTAGAATATTTGGTTTTAAGTACAAATATAACTCCTTTAATATCTTATAAATATACAATTTTTTGGTATACATATATCTTCTCATTCTTATTGAGTGTTTTAACTGCATTTGTTGTTAATATATTGATTTCTTATAGAATTAATAAAATCAATATGGCAGAATCTTTAAAATCTATAGAATAAAAAAAATTCCTGAATTATCAGGAATTTTTATTTTATTTATTGAAGTTTGTTTTTGGCTTCCCATTTCTTTCTTTCAGCAAGTGGAAGGATTTTCTTTCTCATTCTATATGCGTTTGGTGTGATTTCAACAAGCTCATCAGAATTGATGTAATCTAAGCAAGCTTCAAGAGTCATTTTTCTAGGACTTTTTAAAACAACTGTTTGGTTTTTATTAGCACTTCTTTGGTTTGTTAAGTTTTTGGTTTGACAAACGTTAACAGCTAAATCAGTATCGTATTTATTTTCTCCAACAATCATACCTTCATAAATTGGATCAGTTGGAAGAATGAACATAACACCTCTTTCTTCAACGTGTTCAATTGCGTATGGAGTTGCTGGTCCTGTATCTGTTGAAACTAAAACACCGATTTGTCTTTCACCGATTTTAGAATCGCTAGTGACAGGTCTAAATTCTTTGAATGTATGTGCGATGATTCCATAACCTTTAGTCATCGTTAAAAAGTTAGATACAAATCCGATTAAACCTCTTGAAGGTATAACGTAATTGATTTTTGTGTTTGTATCATTTGAATCCATATCGATTAATGTAGCATCTCTATTTCCAAGAGAAGTCATGATATCACCAACAAAATCGTTTGGTACTTCAATTGATAAATCTTCGTATGGTTCGCATTTAACGCCATCGATTTCTTTAATGATAACTTTAGGTCTACTAACTTCAAGTTCGTATCCTTCTCTTCTCATGTTTTCAATTAAGATACCAAGGTGTAATTCACCTCTTCCTGAAACTATCCAAGTTTCTGAATTTGGTACTCTATTTACTTTTAAAGATACATCTTTTTGAACTTCTTTCATTAAACGGTCTTCAATTTGTCTAGCGGTTAATAATTTTCCGTCTTTTCCGCTAAATGGAGAACTGTTAACACCGAATGTCATTTGTAATGTTGGTTCATCGATATGAAGTTTTGGAAGTGGTTCTACTTTTGAGTTTTCACAGATTGTTTCCCCAACATTTAAATCTGGTAATCCAGCAAAAGCACAAATATCTCCTGCAGAACATTCATTAATTTCGACTTTTTTAAGTCCTCTATAACCGATTAATTTTAAAATTTTAAATTGTTTTGTTGTTCCATCTAATCTAGCACAAGTGACAGTATCATTTATTTTAATGGTACCTCTTTGAATTCTTCCGATTCCCATTCTACCAACATAATCATTGTAATCTAATAAAGCTGCTTGTAATTGAAGTGGACCTTCAACAGAAACTTGTGGTTCTGGAATGTTATCGACAATTAAATCAAAGATAGGATCCATTCCTTCTTTTTGGTCGCTAGCTAATGGGCTTAAGCTGCTTGTTCCGTTTAAAGCGCTTGTATATGCAACTTTAAAATCTAAAAAATCATCACTAGCACCTAATTCCATAAATAATTCTAAAACTTCATCGACAGCTTTTTGTGGATTTGCGTTAGGTCTATCGACTTTATTGATAATTACGATTGGTTTAACGTGTGCTTCAATAGCTTTCTTTAAGACAAATCTTGTTTGAGGCATTGTGCCTTCAAATGCGTCGACTAACAATAAACAGCCATCGACCATGTGCATAATACGTTCGACTTCTCCGCCGAAATCTGCGTGCCCTGGAGTGTCTAAAATATTGATTTTATAGTCTTTATACATGACACTGGTGGTTTTAGCTAAAATCGTAATTCCTCTTTCTCTTTCGATTGGATTTGAGTCCATTGAACATTCTTGGATGTTTTCGTTTGTTCTAAATGTTCCTGAATATTTTAAGAGTTGATTGACTAATGTGGTTTTTCCATGATCAACGTGAGCGATAATAGCAACATTTCTTATATTCATAGTAAACCTCCTAAATAACTTTAAAAATATATCATAAATAAGGTTAAATATAAATATATTTATATTTTTAAATGGTAAATATATTGAAAATCGATATAATTTTTAAGAAAAATCGTTAAAATTTTATTGATATTAATGTATAAATATTTTATTATTAATAGGCTATTTGGTCCGCTAGCTCAGTTGGTAGAGCAACTGACTCTTAATCAGTGGGTCCGGAGTTCGAGTCTCCGGCGGATCACCAAGGTAAATGAAACTTCCCTGAAATTTTGACTGAATTAAGTTAAAATTAGGGATTTTTTTATTTTAAGTTAAATAATTTTTTTGCACAACCTAGGCTTTATGCTAGATTTATGGACAACCTAAATCGTTATAATCGGGAAGTTTACAATCTTCATAAATTTTTTTAGCAGCCTCTTTAATTTTTTCTAAGCTCATCCCATTAGATAATCTTTCTTTATAGTTATCAGATACAGTATTAAAATTTTCTTCATATTTGTTTATATCAAATTTATCATCAGTAATACTCATTAAGTTTTTATAACTAATTTTAGTAAACTAAGCTAAATTATTGAATGTTACTATTTTCTGTTTTTTTATTAAAAATAAATTTAAATATTCGTACTAAGTATAAATAAAATTTCATTTAATTGAGAAGTTTTTTGTTTTTGACTAAAATAATTATTGAGGTATTTAATATGGAGTTAAAAGAAGTAAAAGTTGATAGTAAAGAAATTTTTAAAGGTAAAATATTAAATTTATATGTAGATCATGTAAAGTGTCCTAATGGCAATATTGCAACAAGAGAAGTTATTAGACATTGTAAAGCTAGTTGCGTTATTGCTCAATTAGACAATGGAAATTTTTTAATTGAAAAACAATATAGATATCCTTATGATGATGTTATTATTGAATTTCCTGCAGGAAAAGCTGATGAAAACGAAAATTGTGAAGTCACAGCATTAAGAGAATTAGAAGAAGAAACTGGATATAAAGCTAATAATATTCAATTGCTCGGAGAGTTTTATCCAAGTTGTGCTTATACTGATGAAAAAATATATTTATATTACGCAAGTAAATTAGTTAAAACCAAACAACATTTAGATGAAAATGAAGCATTAAATATTTCAGAAGTAACTTATGAAGAATTAAAGAATTTATTTTTAGAGGGTAAGATTAAAGACGGAAAAACTCAAGCTGCATTTTTATATTACGAACTAAAGGTAAAACATTAATGGGTTTATTTTCTTTATTTAGAAAAAAGAGTTTAAAAGAAAAAGCTTCTAATAAAATATATGATTCTATATTTACAAAAGAATATATGTTTTATGAATTAGAACTAAATAATAAATTAATTGATAGTTTATTAATTTGTTCTTATGGTATTTTTATTTTTAAGATTATTGCTACGAATTCTTATGTAAATATAAATGGTAATACTATCAAAATAGAATCTAGTAAAAACGAATATGATATTAATGATATTTTAAATGAATTAGATAAGGATTCCGTAGAGATTTTTAAAATTATTGATAATAAAATTAATATAGAAAAAAGGATAATCATCACTTCAAAAAACGATTATGAATTAAAAGATTTTAATATAGAATCTTTTATAAGTTTAATAGATAAAAGAGAAAAAATAATAACTAACGAAGAGATAGAAACTATTTATTCATTATTATTACCATTTAAGAAGCATGAATTTTAAAAAGAAGATATAATTAACATATGGAAAATTTTGTAGAGGTAAAAAATATTGTTAAAAAATATAAAGGATTTACATTAGATAATGTATCTTTTTCTATTCCATATAATTCTATTGTTGGTTTTATAGGTGGAAATGGAAGTGGTAAATCTACAACAATGAAAGCTATATTAAATTTAATAAATCTTGATAGTGGTGAAATAGATATTTTTGTTAAATTTTATAAAGAATTAACGAAAGATGAAAGAGAAAGAATCGGTGTAGTTTTAGATGAAATTTGTTTACCTGAAAAAATAAAGATTTCTAATTTAGATAAAATATTTAAAGGAATATTTAAAAGATGGGATTCTAAATCATTTTTTGAATATTTAACTAAATTTAATATCAATTCAAATTTAACTACTAAAGAACTTTCTAAAGGTATGAAAGTAAAATTAAATTTAGCCATAGCTTTTTCTAGAAATGCTGAACTTTTAATTCTTGATGAGCCTGTAAATGGTTTGGATCCGATGAGTAGAGATGAAATTGATGATATATTAATTAATTTTGTTCACCAAAAGAAAAATAGTATTTTTATATCTAGTCATATTATTAATGAATTAGAAAAAATTTGTGATTATATTGTTTTTATTAATGATGGGAAAATAATGTTCAACGAAAAAAAGAGTGAGCTTTTAGATATGTTTTTACTATTATCAGTTAAAAAAGAAGACTTTGGTAATATAGAAAAAAATAAGATAATTAGGTATAAAGAATTATATAGTAAATATTTAATTTTAATTAAAAATGATGGAATTAAATACGAAAATATGGTTGATATTACATTAGAAGATATTATGGTAATGTTTACTAGAGGTAAAACGATATGAAGGGATTATTATTAAAAGAATTTTATAATCTTAAATACTATTGTTTAATATACTATTTAGTAGATATTTTTGTATTCTTCATATATTTATTTGCTACATTTTATGGATTGAATAATCTAGGTGGAAGAAGTGGCTCTATGAGTTTAACAGAATCTATGGGTTTTCTTTTTAATAATAGCGTTGCTAGTGTTACTTATTTATTATTCTTTAGTTCTTTTTTAATGAATGTAAGTTATGAAATAGATGAGAAAAATAATGTTACTAAATTTTTAATTGGAACAGGTGTATCTAAAAAAGATATAGTTACATCAAAACTTATTGTTGGGTTTGCAGCTTACGGTCTTCCATTTTTACTTTTAATTGTTATAAGTTTTTCTCCGCTTTTTGTCAGTAATTTATCTTCTTATTATGGTATAGAAAAAATTATTAGCACATTTTTAATTTTCTTAGGATCTTGCTTATTAAATATTGGTGTATCTTTATCCATCAGTTCATATTTAGACTTTGTAAAAGCTAGATTAGTATCTACATTTGTCACTTTAATTATTATTGCTATAGAAGTTTTGATGTATGCTTTTGCTATATTTTATGATAGTCCAGCTTTAGATTTGCCCAAATTTGCTGTTTATATTTTTAGTGGTATTTATTTTTTAATTGTGAGTTTGATTTCAATTATTTTATATATAGCAAGTATAAACCAATACGAAAAGAAAGAATTTTAAGGCTGTATCTCTTTAAATAGATATATAAATTGTTTATAATTTATTATTATGAGACAAAGTGGAATATTATGTGCTTTATCAAGTTTACCAAGTGAATATGGTATCGGTTCATTTGGAAAAGAAGCATACGAATTTATTGATTTATTAAAACAATCCGGTATCAAAATTTGGCAATTATTACCTTTAAATCCAACTGGTTTTGGTAATTCTCCATACCAATCTTCATCAGGAAAAGCGATTGATCCTATTTACGTTTCTTTAGATGATTTATATGAAAAAGGATTGATATCTAAACCTAAGAAGTTTGATAGAGATACTACTTCAATTGATTATGATAAGTGTAAAAAGATAAAAGAAAATTATTTAAAGAAAGCGTTTAAAAAACAAAAAGATACTGAAACTGAAGAATTTAAAAAATTCTTGAGTGAAAATAGCTGGTGTGTAGCTTACGCTCAATTTAACGCTTTAACACAAAAGAACAAGGGAAAACCTTGGTATGAGTGGTCTAAAGAAGAAAAGTTAGCTTTTTATAATGGTTATAATTTTAAAAAGTATGAGGATGTTGTTTTATATTATGAATGGGTTCAATTCGTTCTTTATAATGAATTTTTTGAATTAGTTGAATATGCAAATAAAAATGGAATTAGTTTCATGGGTGACATTCCATTTTATGTTGGTGATAATAGCAGTGATGTTTGGGCTAGCCAAGACGACTTTTTATTAGAAGAAGATGGTAAACCTTCATTTATTGCTGGATGTCCACCAGATTTCTTTTCAGCAACTGGTCAAAGATGGGGAAATCCTATTTATGATTGGGAATTTATGAAAAGTGATAATTTCAGTTTTTGGATTAATAGAATTAAATTCGCTTCTAAATTATTCTCTTTTGTAAGAGTCGATCACTTTAGAGCTTTTGATACTTATTATTCAATTCCTTCATATTGTCCTACAGCAGAAATTGGTGAATGGAAATATGCTTATGGTGATGAAATATTTTCAATGCTTAAAGAAATGAATTTAAAATCAGAGATAGTTGCTGAAGATTTAGGAGATTTATTCCCATCAGTTTTAGAATTGAGAGATAAATATAACCTTAAAGGAATGAATATTATAGAATTTAACATTTTAAATCCTCAATTTGTAGAAACTGAAAATCAAATTATTTATACAGGTACTCATGACAATGAAACTATTGTTGGTTGGTATAAAAATTTAACACCTGAACAAAAAGAACAAATTAAGATTGTTTTAAGAATGAAAGGAATTAAATGTAAAAAAACTAATGAGAAGTTCATTGAATTTGCATTTAAATCAAAAGCAGAATATGCAATTATTCCTATTCAAGATTTCTTAGGATTAAATAATAGTGCAAGGATGAATACTCCAGGTACATTATCAAATAAAAACTGGACTTGGAAATTAAAAGATTATTCAAGTTTTAAAAAAGTTATTCCATATATCAATTCTATTGTTAAAAAATATTCTAGATAGTTATGATTAAAGTTTGTCTTGTTTCTTTAGGTTGCGTTAAAAATTTAGTCGATAGTGAAGCGATATTGGCTCTTTTTAGAAATGGAGAGTTTATTATTTCTAATAATCCTAAAGATAGTGATGTAATTATTATAAATACATGTGGATTTATTTTAGATGCTAAGATGGAAGGTATTAGAACCATTTTAGATATGCTTAAATATGGTAAAAAGGTTGTTGTTATTGGTTGCTTAGTTGAAAGGTATTATGACGAATTAAAAGAAGAAATTCCTGAAGTTGATTTATGGGTAAAATTCTCTGATGAATATCAAAATCTCCCTGAAAAGATAGCTAAATTATTAAATTTAGATATTAAGTTACCTGAACTTAATTTTTCTAATAGAGTGCTTTCAACTAATTCATACACTGCTTATTTAAAAATAAGTGAAGGTTGTGATAATTTTTGTTCATTTTGTTCTATTCCATATATTAGAGGAAGATTTATTAGTTATCCTTTAAATGAACTTATTGAATATACTAAAAAAATAGTAGCACAAGGTGTTAAAGAAATAGTTGTGATTGGTCAAGATCCTACTAGTTATGGTAAGGATTTAAAAGATGGTTCAAATCTAGTTACATTACTTAAGGAATTAGATAAGATTGAAGGATTAGAATTTATTAGATGTTTATATCTTTATCCTGATGGAATTAGTGATGAATTATTGGAATTATATAAAAATTCACCTAAATTCCCGCATTATTTTGATATACCTATTCAACATGTTTCAGATAGAATACTTAAGAAAATGAATCGTAAACATAATAAACAAGATATTATTGATATCTATAATAAAATTAAAACTACAATGCCAGATTCTATTTTAAGAACAACATTAATTGTAGGTTTTCCTAATGAGACAGAAGATGATTTTAATGAATTGAAAGAATTTATTAATGAATATCCTTTTAATCATCTTGGTGTATTTACTTATTCTAAAGAAGAAGGAACAGTCGCTTATAAAATGAGTGGACAAATAGATGAAGATATCAAAAACGAAAGAAAAGATGAGATAATGAAGCTTCAAAGTGATATATCTTATAAATTAAATAAAGATTTAGTAGGTATGGAATATAAAGGATTAGTAGTTGGAAAAGATAAAAACGAATATCTTGTTAGAAGCGCATTTAATTCACCTGATGATATCGATGGAAACATATATTTAAAAACTAATAAAGAACATCTTTTAGGAGATACCGTTAATTTTAAAATCACACACGCATTCGTGTATGATTTATATGCTGAAGAGATTTAATAATAATTATGAGAAAAAGAGATAAAAACAATTTAGAGAAATTTTGGGATAAAATTAAGCACCATTTAATTACAAAAATTATTTTATTTCTTTTAGGTATTGGAATATTAATTTTAATTCAATACCTTCCTTCTCCTGAAGGCACAATCGCAGGAATGGTATTAGACTTTATTAAAGATAAAGTTACTTTATCTGCTTTAATTGCTTTTATATACGCATTTATTAGAAGTATTATTATCGATCATAAACAAAAAAGAGAAGAAGAAAGAAATAAAACTGAAGATGATCAAAAGAAAATTATTAGAAAATATGATGGATATAAATATTTAGATATTGATAATACTAAAAATTATTATTCTGAAGTTGGAACTTATATGGGCTTACATCATCTTTTAGTAGAAGAAAAAAGGCCAAAGATAAAAATTAAAGATAAATATTCTAAAAAATATAAAGAAATCGATGAGGAATTAAATGCTTTTTATAATAAGGAAAAACCTTTATTATTGATTCCTAATTTAAATATTTATACGAATTGCTTATTAAATACTACTTTTAAGGTTAAAGATAGTGAAGAATTATATAAGTTAAATGACTTTATAATATTTAATAGCAACAACCTTCTTTCAGCTCATAAAAATTCAAGTAAAAGCAATAATGCAACTATTAGATTGAATTTCATATCTTCGATTGATGAAAACACAATTGAATTAAATTTAATGAGAAGCAACTATTTTCAAATGTTAATTACAAATAGATGCATGGATTATAAATTAACCGATGGTATGAGTTTAAGAGATGTGTATGAATATAAAAATAAGGTTTCACCATTAAAAGATTCTATATTCGGAAATCAAATAGGTATGACTGGTTTAATCATCACTAAAGATGGATATTTATTAATAGAACATAGAACCTTAAAAAAGAGCACTTGGAAAGATAAATTTGCTCAACCTATTTCTTTAGCATTTAAAGTTTCTGATGTCTTTTCTAAAGATGAATTAAATGATGGCAATAATATAATTACTGATTCTAATGTTGAATCAAAATTTATGAGAGTAATTAAAAAGACATTAAAAACTAATTTTAATTTAATTGAAAATGAAGATTACGATTCGATTAGTATAAAGTCTAATTTCTTTGGTATCGCTAGAGATTTACTAGAAGGTGGAAAACCTAACTTCTATTTCTTTGTTAAAGTAAATTATAATGCAGAAGAGTTTGTTAAAAAACTTCAAGAATACTCAAATTTAATTGTTGATAGTAATGATAAAAATAATAAAAGAGTGACCATTTCACAGGATAAATTAAAAAATAAATATTATTTAGTAAATTATTCAGATATTAAATTAAGCTTTGAATACGAGATGATTATTAGAAAAAATAAAGCCTATAAGATCAATAGAAAATATTCTCCACGTTTTAAACATTCAATTCATAAGAATACAAATAAAGTTAAAATTATGAATAAGAATTTAAGAAAAGAATGTGGAGAAAGTTTACTTGTGTGTTTTTCTTATTTAGAAATTATGAAAGATAAGGTTTTATAAAGGAAGGTTAAATTATGAAAAAACAATATGAAAAACCTACTCTTTTATTAAGTGTCCAAACTTTAACAGATGCTTTTAAAGATTTAATTGATGAATTGACCCCTTTTTATAATGTTAAAGTAGAAGGCCTTAATATTAGCTCTTTAGAAGGTGTTTCAATATTTGTTGGAAAAGAACTAGATAAAGAAATTTTAAAAACAGCAAATAAATTAGAAGTTATATTTACTTACAAAACCGGAGTTGAAAATTTTCCTTTAGATGAATTAAAAAGAATGGGAATTAAATTATGCAATTCGCATGTTGATTCTAAAATTATTGCTGAATATAGTATTGGATTAGCATTTAGTTTGCTTAATAAAATCACTTTAAGTGATAGAAATTTAAGAAAAGGTATTTGGAAAGATGATGATGAACCTTATTGGAATAGTTTTTTTGATAAGAAAGTTGGATTATTAGGATATGGTCATATAGGTAAAGAAATACATAATTTTTTATTTGATAACAATATGGAAACTTATGTTATTAATAGAAACAAAACATATGAAATCGATACTATATTAGTTAAAGATTTAAAAGAATTGGTTGAAAAAAGTGATATTATTATAGCTTCACTTCCAAGTACAAAAGATACAGATAAAATATTGAATAAAGAAATATTTAAGTTGATGAAAAATAAATATTTAATAAACGTTGGTAGAAGTAATTGTATTGATTATTTTGACTTATATGATGCATTAAAAAATAAAGATATTAAAGGTGCTGCAATAGATGTTTGGAATGATGAACCACATGATAAAAATGATATTAAATTACCATCTATTTATCATTTTGAAGAATTAGATAATATTATTTTATCTCCTCATCAAGCTGTTAAAGTAAAAGATGGTATTGATAGGTATGTAAAAGATATTAAAAACAATATCCTTAACTATACTAAAAATAAACAATTAAGAAATATTGTTGATTTAGATAAAGGTTATTAATTTTTATTGAGTATATTATTCATATAAGATAAAATAAATAATCGTTAGCCCCCTTAGTTAATCGGTATAACGGATCCATGGTAAGGATCTATGCGTAGTTCGACTCTGCGAGGGGGCACCAGAATTGATTTTTTGCACGATATACTTATCGTGTTTTTTTATTATAGATTATAAGATTGTAACGTAATAAAAACTAATAATAAGAAATTAATTTTATATTAAAATTTATTATCTATATTACTAGACAATTCGTGATATAATATTTTATATGAATAAAAATGAAGATAAGAAGAAAACTATTTTGATTTGTCAAGATGATAAGATTAGATTAAACGAAATGAAAAATTCATTTAAAAATCTTGATTATAATGTTGTTACATGTACATATGCTCAAGAAGCCATTGATCAATGTATTAAATCTTTAATTGATCTTTTAATTATAGATTTACAATTACCTGATAGAGATGGTATGTATGCTATAGAATCTATAAGAAGTTTTAATAGTACACTACCTATTATCGTTGTTACATCAAGAAATAATATTGAATCAAAGGTAATGGCTTTTGAAGCTGGAGCTAATGATTATTTAACAAAACCTTTTAATATGCTTGAATTGATTGCTAGAATTAAAAATCAATTTAGATATTTCCAAGTTGAAGATAAACACACTTTAACAAATGGGCCTTTACTTATTGATTTTGATGCTAAAAATGTATTTGTTAATGGTGTAGAAATCCATTTTACAAATTTTGAATATAAAATTATTGTTTTGTTAGCTCAAAATATAGATAAAACATTATCTCATAGTTATATCATTAGTCATGTTTGGGGAGAGGGCGGACAAGATCCAAATGGCCTCAGAGTTTTTATGGCTGGTATTAGAAAGAAAATTAATAAAGATTCTAGAAGTTCTAATATTTTAAGAACAGATGTTGGTTTAGGCTACAGAATGAATACTGTAGATTAATTTATGAAAAATTTTATAGGAAAAGTCGCTTCTTTAGTTGGCTTAATTGCTAATATTATATTATTTATTGTTACAATTATTTGTATTATTTTTACTGTAATTAACGATCAAATTTTAAATTTGATTTCAGCATATGTTACTAATCCTATATTTTGGCTAGGAACTATTTTTAGTTCTATTGTTATTATTTATTCGTTTGTTTTATCTATTTTTACGATTGTTAAATTAGTTAAAGGAACTTCTTTAAAACATATTGGATATAATTTAATCGCATTATTTGTATATTTACTGATTAGCGGTATTATTGTTTTTGGTTTTGCTGGTTTAAGCGAGTTAACATTTGATTTATATTTAGGTTTATTCATTTCCTATTGTGTTATAAATATATTCTTTTTTATAGGAATTTCATTAAATTATAAATAAAAATTATAAAATTTTAGTATATTCTTAAATTTATATTTTTTTCTATTGCAACAAAATAAGTAATGTTATATAATAAATTCGGTAAAAAAATACTGAATAGGAAATTAAAGTTATGAAATTTACATTATCAAAAAATCAATTAAGAAGATTCCCAGTTTATCTTACATTCTTTAAAAGATGTGAGGATATGGGATTAAAATACATTAACTCAAGTATGGTTGCAGAAGCATTGAATTTAAACGAGGAACAAGTTAGAAAAGATATTCAATTATTCTCAACTGTAAGCGGCGTTCCTAATAAAGGACGTGAAATTAAAAAATTAATTACTGATATAGAAAGAGTGTTAGGTTGCGAATCAACAAATAATGCAGTTCTTGTTGGTGTTGGTAGTTTAGGAAAAGCTTTGTTGAATTATCATGGTTTTGATGAATATGGATTAAAAATTGTAGCAGGATTCGATAAAGATGAAAAAATGATCGGTAAAAAAATAAATGATGTTTCTATATATGATATTCATAGAATGTATGGAACAATTAAAGATTTGAACGCTTATATCGGAATTATATGTGTTCCACCAAGCGATGCTCAAGAAGTTTGCAATTTACTTATTGAATCAGGGATAGAAGCTATTTGGAATTTCTCTCCAACTAGATTAAATGTCCCATCAAATATCATCATTTCAGATGTTAATATGGCAGTCTCGTTAGCAGAATTAAGCCATAAATTATACATGCAAAAATTAAAGGAGAACAAAAATGGAAAATGAAATTTATCCAAAAGAAGTTGAACAAGAAATTAATGAACTTGTTAAGAAAGGTTTAGAATGTTTAGATGAATTTAGACTTTTAGACCAAGCTAAAGTCGACTATATCGTCGCTAAAGTTAGCTGTGCAGTTTTAGATCATCATGAATATTTAGCTCGTATAGCATTACAAGAAACAGGTAGAGGTGTATTTGAAGATAAATGTACTAAAAACTTATTTGCTTGTGAATATGTTGTTAATAACATGAGACACTTAAAAACTTGTGGAATTATTAAAGATGATCCAGTTACCGGAATTACCGAAATCGCTGATCCTTTAGGTGTAATTTGTGGTGTAACCCCTGTTACAAACCCAACATCAACTGTAATTTTTAAATCTTTAATCGCTTTAAAAACAAGAAATCCAATTATTTTTGGTTTCCATCCAAACGCACAAAAATGTTGTGTTGAAACTGCTAAAATTATTGAAGATGCAGCAGTAAAAGCTGGTGCTCCTAAAAATTGTATTCAATATATTATCCATCCATCACTTGATGCAACTAAATGCTTAATGCACCATAAAGATGTCGCTACAATCTTAGCTACTGGTGGTAACTCTATGGTTAAAGAAGCTTATAGCTGTGGTAAACCTGCTCTTGGTGTTGGTGCTGGTAATGTTCCTGCTTATGTTGAAAAGAGTGCAAATATAGCTCAAGCAGCAAATGATATTTTAATGAGTAAAGCATTCGATAATGGTATGGTTTGCGCTTCAGAACAAGCAGCAATTATCGATAAAGATGTATATAAAGAATTTTTAACTAACATTAAAAAATACGGTGCATATGTTTGTACTAAAGAAGAAAAAGCTTTATTAGAAAAATATATGTTTAGACCAACAAAAGATGGTAAAGGAACCGCTTTATTCTCTGGATTAGTTGGACATCCAGCTGCAGAAATTGCTCATGAAGCTGGATTTGAAGTTCCTGAAAACACTCCAATTTTAATTGCAGAATGCGACCATGTTGGAATGGATGAACCATTAACAAGAGAAAAATTATCTCCTGTATTAGCTTTAATTAAAGTTAACGATTATAAAGAAGGCTTTGCTGAAGCTGAAAAGATGGTTGAAGAAGGCGGTTTAGGACATAGCGCTTGTATTCATACTCAAAGCAAAGAACTTGCTGATGAATTCGGTGTAAGATTAAAAGCATGTAGAATTATTTGGAATTCTCCAACTACATTTGGTGGAATTGGTAATATTTATAACTCTTTTATTCCTAGTATGACTTTAGGTTGTGGTTCTTATGGACATAACTCTGTAAGTGGTAACGTAGGTGCAGTTAATTTAATTAATATTAAAAGAATTGGTAAAAGGAGAAATAATATGCAATGGTTTAAATTACCAAGCAAAATCTATTTTGAAAGAAATAGTATTCAATATCTTGTCGATTGTAAAGATGTCAATAAAGTATTTATTGTTACAGATAAATCCATGGTTCAATTAGGATTTATGAACAAGATTGTTGATGAATTAAAATTAAGAAGAAATGAAGTTACTATTCAATTATTTACTGATGTTGAACCAGATCCTGATATTAAAACAGTTAGAAAAGGTGCTGATTTAATGGAAAGCTTTAAGCCTGATACAATCATCGCTTTAGGTGGTGGTAGCGTCATGGATGCTGCAAAAGGTATGTGGCTATTCTATGAAAACCCAGAAGTTAATTTTGATGATTTAAAACAAAAATTCATGGATATTAGAAAAAGAGCATTTAAGTTCCCTCAATTAGGAAAGAAAACAAAATTAATTTGTATTCCTACAACTAGTGGAACAGGTAGTGAAGTTACTCCATTTGCTGTTATTTCTGATCATGAAAATCAAAAGAAATATCCATTAACAGATTATTCATTAACTCCAACCATTGCAATTGTAGATCCTGAATTTACAACTAATTTACCAGCTAGCGTTACTGCTGATACAGGTCTTGATGTTTTATGTCACGCAGTTGAAGCTTATGTTAGCATGTTAGCAAGTGATTATACTGATGGATTAGCAATTCATGCTGTTGAATTAGTTTTTGAAAATCTTGAAAGAACTGTCAAAGATGGTAAAAACGATTTAGAAGCAAGAGAAAAGATGCATAATGCTGCAACTATCGCTGGTATGGCTTTCGCTAATGCCTTCTTAGGTATGTGCCACGCTATGGCTCATAAGGTTGGTGGTTTCTTCCATTTACCTCACGGTAGAATTATTGGTATTTTATTACCTTATGTAATTAGATATAACGGACAAGTTCCTCAAAAATTAGCTACATGGCCAAAATATAATGTCTACGATGCAGATAAACGTTATACAAAACTTGCTAGACTTATCGGTTTAGAAGCTAAAAACGAAAAACAAGGTGTTGAAGCTTTTGCTAATGCATGTTATGACTTATCTGTTAGATGTGGATTTAAACCATCATTTAAAGAACAAGGAATCGACGAAAAAGAATTCATGGATAATGTTGAAAAGATTGCATATCTTGCTTATGAAGATCAATGTACCCCAGCAAATCCAAGAATTCCTCTTGTAAAAGATATGATTCAAATTCTTAAAGATGCTTATTACGGCAACTTTAAAAAGTAGTTAACATTTCAATATGGATTTTAAAATCTCCTGAGTGCTTCAGGAGATTTTTAATTATTAAACTAAACTTAATTATTGTAATCTAGTATAATTATTTTTATAGAAGGTTTTTGATTATGAAAGAAGAATTTAGAGATTTAGTAGTAGAAAATTTAGATGAAGCAAATGTATTATTGTGCGGAATACCTTTTGATAAAAATGCTTCTGTAGGAAAAGGTGCTAAAGAAGCTCCAAAAGTATTAAGAGAATTAAGTTACGATCTACCTCCATTAGATAGAAAAGGTTTTTTGCTTAAAGATATTAAACTTTATGATTTTGGTGATTTTGTTAGTGAAGATTTTGATGAATTAAAATCAAATATGTCAGATTTTTTAAAACATGAGGGATTTCATATAGTTTTTGGTGGAGATCACTCAATTGCTATAGCAACTAATAGAGCATTTTACGATAAATGTAAGGCTTTAAATAAAACCCCAGTTTTAATTCATATCGATGCTCATCCTGATATTTGTGATGAATATCATAATTCTAAATATTCACACGCTTGTCCTGTAAAAAGAGCAATTGATTATGGATATGAAGATAAAAATGTAACTCTTTGTGGTATTAGAGGATTTGAAGAACAAGAAATCGAAACATTTAAAAAACATCCTTTGATTGATGTATTTAAAGCTAATGATATAAAAGAGATGGGATTTCAGTCATTTATTGAAATACTTAAAAGAAAATATGAAGGAGATTCTTATTTATTTTATATTTCTTATGATATAGATGCTAATGACCCAGCTTACGCTCCAGGAACAGGAACTCCAGAAGCTTTTGGTTTATCAAATTTTGAAACTATGGGAATTATTACAGGAATTGTTGAAAATTTTAATGTTGATGTATTTGAAATTGTAGAAGTTGCCCCACCTTTAGATGTTAATAATATTACAAGTTGGTTAGCATTAAAAACTTTATATGAGGTATTTGCTAGTTTAATTCAAACTAAAAAATTAATTAAATAATTATGTATTTTAATGATTTATTTTTAAGATTAGAAAATAAAGGATATTTAAAAGAATTAAATAAATTTTTAGATGAAGAATATTCTAATAATGTAATTTATCCAAAAAGAGAAGATATATTTAAAGCTTTTTCTTTTTTTGATGCATCTAATTTAAAAGTAGTCATTATTGGTCAAGATCCATATCCAAATAAAGATCAAGCTAACGGCTTAGCTTTTTCGGTTAATAAAGGCATTAAATTACCACCAAGCTTAGTTAATATCTATAAAGAAATAGAAAACGAATCGAATTGTTTAATGGATTTTAAAAATGGTGATTTAACATATCTTGCTAAACAAGGAGTTTTATTATTAAATCCAATATTAACTGTTAAAGAAAAAGAACCTTTATCTCACAAAAATAAGTTATATGATTCTATTTTTAAAGAGATTATGGAATATTTAGATACATTAGATACTAATATTGTTTTTATGTTATGGGGAAATAATGCAAAAAAATATGAAAAATATATAAGCAATAAAAAAAGACTAGTGATTAAAACTAATCATCCTAGTCCTTTAAGTGCAAATAGAGGCGGTTGGTTTAATTCTCAATGTTTTAAACAAGCTAACATCTATTTATCTAATAATAAAATTAGCCCTATTTGTTGGGTGAATACTGTTAATTTCTTCTTATAATTGTTGAATTAAAAATACCTGTGAATAATAAAGGATTATTTGCTTCCTTTCTTAATTCTTCTTCATCATATTTATTTTCACCAACGTAATCTTTTTCAAATTCATCTATTTGTCTAAAATTTAATTTAACTCTTTTTTCGTTCATAGTAAATTCCTCCTTTAAACAACTACATAATATACCTATTTAAAATTATGAAAATATGTAAACGGTTTCATAAATTATGTAAACGGTTTCATAAATTTTAGTATTTAAATACTGAATTTTAGTTTTTTTCTTTATAACATATTTTAATAATAGTAAAATAATAATTGGGAGCTAAAGAATTGGCTGAGAAAAATGTGATACTCATTTGACCTTAAACCTGATCTAGGTAATGCTAGCGTAGGGAATTTTTTTATTTCCTACTTCTTTATAAGGAGGAGAATATGGAAAATAGCAAAACTTTGGTTGATTATTTAAAGGAGCTGGTTATTTCGTTACTATTTATTTTTTTAATAGTAGTAATAATATCAGTTCCAGTCGTTGAAATTACTTTTTTAAGTAATATCTATTCTTTTAATGTTATATCATTAGCATTAAATAATAATCCCGATATTAATGTTGGGAGAGTTCAAATAATCGAAATTATATCGTTAATTTGTTTATTAATTTCAATTTTATGTTTTATAAGTGGAATTATTCTTAAATTTAAAGAATTCAAAAAAGCAAAAATAACATTATATTTAATTTCTATTTTATTTTTAGTTGCATATCTTTTTATTGTTTTATTAACAAACCAATATTTAGATAATCAATTTTCAATTCTTTCAACATATGGCGGTTCTACTAATAATAAGACATTTTCTATTTGTAATATTATCGTTATCGCATTGATTTCTATATTATTATTAAGTGAATTAAATGGAGAAATTAAATATTCTATACAAGAAATTTGCGAAACTTCTGTAATGATTGCTTTAGCAGTTGTTCTTGATCAATTTGCTAAGATTCCAATTCAAGCTAATGGTGGTTCAATTTCTTTTTCACCTGTTCCTTTATTTATTATCGCTATAAGATTTGGCGGGATTAAAGGTTTTATATCCAGTAGTTTAATATTTGGATTAATCACTTGTCTATTAGATGGATATGGATTACAAACATTTCCTTTTGATTACTTTGTTGCGTTAGCTGGATATGGATTTATTGGTACTTTTGTTAATTTATTTACTAAATTTGCTAAAGGTAAGAAAAAGAATGAATATGGTTTGATGATAGCAGGAATTTGTGTTGGTGGAATATTGGCTTTAATAACTAGATATGCAGGCCACATGATTAGTGCAGCAATTTTATATCAACCAATCACGTTGTTAGATAATTTTATTTATCAATCGACTTATGTTCCTGCAACAATGGGAATTTCTATTGCTGCAATGATAGTTCTTGCTGGTCCTATAATGATGATTAATAAGGTGTTCAAAGTTAAAAAGAATGGGTAAAACAGGTGTTTTTTATATAATCGGTGCTGGTGAATTTATTAATAATCATTTAAAAATTAATGATTTAGATTTTGTATGTGCTTGTGATGGCGGGTATATTCATTGTCTAAATAACAACATTAAGGTTGATATTTTAATTGGTGATTTTGATAGTTTGGAAGTTGTACCTGATAATGTTAAAATTATTAAATTGAATCCTATTAAAGATGAAACAGATGTTTATGCTGCATTAAATTATGGAATTAATCTAGGTTATACAAAATTTAAAATTTATGGTGCGACAGGAAAAAGAGATGAACATACATTCGCAAATATACAAATTTTACATAATTTAAAAACTAAAAATATTGAAGCACAAATTATAAATGATAATAAAATTTATGAAGTGTTACATAATCAAACAAAAGAGTTTAACAAAGAAAATAGTGGGTATTTCAGTATGTTTTCACTATCTAATACATCACTTGTAACATTAAAAAACTTTAAATATAACGTAGAAAAATATATTTTAAAGAATGATTTTCCTTTAGGAATTGATAATGAATTTATAAATAAAGAAGCTTCAATCCGTGTAGATGATGGTTATGTATTAATAGTCTATTACATTAAAAATATATAAATATAATTTATATATTACTAACATAAAACGCCTATATCGTTTATAATAATTTCATACGTATGTAGGAGTATTTATTTATGGGATTTAAAAAGTATGAAGAGAAAGTAACTTCTGAAGTAGAAAAAGAAGAAGAAACTAAAGAAATTGAAGAAGAGAAAAATAACGAAGAATTAATTAATAGTGTTATTGATTCTAATGCTCTTTTAGAAGAAGAAGAAAATAAAAAAGAAGTAACCACTGATCAAGTTGAATTAACTAAAAAAATAAATGACGCTAGATCAAAATATTGGGCTTTTAATAAAAAAGTTAAAAGAATAAATTATATTGTTACTGGTGTTTCAACTGTTTTAATGGTTGGTGTATTTATTTTAACATTAGTTTTTCAAAATCAATATTCTTGGATGCTATATCTTGCTTTAGGTGCGTTTGTTCTTGCTTTAATTGCAATGGTAGTTACTACTAAAGTTAATAAAAACAAATTACAAGGTAAAGCTAATGATTATATTAATGAATTATTTTCTTTATCTGCGGGTTATCTTTATAGAGATGAAAAATTTACAAAAGTTAATTATTTATCTCAAAATCAATTAGATGATCAAGTTTTTATTAATGCCCATTTTTACAAAAATATTAAAAATACTAGAAGTAGAAATTATGTTGAAGTTGAATATAATGGAAAGGTTTTAACATCTGTTGATATTGCAGGAAATATTTTAGTAAAGAATAGAATGTCTCCAATGTTTTTAGGAAGAATGTACGTCTATCCAAATAATTATGAAGGTGATAAAGTAATAATTGCTCAACTTAAAGGTGGCCAACTTTCTAAACCTCTCGATGATATTGATGATCTTAAATTAGTTGATGGTGGAACTAATAGTTCATATGTTGTATATACAAATGATGAAGGATACAAGAAAGTATTTAATTCAAAAGTCTTATCTACATTAAGAAAATTTAGAATTGATAAAACTTTAATAGATGTTATTGTTTCAATTAGAGCAGGTTACACAACGATTGGTATTGATTATTGTGATGAATTTTTAAATATTCCTGTTGAGTCTGATTTTAATATTAATACTTTAAGAAGAAGTGAAAAGGATTTGGAATTAGTCCTTGAAATGATAGATGAAATAAACAAGAAATAAGGTGTCATTATGGAAAAACTTGAAGGAAAGTGGATAGAAGTTCAAGGATATAAACATGATGGCAGGATGCATAGAATTTGGGATTCAACTTACGTAGTTGAAGAGACTGAAGATTATATTGTTGTTTCTAGTAAAAAAGTAAAAGTAATCGAACACGATTTTAGAATTTGGTATACAAAAGAACCTGCTATAATGGTTTATTTCAAAAAACGTTGGTGGAATGTCATAGCGATGTTTAAAAAAGGCGGGATTACTTATTATGTAAATCTTGCTTCACCTTATATTTTCGATAAAGGTAGAATTAAATATATCGATTATGATCTTGATATTAAAAAATATCCAAATAATACAATTAAATTAATTGATGTTAAAGAATATGGATATCATAAGAAAAAATATCAATATGGTGATGATATCGATAGAATTTTACGCTTTAACATTAACGAAATTAAGGAGATGATGAATAAAAAAGAATTTCCTTTTAATGATAAAAAGATTCAAGAATATTACGATAAATTTTTAAAAGAAACTTGTAAGAAGGATATGACTATGGAAATTAAATTAACTAGTAAATCTGATGAAGAAACTAAAAAAATTGGAGAAAAAATATCTCAAAAATTATTTAAAGGAAGCTTAATTACTTTAACTGGTGATTTAGGCGCTGGAAAAACTACAATCACTAAAGGAATTGCAAAAGGTTTAGGAATTGAAGATGAAGTAAATTCACCAACATTTAATATTCTTAAATGTTACTTTAATAAAAATATGAATTTATATCATATTGATGCTTATAGACTTGAAGATGTTGATGATGAAAATAAAAACATCGGGTTAGAAGAAGTTATTGAAGGTGATGGTGTTTGCGTTGTCGAATGGCCTATGTTTATTAAAGAATTTTTATTAGATGATTATTTAAATATTAATATTCATTTAGTTGATGATTCTACAAGAGAGATAGTTATTAAATCACATGGTAAAAAATATGATCAAATAATTAATCAATTAAAGGAGATTTTTTAATTATGTATAGTTTAATGTTAGATTCTTCGTATAAAGATTTAGTTGTTGGCTTAGGTAAAGATGGAAAATTAGTTTCTGAAACTGCTTATGAATGTTTTCAAAAACAAAGCGAATATATGATTCCTGAAATTAAAAACATTTTAGATAAAAATGGTGTTAATCCAAAAGAAATTAATGAAGTTTTTGTAACAGTTGGTCCAGGAAGTTATACAGGAGTTAGAATAGCTTTAACTATTGCAAAAGTATATTGCTATTCTTTAAAAATAAATTGTTATGCTTATTCAAGTTTAAAAGTATTACAAAAGCATGATGCTACTTCAATTTGTTTGATTAATGCTAGAAGCAATAGATCTTATATTGGTGTTTATAAAAACAATGAAGCAATATTAAAAGATCAAATCATGAAAAATGAAGAAGTTAAAGAATATATTGAAAATCATAAGGATTTTGTTGTTTGTGGAGATACAGAATATTTAGAAATTGAAGGATATAAAGCTTCTATTTCTTCTAATATGTTAGACTTAAAAAATGACGAAGATTTAGTTAAAAATATTATGACTTTAAAAGCTGTTTATATGAAAGATTAATATGGAAATTGTAGCTGCAAATAATAATGATATTAATGAACTATTCGAGTTAGATAAAAAATGTTTTGAAGAACATTTAAAAATATCTGATTTAGAATATGAATTAACTGAAAATCCATTTTCTCACACATTGATTATTAAAAACGATTGGGAAATAGTGGGTTATTTGATTTATTGGATTACTTTTAATAGCTCAACAATATTTAGAATTTGTGTAGATTCTAAATATCGAAAACAAGGTTTAGCTACTTTATTAATTAAAGAGAGTGAAAAAAAGATTAAAGAAGAAAATTCAGAGTTTTATACATTAGAAGTCAGGAAAAGCAATCTTGCAGCAATTAATTTATATAAGAAAAATGGTTTTTTAGAAGTGTGTATTAAAAAGGGATATTATAGTAATGGAGAAGATGCCATTTATATGGTAAAAGGAGAAATCTAATATGGATAGAATTATATTAGCATTAGAAAGTAGCTGTGATGAAACTAGTTGTGCAATTATTAAAAATGGTCAATTATTATCAAATATTGTTTCTAGTCAAATAGAAGTTCACCAAAAGTATGGTGGAGTTATGCCTGAAATTGCTTCTAGATTGCATTTAGAAAATGTTTTAGCGGTTATTGATGATGCTTTAAATGTTGCAAATGTTAAATTAGAAGATATTACGGCGTTTGCTGTTACAAGGGGTCCAGGATTAATAGGAGCATTGCATGTTGGTTTACAAGCTATTAAAACATTAGCATTAATTTATAATAAACCAATAATTCCTGTTCACCATTTAACTGGACATATATATGCAAATGAGTTTGTTGGTGAATTAAAATTTCCTTTATTAGCAGTTGTTGTAAGTGGAGGAAATACAGAATTGGTTTTAATGAAGGATCATCTTGAATTTGAAATAATAGGTGAAACAAAAGATGATGCTATAGGAGAATCTTTTGATAAAGTTGCTAGGGTTATTGGATTACCTTATCCTGGAGGTGTTGCTATTGATAAATTAGCTAAAACAGGAAAACACACTTATAAATTACCTACACCAATGCATGATGGAAGTTTAAATGTAAGTTATAGTGGTTTAAAAACTGCTGTAATAAATTTGGCTCATAATCTTGAACAAAAAGGTGAAAAGATAGTTGTAGAAGATTTAGCTCGTTCTTTTGAAGATGTTGCTGTAGGAATGATTATTGATAGAATTAAAAGAGCAACAGAAATGTATGATATAAAACAAATTATATTAGCTGGTGGAGTTAGTGCTAATAGTTATTTAAGAAGTGAAGTTGTATCTTTATTTAAAGATAGTGATATAGATGTTATTATTCCTCCAATTTGGTGTACAACAGATAACGCTGCTATGATTGCTAAAGTAGCTGATCATCTTTATGATAAAGGGGTATTTGCAGATTTATCTTTAGGAGTTGATCCATCTTGGAGAATTGAAGATTACAAGAGATACTAAATTATAGTATAATAATTATTGAGGTTTTATTATGAGTCAAGAAAGAAGTTTAACAGTTAAAAAATTATATATTTCATTAGAAAATAAATGTTTAAATGAAGATAGTTGTGTTGTATTAGAAGGTTGGGTTAGAAGCAATAGAAATAATGGAAGTGTTGGCTTTATTGATTTTAATGATGGAAGTTGTTTTAAAAATATTCAATTAGTTTATTCAAAAGATAGTGCTAATTACGATAATATTTCTAAAATTAAATATGGTTCAAGCATTAAAGCGGTTGGATTTATTAAATTAACTCCAGAAAATAAACAACCATTTGAAATCATTTTGGAAAACGCTACTGTTTTAGGTGAATGTAGCGAAGATTATCCTCTTCAAAAGAAGAGACATTCTTTTGAATTTTTAAGAGATATTGCTTATTTAAGACCAAGAGCAAATACTTTTAATGCTGTTTTTAGAGTTAGAAATACTCTTGCTTATGCGATTCATAAATATTTCCAAGAACATGGATTTATGTATGTTCATACTCCTGAAATTACAGCTAATGATGCTGAAGGTGCTGGACAAGTTTTCCATGTTGCTAGCGATTTAAAAAATCCTACAGAATTCTTTAATTCAAGTGCATGTTTAACTGTTAGTGGTCAATTACATGTTGAAGCTTTTGCTTTAGCTTTTAGAGATGTTTATACATTTGGACCTACATTTAGAGCAGAAAATTCTAACACAACAAGACATGCAAGTGAATTCTGGATGATTGAACCTGAAATTGCTTTTGCTGATTTAGAGGATGATATGAACTTAATGGAATCTTTCTTAAAATATATTATTCAATACGTTTTAGATAATTGTCCTGATGAAATGAATTTCTTTAATACTATGATTGATAAGACAGTTTTAGATAAATTACATCATATTTTAAATACTCCATTTAAGAGAATGACATATACAGAAGGTATTGAATTATTAAAAGAAGCAGTTAAGAATGGCCATAAATTTGACTACGATAATATCGAATGGGGTATGGATCTCCAAAGTGAGCATGAAAGATATTTAACTGAAGAAATCGTTAAAGGTCCTATGTTTTTAATAGATTTTCCTAAAGAAATTAAAGCTTTCTATATGAAATTAAATCCAGATAATAAAACAGTTGCTGCATGTGATTTATTAGTTCCAGGTGTCGGAGAAATTTGTGGTGGTTCTCAAAGAGAAGAAAATTATGAAATTTTAAAGAAAAAGATGGAAGAACTTGGAAATGATAAAGGCCTTGAATGGTATTTAGATTTGAGAAAATATGGTGGTTGTATTCATTCGGGTTTCGGATTAGGTTTTGATAGATTAATTATGTATATCACAGGTATTTCTAATATTAGAGATGTTCAACCTTACCCAAGAACACCAGGGAGCTTAAAATATTAAAAATGAAAGAAGAAAAAGTATTAATTGAAAGAGAAAGTGATTCTAGAGACTTAAGTTCTACTAGAAACTTTTCTCAAGAAGAAACTCCTTCAGTTAAAAAAGAAATTAGTGTTGAAGAAGCAAAAAAAATCGAAGAAAAGAAAGTTTCTACTTCTAGATTATTTATTTTGTTTTTAATATTAGATATTTTATTAGGTTCTTTTGTAATTGTTGAAATTATCCTTTTATTTGTTAATGTTATAAAAGGCTAATTTGTTTGATTTTGTTTATTGATTTCTTGACCATTATGGCTTTGTTCAGTTGCAACAGGCATAGTGGTTTTTTCTTTGTCGTCTAAAATTGTTGAATTGGTTGTATTAATAAAATGCATCAAATCTACGCCATCTAAATCTTTAGAGAACATAGATTGACATAATTTAAAGATTCTATATTTTCTTGCGATATATCCTCCAACTTGAATGAAGTACATAAATAAAGCTATTATTAATAATGAAATATTGATAACAGAAATAATTAAGTACCATAAATCATTAGGATATTCATTAAAAATAGAGACTGCTTTAATATTAGAAAAGTCAAATCCTAATGGAGCGTAATAAACTAATTCACCTTGCCATGGGAAAATTGTTCTTCCAAAAACATAGAACATTGAAAGGTAGTTTCCGTCATGAGTTGGTTGATATATAGAAATGCAAACGATATAAACTAATAAAGTAACTAACATTATTGAAAATGCTGGAATTGAATGTTTAAAGAAAAATATTTTAGATTTATAATTCGCAATTCTTTTGAAATCTTTTTCGTTATTAACGACTTTGCTTAATATTAATTTAGACATTAATTTATCAACTCTTTTTTGTTGATTCTTTATTAATACTTGAATACCTCTTCCAATCAATCCAAAAATAAAGAAGATGCTTAAAACAATAACAACAATCGTTATTAAAACTTTATAAAAAGAACTATCACTAAATTTCTTATTCTCATTGGCCATCGTTATTACCTTCTAAAAAACCGTTTACGTTATCACTATTGGATTGATCTAAAAAATCTACAGGCTTTAAACCTTCACTATTGTTAGATTTTGGGGAAATATTAATTTGATTATATGTGTTATTGTAAGTAACAGAACTGTTATTAACTGTTTGAGTTTGCATTTGAGGATTTAAATTTATTCCGTTTTTTAATATTTCATCAGCTTTTAAATCTTCAGGTAACATTAATGAATATTTTTTACCTTTAAAGAATAAAACAAGACCTTTTATAGACATTACAATAAAAACTACGAATAAATATAATCCGTAAATGACTAATCCTACTAAAATAAATGGTAATCCTATAAAAAATAAGAAACCTTCACCAAAAATTTTTAAGAAATCTAACATATTTATATTGTAATTTAATAGTGTTAAAATTTAAAGATAATTAAATTAATAATTAATTTAAAAATTAAAAATAAGGGAGAGATTATGAATAAAGAAACAAGAGAAAGAATAAAAAAATTTGTAGATGATAGAGATTGGGATAAATTTCATTCTCCTGCTAATTTAGCAAAATCAATATCAATAGAAGCAAATGAATTATTAGAATGTTTTCAATGGGATGAAATAAATTTTGATTTAGAACATGTTAAAGAAGAGTTAGCTGATGTTATTGTTTATTGTTATGATTTGATTAATAAATTAGATTTAAATGATGATGAGATTATCAATTCAAAGATGGATAAAAACGAGAAAAAATATCCTGTTGAATTAGCTAAAGGTAATGCAAAAAAATATACAGAATTAAAAAATCACTAGGATTTCCTAGTGATTTTTATATTTCTTCTTAATTATTTTGCATCGATTACGTTTTTATTTTCGTTTTGTAATTTAGTGTAATTTTTGACTTTTCTATTCCATAGAACAAATGCTAGAACTATTAAAACTACACCAGGAACAACAAATATTCCACCAAATGTTAAACATCCAACTCCAGTTCCGATATTTTGAATTATGTATGCTGGTATATTTTCCATAATTACAGTTTGTGTTGAACTATCGTAATATTTGCTTGGATTTTCTTGAACTAAATACATTAATTCTAAGAAAGCTTGAGAGTATACTATAATTCCAACAAGAAGTAATATAGCTCCAAAAGCTAATGCAATAGATCCAAGTATGATAAATAATTTTTTCAATTTTTTAAATTTTGTAATTTCTTGTTCGTACATATATTTTCTCCTATTAACTTAATTAAATAATAATTTTTGGTGTTAAGCAATAATTTTTGAACAAGCAATAGCTAAAGACCCTGGACCAATATGAGTTGCAACAGATAAAGATAAAGGGTTAATCATTATGCTTTCTAATGGGATATTAAATGTTTCACTTATTTCTTTTTGAAATTCTATGGCCTCATTTAAGTCTTTTGTATAAGCAACACACATTCTAATAGAATTAACATCGTGATATTTTTCTTTAATATCATTCATCATTTGATTTATAAGAATCTTTTTACCTTTTTTAAAGCCAAGAGAAGTAGAGCAAGCATCCAACTTTCCCCCATCAATTCTTAAAATAGGTTTTAGATGTAATGTTTCTCCAATTAAAGCAGCAGCGGGAGTGATTCTTCCGCCTTTTTTAAGATATTTAAGTGTGTTGACCATAATATAAATAGAAGAATCTTTGCTGCTATTTTCTAAGATTTCTTTAATTTCTTTACCAGTTTTATTTTTCTTAACTAAATTAATTGCATCGTATACAGCAGATTTTAATGTAACGCTTATTCTATGATTATCGACAACAAAAACTTTATCTTTATAATCGTTAGCTAAATTTAATGCTGTTTCACAACTTGCAGATAATCCGCTACTCATAGGTATATAAACTATCTCATCATAAGTTTTTAATGATTCTTCCCATAATTCAATTATTTCACCTATTGATGGTTGGGATGTATTGATGTTTGAACCACCTTCTTGTAATTCAAAGAACTTATCTTGATCGATATTTTGGTTTTCAAAATACACATTACCATCAATAATAATAGGCATTCTAGTAATCTTGATACCTAATTCTTCAGCTTCTTTATATGTAAACCCGGCGTTGTCGTCGGTAATAACTAATGTCTTCATAACCTACCTCTTATAATCAATAATCATATCAAATATTAACTATTTAATAAATGTGATACTAATTACTAGGTGTATTCGTATATATTATTAGATTATTTTTATATTAATTTTAGTAGTTATTTGGATTATAATTTTATTGTTATGAAGTTTGCAATTTTTGATTTAGATGGAACGCTTATTAATACACTAAAAGGTATTACTGTTGCAGTAAATAAATTTTTAAAATTTAAAAATATAGAAAAAGAATATAGTGAAGATGAAGTAAAAAAGTTTATTGGTAATGGTGCTGAATTATTATTTAAAAGATTTATGAATGGTTATGAATACAATACAAATGATTATGAATTATTTATAAAATATTATAAGGATAACCAAATATATTCTGAAGTATATAATAATGTTGATAAAACTTTAATAGAATTAAAAAAGAGGGGCTATTTAATATATATTTTAAGTAATAAACCTGATGAATTGTTAAAAATTTTAATTCCAAGTTTATTTAAAGATATTGAATTTAATTATATACAAGGACAAGATAAAAATTATAAATGTAAACCTGATGTTACGTTGTTAAATGAAAGAATTATTAATGAATTCAATTTAAATAGTAGTGAAGGTTTTTATGTAGGTGATTCTTATGTTGATATACAAACAGGAAAAAATGCTAAATTAAAAACTGTATTTGTCACATATGGATATGGAGATAAAAATGTAGCCTTAATGAATAAGCCTGATTATGTTATAGATGATTTTAGTGAATTGTTAGGTATTTTAAAATGAATGAAAAAGAAGAATTATTAAATGGACTAAAAAGATGGATATTTAAAGCAAATTTATATGTAAAAGGCTATTCTTTTGAGCAATTTTTAAATGATGAATTAGTATTTGATGCTGTATCTTATTGTATTATTGTTATCGATGAAATTTCTAATAAATTAATTAATGATTATGGTGAAGTTATAAACGAAGAAAAAAATATAGATTTTAAATACCTTTCTTCTTTAAAAGATAATTGTTTTGTTAACGATAATATAAATGTTCAATATATGTTTAATGCGATAAGCAATGAATTTAAAAAGTATATAAAATTGTTTAATTAATATATAATATTTCACATGGGCCTATAATTTAGTGGGAGAATATACCGTTCGCATCGGTAATACACGAGTTCGATTCTCGTTAGGTCCACCAAATTGAACTGTACCCCTTTTCTGGACAATCACTGCTTAGGAAA
>CAVEUC010000007.1:0-83886 GCA_963619035.1 Lachnospiraceae bacterium GAM79
ATTATATCTATTTCATTTGCCTTTAATTTTTTCTAGTTTTAAAAATTATTTTGTTGGTGGGTATTACGATTCGATGTATTTAAAAGGAGTTATTTTATTAATTATAGGAATTATTCTTTTTGGATTTGAATTATCGATTCATTTAAAAAATAAAGATTCTTTAGCTAAAATTTTTGTTTATCAAAATGTTGATAAATTTAAAAAAGCATACGGAATCGTATTTATTTTTCTAGTAATTTTATTTTTATATAACTTAAAAAGTTTTGAAACAATACTATTCAAAAATCAAGGTGATACAGTTGGTCAAGTTGCATATCTATTGTTTTTAGGAATTAATATATTCGATTTTATTTATATGCTAATTTACTTTAATAAGAAATTTTCTAATTTTAACTTCTTAGTGTTTATTGTTGTTAATGTAATTATTTTGATGAATATCTTAATTATTGAATTAGAAAATCCTTCATTCTTAGTTCATATAATGAAACCAGTTTCCCCTTTAACTTATGCTATATCTTTCCCTGTTTATTTTTATTTATTAATTATAAATGTGGTGGGAATGATAGTTCTTATGATCGTTAGAAAATTAAATATTTTTATTTAACTTGTACGTGATATAAAACACTAGAATCTTCGTTAGTATAATCTGTTCTTATTTGAAGATTTTTTAAGTTTGAATCATTTTCCCAATCTATAAAGAATTGATCATATTCAGAGGTGTAGGTATCAGTAGATATCATCTTATTATAATATGTGGATGATATTGTTGTATTATTAGAAACATCTAAATCAAGTTTAATAGAACCAATTCCTATATTAAATGAAGAATAGACATGGAATCTAGATAATAGATATTGATTATCTCCTTCTTCGTCGAAGTAATAAATATCTGCATAAACATCTAAAATAACCATAGTAAATTTAATTTCGTATTTAGGCTCGCTATCGCTCTTTTTAAAATATTTAAAGTAGCTTAGCATATTATCCAAATCGATACTATTACTTGAAGCCATTTCTTTAATTTTATCGTAAACTGAGCCTTGTTCTAAAGAAAATACCATTATGTAATAAAGCATATCTTGAACCATAGTTTTTTGATCTAAGTGAACATAATATAAATCTTCGTTTGTTAAGTCGTAATCTGTCCAAGTCCAGCCTTTAAATATATTTTTTCTAGTTCCTTTGCTTTGGAAAGTTGATTTATCTTTTTTAATATAAGCGTCAGTATCTTTAATAAAATATTGTGTAACGATTGTGCTGTATGTTCTAGTAGCGCTTGTATTAAATGCACTACTTGTATCATTAACACTAGTGGTGTAATAAATTTCAACTAAACCATCGATTGTAAAAAGGTTATTTTTATCGACGGTATCACCAACATTTAAATAAACTTTAACTGTTGGGGCGATATCTACATCAATAATCCAGCTAGCAACACCGCTAGTTTTCATAATTAAAGAACCTTCGATTTCATAATCTCTTCTTTCTGTTGTTTTAATTCCAATTTTAGTTAATAAAGGAAGAGTGGATAAATCTACATATCCTATATTATCATTAGTTTTAAAAGAAGTAGAATTATCATTATTAAAGTTTTTTAGTAAACTAAAAGAGATGTTTCCTAAACATCCACTATAGGAAAAATCCTTAATAATAACATCTAATATATTGTTTGTGTCGTCTGGATCAAAGTCTATAGAAAACTTTGTTGGAGACTCGCTATTCGGGTTGATTGTAAAATCTAAAACATATGCATCAGTATTTTCTACTTTTACATTATCTCCTGATTCATTTATAAAATCTAAAACTTTTTGCTTATAATCTATACCGTTATCGCTATCTTTTTCACCAATTATTTGTTTAATTAGCGGAAGGTAATCCGATACATAAATATATAAAAGATTACCTTCTGTCATTTTTGTAAATTCACTTAAAGCTCCCATAGCGCTTTCTCCATAAGTATATGCTTTTATGGATTCATTATATTGAAGAGTAATCATCGATTTATCGCTATCGGTTTGCTTTTCTTTTTTAATTTGAACTTTATTTGTAGTTGATTTATTGTCTGAAGATACTGAAGTAACCGAAAAAGACCCTTCGAGTTTATTATCGACTGTTAAAGGGTTTTTTTCGTTATTTAACCAACCATCAAATGTTACTGATTTTGTAGTATCTTCATTATTGCCTGGGATTTTCCAAAACACCATTTACTTTAAAGGAGGATGAAACTCCTTCGATTATGCCTAAAACAGAATCGACAGTAGTATTCATCTCTTTATAGTAATTAGTAATTTCGTCCTCAGAAATTGAAAATTCTTTATAATCATCAAAAGATAATCCGAATGTAAATAATCCAGTATTTTGATCTTCAAAAGAACCACTTATAGCAAGAAGTGAAGGATTTTCACCTTTATCAACTGTATCTAATGTAATTGAAATTTGACCAGGATTTTCTGTGTTGCTATTAAATGCTTTTGTATTGATATCAATAACTAATGTATCTTCGGTTGTACCGTTTTTAATTGAGATATATGGTTTTAATTCATCGATGTATGTACTATTTAAAATAGTCCAAATTTTGCCATCAGTTAAATTTAAAATATCGTTAATAGTAGAAGACATATCATCAAATGGGCTCTTTGTGTCTGTTGATTCAGTGCTTGAATTACTATTAATTAAACCTTCAGCAAAAGTGATAATATCAAAAATCTTACCTTGAGTTAAGCTCATTCTAGTTCTACTAGATTCGCTATATCCGTGATAATCAAGATATAATCCTTGGTTTTGGTATGTTAATTTAGCATTATGTGGAACTCCATTAACACTAGCATTTAAATTTAATTGATATAAGCCTAAATTTTTACCTTTAATTACATCAATTGCTGAATCGAATGTAACATCATCTCCAAAATCCATTGAATCGATTTTATTTAAATCTGCATTTAAATTACCAGCAGCTTCAATCATTGGAGTTGTTTCGTCTTTTTTGGTGTAACTAAAACTATAAGATGTACCAATTTGTTTAGTATTAGCTATTTGAGAAATAGAATTGAAGATTGGTGAAACGATTTTAAAGTTAGCGTATGTTGATAAATCACCATAAACTTCGCTAACATTAGTTTCAACGTAATCTTTTAATGATAAAGATAAGCTAACATAATTTACATGATTTACATCACTTGTATCTTTACTTTCGTTAATTGGTAAATCTACGATTGAAACACCATTAAATTTACCATTTGATAAATCTAATTCTAAATAGAAACTCTTATCTAATAATTTTGAATATAAGCCTTTTGCGCTAATTTCAAGTTTCATCTTGCAAGATTCATCGTCTGGAGCACCTTCAACAGTTAAATTCTTAATAATTTTCTTATATGCGTTCCAGTTACCGTTCATAATGTCGTAGATTGCTTCACCTTTTAAAACATTATTGACTGTATCTAAAGCTTCGTTTGTTTGTTCTTGGTTATCATTAGCAAGAGTACCAACAATATTTTTACTTAAATCATCGATGGTGGAGTTTTCAATAAATCCTGTAGCTAATTGATTATGAACGTTAAAGTATGTTTTATTGTCTTCATATCTAACATTGACTTTAGTATATAAATCTTTCTCTCCGCCTAAAGTGATATCATAAATTGCACCGTCGTTAATACTATTTGCATTCTTTAAATTACCTTTAAATGCACCAGTAATCTCTCTACTTGCAGTTTTAACACCGTTTTCTTCTTCTTTAAAAGATAATGAAAAATTAGTAGTAAATGCTTTTTCATCAACTAAAGAAGCAATAGTAGTTAAAATGTTAGTAGTACAATCTAAATTGTTATAATCACCATTAATGTCTGTATTATCAACATATTCTGAATCTAAACTCATCTCTGTATTACTTTCAAAAGAAAGAGTAATACCGCTAATAGTTAATGGGTTTAAAGCGATGTAAGTCAATAAACCATTTTCATTACATTTTAAAACTACATTGATATCTTGATCGATACCAACTGAAGATAATAAACTTTGTTTAACTAATAAGTTGTAAGTATAAATTTTATGACCATCGACAATTTCTGGTGTTTGATTTAAATCCGTATCACTAGAAAAGCTCATTAATGCACCACAAATTGTTGGAATAAGTGGAAGTACATCGATTGATTTTACTTTGTCAACGATATCAGTTACAGATGATAAATCATTATTTGTAAGTTTTCCGATTGTAGGAAGAAAATCTAATACATCTGTTAAGAATTTTCCACTAAGTGAATATCTTGTGTAATTAGCTTCTTCGCCGTTAATTGTATCAGCCCAGTTTAAATCTAAATATAATTTACCGTTTCCGTTAGCGTTAATAATCATGCTTTCATCAAGAATAGGATTTACGCTTGTATCAGTTAAAACTTCGTTATATTTAATGTTCACATTACCATTAAGTTTAGCGACTACATCGTTAGAAGTGTCATTGTCTTTTCTTGTATCAATGAAAGCTTTATAATCTGCAGCCCCGTTAAAACTTAATAAAATTTGGTTATTTGCTTTGCTTCCAATTCCATCAACTTTAAATAATAAATCTTTAAAATTGATATTTGAAGATGCGAGGTTTTCAGCTAATTTAGCTTTTGCGTTTTCGCAATCTATTTGTTCTTGTGTTTTTTTATCATCATCTTCACCATCCGTAGTATCAGGTGTGATAGTTGATGTTTTAGAACCATTTATGAAGTAAAGTGTTGATAAACTACCTCCAACGATCATTGAAGTGACCAAAGAAGCAGCTAGAACTCTTAAAAATTTATAGTTCATATAAAAATCTCCTTTTTGTTGTGTTATTAATATAATATTAATAATTTCATTTGTCAAGTTTTCTAGTTTCAAGAACAAGATTAATAAAATTTATCTAGTAATTAAAACTAGATGTAATCGTATTGTAAATTTAAAATCAAAATAATATCGATTAAATCGGTATTTTTGAAAAAATATAGAAAAATATAGCTTTATTATCTATAATATTAATGTTTTTATTGCACCAATGATGGAATGGTAGACATGCTAGACTTAGAATCTAGTGAGGAAACTCGTGCAAGTTCGACTCTTGTTTGGTGCACCATTAATTTTTGATTAATCCTTTGAGCTATATTATTAATAGGATATAAGCTAAAGGATTTTTTTATTATAATTAAATTCATAAATTCATGTTTTTAAAAATTGTGTTGTAATTTTAGTAGATTAATTTTATAATTTTTTAAGTAACTTAATTAATTGCTAAAACATTTAGCGAAAGGACCTAAAAAATGAATAAGGAAGAATTAAAACAATATTTCCTAAATCAACTTACTAATGGAGATGCTTATCTCATAATTGGTAAGGGAAAAGCAAAATATAAGATGAAAAGAGGTTCTTTTACAACGAAAGATAATATAGTTGATAGAAGAAAACTTACTTTTTCATTTAAAGACGAAAATAGATATATATTTACGGATGGTAAAGTTCAAGCTGAAATTATTGTTGATGAAGTTCCATATGTTAAATTTCATTTCCATGTGGATAACGGATATAATCGTTTTACTTTAAGATTTAAAACATTTAAAGATGAACATATTTATGGATGTGGTGAACAATATACTGCTTTAGATTTAAAAGGAAAAGATGTACCTATCTGGGTAAGTGAACATCAACAAGTAATGAAAATTGCTAAAAAGCAATTAAGAGAAAGATTGCATGGTCCAAATCCTGATTATGAAGCTCCTTATAAAGATCATCAAACATATTGTTCAACTCCTTCGTTTATGTCTAGTAAAGGATATGCAATTTATTGTCATGAAGATACGTATGGTTTCTTATCATTTAAAAAAGATGAATTGTTAATTAAATTTAGACAAATACCTCAATCTATATCGTTATTATGTGCGGATTCAATTTTAGAATTAGCACAAGAAGTTTCTAAATTAGTTGGTGTTCAACCTAAAGTTCCTTCTTGGGTTAATGATGGAGTTATTTTAGCAATTCAAGGTGGAAGTGAAGTTTTATTAAAGAAATACGAAGAAGCTAAAAAAAGAGGTTTAAAAATATCCGCAATTTGGTGTCAAGATTGGTGTGGTAATGTAGTTACTAGTTTCGGATATCAAGTTTATTGGAACTGGGAAGCTGATGAAAAACTATATCCTAATTTAAAAGAGATAATTAAAAAGTTAAATAGTGAAGGTGTTAGATTCTTAGGTTATATAAATACATTTTTAAAAGAAGGATCTCCACAATATGAAGAAGCTAAGAAAAAAGAATTTTTAATTAGACATAAAAATGGAACAGTGTATCATATTAAATCTACTACGTTTAATGCTGGTATTGTTGATTTAACAAATCCAACTGCTAGAAATTGGTATAAAGAAATTATAAAGAAAAATATGATTGAATATGGTTTATCTGGATGGATGGCTGATTTTGGTGAATACCTTCCTACAGATTCTGTTTGTTATGGAGGAGAAAGTGAAAAACTTCATAATAGATGGCCAACTATGTGGGCGAAATGTAACTATGATGCAGTTCATGAATTGAATAAAGAAGATGAGTGCTTCTATTTTTCTAGAGCTGCATATGGTCATACTTTCCAATTTACTAATTCTGTTTGGAATGGTGATCAGCATGTTGATTATTCTGATGAATATGGGTTAGGATCGGTAATTCCTGCATGTATTTCATTAGCATGTTCAGGAGCTGGTGTGCTTCATTCAGATATTGGGGGATATACAACAATTTGTGTTTTAACAAGAATGGTCCGTGATGCTGAATTATTTAATCGTCGGTCAGAAATGAATATTTTTACTCCTATCTATAGAACTCATGAAGGAAACCAACCTAAAAACAATGTTCAATATGATAACGAAAATACATATGATGAATTTATACAAAATACAAATTATTTTGTTAAATTAAAACCATATAGAGAAAAACTATACCAAGAATATTACACAAATAATATTCCTATGATTAGACCTTTATTCTTCCATTATGATGAAGAAGAGGCATATAAAAATAAAAGAGAATATCTTTTTGGAAAAGATGTTGTTGTTTCTCCGGTTTTAAGACCAGGAGAAACTAAACATAAATACTATCTCCCTAAAGGTGAATGGGTACAATTCTTTACAAACAAAGAAGTGGAATCTGGCTTTGGAGAAGTTGATTCCCCAATTGGATTACCTATTGCTTTTTATAGAAAAGATAGTGAATTTACAGATTTATTTAAAAATTTAAAACAAGAAAATGGAGGAAAATAAATATGAAATACTTTCTTGATTCAGCAAAAATAAACGAAATTGATTATGCTTACAAAAATTATGGTATTGATGGAGTTACTACAAATCCTAAACATATCATGAATAGCGGTAAACCTTTTATGCAAGCAATTACTGATATTGCTACATGGTTAAAAGAAAATGATTTAATTGGAATGGATAAATTTCCTGTATCAGTAGAAATTAATCCTCATCTTGATAAAGCAGAAGATATGATTCGTGAAGCAAAAGTCATCGCAGCAATATGTGAAAATTTTGTTATTAAAATTCCATGTACTACAGAAGGTGTTAAAGCTGCTTATCAATTAGAAAAACAAGATCCTAGAATTAGAACAAATGTTACTTTAGTGTTTTCTCCTTCTCAAGCAATCCAAGCTGGAAGAATTAAAGCAAAATATGTATCTCCATTTATTGGATGGAAAGAAAATAGTGGTGAAGATACACATCAATATATGGCTCAACTTGCTAAGATTTATAAAGATAAAGGTTATGAAACCGAAATTATTGCAGCAGCTATTAGAAATGGTAAACAAATTGCTGAAGCTGCTGAAATGGGTTGTGATATTGTTACTTGTGGATTAGCAGTATACGAAGAAAGTTTTAATCATCCATTTACAACTTATGGATTAGGTGTATTTACAGACGCTTGGGACCACACAAAGGGAAATTAAAATGAAGATTGCTTTTATAGGATTAGGTATCATGGGTTTGCCTATGGCAACCAATGTATCAAAAAAATATGATTTAATTGGATATGATGTGTTTAAAAAAGAAACATCATTTCCATTTGCTTCATCTTACAAAGAATGTGTAGAATTTGCAGATGTAATCATATCTATGGTTCCAAAAAATGAACATATGTTATCTTTATATTCTTCAATCAAACCTTATTTAAGAAAAGGTCAAATTTGGATTGATATGTCTACTATTTCTCCTTCAACAAATCAGCAAGTTGCAAAAGATTTAGAAGGTAGTGGAGTAGAAATTTTAGATTGTCCTGTAGTTAAATCTCAACCTGCAGCTATTAAAGGTGAACTTGGAATTTATGTAGGTGGTAATGAAGAAATATATAATAAAGTTAAACCAATTTTATCATGTATGGGAAAAAATATAATTTATATGGGAAACCATGGTGCAGGTCTTCAAATGAAAATTTTACATAATGGTTTAGTCGGTGAAATTCAAAATGGTGTTAATGAAATTTTAGGATTAGCAACAAAATTAGGATTGAATTTAGAACAAGTAGTAGAAGCTTTTGGGTATGGAGGAGCATCTTGCTTCTATCTAGATACAAAGGCTAAAAATATAATTTCCAATACTTATCCAACAGCTTTTTCAGTTGAAAATATGAATAAAGATGTTCATTTTGCTAAAGAGATTGCTAATGAATTAAATAGCGATTGTCCAGGATTAGAAAATGTTGTTAAAATCTATGAAAAAGCTATGGAAAGAGGATTAGCTAAAGAAGATTTTTCAGCATCATATAAGATTGTAAATGAGGTAAAGTAATATGAGAAAACCTATTATCGGTATTGTTTGTTTAGTTAGAAAAACTTTTGATTTTGAAACTGCTTTTAAACTTTATAAAGAAAGAAGTGCAAAAGTAATGGAAGATAATTCTATAGATTGGGTTTATTACCCAACTATGGTTATTGAACCAGATGAAGCAAAAAAAGCAGGAGAATTTTTTGTTGAAAAGCATGTAGATGCAGTTGTTGTAGTTTCTGCGACTTTCCATCTAGGTGGTTTAGCTTTAATTTTACACAATATCGTTAAAAAACCATTCTTATTACAAGGTTATAACGAATTACCATACAATGGTGGTAAAATTCGTTTAAATGCTGTTTGTGGTGTTAATTTAAATGCTTCTAATTTATATAAAGGTGGAGTTGATGATTTTATAGTTTATGTAGGAGATGATATCGATCACGATTGGGTTAAAGCTATAAAAATGAAAACTGCTTTAGAAAATTCTAATGTTGGATTGATCGGTTTTCATGCTCAAGGATTTTATAATGTTGGAGTAGATGAACTCCATTTATATAAAGAATTAGGTATATTAATATCTCATTTTGAATTAAGTGATTTCTTTGGTGGAGAAGCTAAAGAAGAAGAGATTGATAAAGAAGAAAAAGAATTAAGAGAAACATTTGATTGTAAAAAATTAAATGATAATCAAGTAAGACAAGTTTCTAGATTAATTGTAGTTGCTGAAAAATTCATGAAAGAAAAAGGGCTTGATGTTGTTGCGATTCGTTGTTGGCCAGAATTTGCTAAAAATTATGGTGTATCACCTTGTGCGATGATGTCTGTATTACAATCTAGAGGAATTTTATTAGCTTGCGAAGGCGATATTGAAGCTGCATTAAGCATGGTAGCTGTTAGAGCTGCAGGTGAAGAAACTCCATTTATGGCTGATTTATCACAAGTAAATTACGAAGAAAATTACGCTTTATTATGGCATGATGGTGTTGCTCCTTGTAACTTATGGGATCGTAGATGTAATCGTTCATTAGAAACCTATTTTGCTGGAGGAAAAGGTGTCACAGCTGATTTTGTTTTAAAACCAGGTAAGATGTCTATTTTAAGAATTGATACTGCTAGAGGAAAAACAAGAATCTATTACGAAGAAGGTGAAGCTTTTGAAATGAATAAGGATTTATCTGGAACGTATGCTAAAGTTGTTTTTAATAGACCTATTAATGAAGTTATTGATACAGTTACATATACTGGAGTTGCACATCACGTTATTATGGGATATGTTCAATATAAAAAAGCAATGCAATATCTTGCTCGATTAATGAATTGGGAGATATTAGATGAAAATACTAAATGTTACTGATAAAGAATTTAAAGATTATGGATATGTATTAGATATAGATACTAAAGATATTGTAGATTATTTAAATAACAAATCTAAAATGCCTTTAGAAAACAACATTTATGTTAGAAATGATTCTAATATGCATACTTTAAATAATATTTCAAATATTAAAGAATATGTTTATGGATTAGGTGATATTGAAGTAGGTTATTGTAATGGATTTAATTCACTATTAAATTGTATGGAATATCATACATGTCCTGAAGTTGATATTGCAGCTACTGATTTAGTTTTATTATTAGCAAAACAAGATGATATTCATGGTGAAATATTAAATTCTAAGGATGTTAAAGCATTCTTGGTTAAAAAAGGTCAAGCGGTAGTATTAAACCCTTATACATTACACTTTTCACCTTGTAAATTATCCGAAGATGGATTTAGATGTGCTATCATTTTAACTGATAAAACTAATAGTGATTTAGAAGGCATAATAAACGATAAAAAACTTTGGAAAGTAAATAAATGGTTATTAGCTCATAAGGATTCTAAACAAGCTTCTTTAGGGGCTTATATTGGAATTGAAGGAGAAAACATTAAGGTAGATTATTAATTATGCTATATGATGCTTTATTTATTTTAATAATATTTTTAAGCAACATTATACAAACTATTACCGGATTTGCTGGAACAGCATTAGCGATGCCTTTATCTTTAAGATTAGAAGGAGCTGAAACTGCAAAACCGGTTTTAAATTTAGTTGCTCTTTTAGTGTGTGTTTATGTTGTCGTAGTCCATTTTAAAGATATTGATTGGAAAAATTTCTTAATAATTTTAGGTGTTGTTGGACTAGGGTTTGCAACTGGTTATTTAGTTGATTTAATACCAATCGATGGAAAGATATTATTATATATTTATGGTGGAATAGTAATAGTAGTAAGCATTCTATTTTTCTTTATTGATTTTGAGAAGATTAAATTGCCGAAATGGGTGATGATAATATTTTTATTTTTAGGTGGAATAATGCATAAATTATATGTTTCTGGTGGTCCTTTTGTAGTAATTTATGGGTTAAGAGAATTAAAAGATAAAAATAAGTTTAGAGCAACGTTATCTTTATTATGGATTATTTTAAATTCTGTATTATTTACTACTCACATTGTACAGGGATTATTTACGACTCATGTTTGGATTTTATTTGGAATTGGAGCAGGAGCAACGATATTATCTTTAGTTATAGGATCTTTAATTGCTCCTAAATTATCAAAAAAACTATTTTTGAAAATTACTTGTGTGCTTTTATTTATTTCAGGTGTTACACTATTTATATGATAAGTTTAACTTCAACTCAGAAAAAAATTATTAGAATTCTTTTTGTAGAAAAAGAAAGTTCACGCTCAATATTAGCAAAAAAGTTAAATTTAACTAATGCAGCGTTAACTTTAACTATGAAGCCTTTATTAGAAGAAGGTATTATTTTAGAATCTAAAAAAGATATTCAAAGAGTAGGAAGAAAAGAATTAATAATTACTTTAAATTCTAAATATGGATATTTTTTAGGAATAGATATTAGAAAACATCATTTTTATTTTTCTTTGATGAATATATCAGGAGAATTAATTAAATTTGAAAGTGATAAAAATATAACTTTAAAAGATTTTTATAATGGTTATTTAGATGATATCATCGCAATAGGAATAACTATTAGAGGGAAAGCTGATTTAAGTATAATTAAAGAAAAATATCCAGTATTTCACAGTGAAATTGAAAAATTAAATAAACCTTATTATTTATTTAATAATGTTAATTGTTTAGCTGATATTTATTCTTTGAATTATTATGATGATAAAAATTTCTTGTTAGTTAAATATGGTCCTGGTGTTGGTAGTTCGATTTATGTACATGGTAATCCATTAGGAAGTTCTTCTGAATTAGGACATATGTACTATCAAAGTAACACAGTTGAAGAATGTATTTCCTATTCATCAATTTTAGGAAAAGAATTGGAAGAAGACGAAGCAAATATAGAAATATTAAAAGATAATGAAAAACTTAAATATATTTTACATATATTGTCTTTTGCATTAATTAATGCTGATGCTTTATTATCTTTACAAAAAATTATTTTATCTGGTGCTTTATTATCTAACGAAACAATAATTAAAGAATTAGAAAAAGAATTGATAAGTTTAAATAGCGACTTCGATATTAATAAACTTTGCTCTTATCCAAATTATAACGATACAAATAATAAAAAAGGATCTATAGGAGCCTTTATAAAGTTATTTTCTTAAAAACCATATGAAAAGCCTACTCAAATTAGAGTAGGCTTTTTTGAATTTAGTTAATTATTTAGATTCTGTATCCCCGATAATGATTTCATTATTAGCTGCTTGTTGAGCTAATAAAACTTCTTTTTCTGATTGTAATTCTTCAGTTTTATGTTTATTTAATCCATACATAAATAACATTACTAAACCTAATATTAAGAATAAACCAGCAGGAATAGCAGTAGCCATATAATACATTAAATTAAGTGTTTCTGCAGATTGAACTGCGCCGTTATAAGATTTGTAGTTAGAACCAAGCAAAGCAGCATTAACAGCAATAGCAGCGACTACTTGACCCATCTTTCTAAAAAACATGAAGATAGAATATGATGAACCGTCGTTTCTTAAACCCGTTTTAACTTCAACATCATCGATTGCATCGGTTGCTAATGCCCACATTTCTAAGTTGATTATTGATAAACCAATTCCGCTAATTAAACAGAAAATTAAGAATAAGAATGGATATTGAACGATTATATCTTTCATAAAGATTAATACGAAGTTAGGTATTGCAGCAACAATTCCTCCAATTGCACAAAGTTCTTTTTTACCAAATTTTCTAACTAATTTTCCAGCGAAGAACATCAACACAACCATAGGACCGTAAGTGCATGCTTGCGAAGCTAAATTAAGCCAGTTTGCTGCAAATAAATCATTAAATAGATATGTGTAGAAAGATTGAGTGAACATTTGACCAGCTAACAATAATAAACCAGTTAAACAAACAGCTACAAAGCTTCTATTTTTCATTAAGATTTTAATAATTTTTCTTGTTTCACCTTTTTCGTGTTCTCTAGGAACTGCGATAACTCTTTCTTTATTAGTTTTATAAGCTACAAATAAAAGAACACATGCAATAACTGCTAAAATTGAAACACCGATGATAATATAAGGATATTGAATTTGAGTAAGTTGTTTTCCATTTTCTCCAATAACTGGATTTCCGGCTTCATCAAAGATTTTTTTACCATAAATTGAAGTGATGACTAAAACAGGAATTGAACCTAATGCAGAACCAGCAGATCTAAATACTGATAATTTATTTCTTTCTTTTGCGTCTGTTGTAACAACACTAGCTAAAGAACCGTATGGAATTTGATGCATTGTATAAATCATACCAAATGCAATATAAGTAACTGTTGCGTATATACAAATTCCAACAGTTCCAATCTTTTCAGCAAATCCAGACCAAGGTAAGAACATCAATATTGTTGAAACAGCTAATGGTATTGCAACCCATTTCATCCAAACTCTGTATCTTCCTTCTTTCTTTGGCCTTTTTAAATCTACGATTCTTCCCATGATAGGATCGTTTATTGCGTCCCATACACGAGCGACAATAAACATAATCATAATAAATAAAGGACTAATTCCTAAAATATCGGTGTAATATTTTTGAAGGAGAGTCATAACGCTAGAAAAGCATAAGCATCCAGCAAAATCACCTAAAGCGTAACCGATATAGTCCTTACTTTTTAAACCTGAAGTTTGAGATATGTAAGATCTTGCGCCTTCAGCAGTGTTTTTATTTTCATTTTCCATAATGTGTTCTTACAATCTTTTAAATAGATTGCCCCTTTATGTAAAAATATAAACCATTTTAAAGTATAATGCTAGTATTTTTTTAAGTGACTTAAAAAATTAATTTAAATTTAAGTTTTGTATTATATTTTTAAAAAAATAAACAAATAAAAAGCACATATATTAATATGTGCATAATATTTATTTAATTAAATTATTTTTCTTCTTTTTCTTTAATATAAAAATTGTTAAAAATATTATTAAACCAATTAATAAGATAGAACCGATAATAGATAAAGAAAGAATAAGTGGTAAGCTTAATTTAGTATTTGTATCTTCTATTAAAACAACATAATTTCCTAATTTATCATTTTTAAATTTAATATATCTACCATACCCTTCACAATCTATATTTTCTAGATTATCTTCATTTATATAATAAACTTTAACTTTATTTCTATTATAGTTTGGATTTGTTTCTATAAAACACTCAATATTATCTAGTAAAGATATCGAATCACCATTAGAATCTATAATGTTTAAATTAGTTATTTCAAATGTTGAAGAAATGTTACTAACTAAATTTAAAATTTTATTATATGTTGTTCCAGATTCAATTCTTTGACATTGGATAATATAATCATTAGGTAAAATATTATTAATATCATTAATTTTAACCATGTTACTTTCTATAGCATTACTAGTTAAAATAATTGTTTGTTTAGAATATGAATCATTACCTAAATTTGTCTTATATTCGTTTGTAGATGCTTTAAAATCTATTGTGTAATCTCCTAATTCATCTACAAATATTTTATTGTCTTCAATTGGAATATTTTTTCCACTAGGAGAGGTTACTAAAGTAGAGACTTCTAGATTAGAATCGTTAAAACTAGCTGTAGCTGAAGGTAATTTATAATATGAATTAAGTGTTGTTTCGATATTTCCTACTTCATCAATATTTAATATAGGAACAAATCTAGCAGGATATTCTTTATTAATATCAACTTTATTTTCACTTTTAGTTAAATTATCTAAATTAGCTTTAATAGTAAAAGATATATCCATTCCCATTTTAGCTACAGATCCAGATAACTTTAATTCATTAATTAAATCTTCATATGAAAGAGTTATTGTGTATGTTGTTTTTTGTCCATTAATTTCTTCTTCAATACCGCTTTTTAAATTGGATGAAGGTAAAGATATATTTAATGATGATAAAGCATCGTTATTTAATAAAGTAATTGATAAAAAATATAATTCATCTTCTTTTACGATATTAATTTCATCATCAAAATATTTTGAAATCATTTGATTTCCAATTTGACTAGTTCCACCTATTTCATAATTTGTTGAATAAATATAATAATCTTCAATAGTAGTAGAAGTAATATTTTCACTTAATGGATTTAAAGGGAATAATAATAATGTTGTGAGTAATAATAGTTTCATATATTAATCTCCAAATACAGCAACAACTTTAAAATAACTATCTTCTAAATAAGTTTTTGAAACTTTTAATTCATCTAAAGAATTTATTTTAATTAATTGTCCACCTTGATAAATTGCCCAATATTTAAAATTATCTTTTGATTCTTGTTTTTTAACTAAATTATATTGTGCGCTTGTTAGTTGATCTTTAATCAATTGGTCTTCTAAAACAGAATAGTTAGGTAATTGAAGTTCTTTGAAAGAATTTGTTCCATCGTAATTATAACTATAAAATTTAAGTTTAATTGGTTCTTTAATTATCGCTTCAATTGTAACGGATTCATTAAATTCAAATGACATGTCATTAGTATACGAAGTTTCGTATGAGTATTTTTTTTCATCCCCAATAACATCATAAAATATAGCTTTGTCGCATCTCCAACCAACAAAACTATATCCGTTAGGAACATTAAAAACAAAATCACCTAAAGAAAAAGTATATTTACCATTAGATTTAAAATAAGTTTTTGTTTTGATAGTTTGCGTTACACCATTAATTGTATATTTTGCAGTGACTGTTAAGCCTTTATCCCAAACTGCTACAAGTAAAGGAGTAGTGGTATTTAATTTAGCTCCAATATTGCTTACTTTTTGTCCAGGTTTTAAATAATCATTTGTTTGTCCGCTCTTTTTATAATAAGCCCACTTATATAAGTTATCTTCAGAATTTTCAAAATACGTGTTATTTAATGCTAAATTTTCTTCACTTTGTTTGATTGTGGTCGTATAAGTTTGATCTCCATTTTCTAAAGTAATTACATTTGGTAAATCGCTTCTAAAAGGATGATTTTTATCTGTTTTATAGGTTAAGGTTATCTCTTCATCTAAAGAATGTACAACGATATCTTCTTGTATTGTTATTTTTTTAATTCCATCGTTAAATACTGATTCTTCATTTTCATTTTCATTAAATCCTAACGTATATGTAATTCTATATTTTCCACTTGTTAAAAAGGTGTAACTTGAGTTGGATTGAGCAATATCTTTATCGGAAATATTAGTGTAATATCCGTTTGAATATTTTGTAAAACTAGGATAACTTGTTGATAAATTTGTTCCATTATCATCCATAACAATCAGTTCATTAAAAGTGTAATCGGTATTTGTAAAAAATTCTTTATTATTAGTGATTGAAAAATCTTTATATTGTTTGCCATTAATTTTTAAATTATAAGTTAAGTAAGTAGTATATATATCTTTATCATGGGAATATTGAAAATAAATTAAAGCATAATTTGAACTACTTAATGCGTTTTCTAATTCTACAATAGTAGTTCCTTCTATAGTATTTTCTTTTGTGTAACATACAAATTTATCAAGACCTAAATCATATTGATTTTCACCGATTTTTATTTTATATTCTGCATTAATTTCTTCACTTGGAGAAGTCAATTCTTCAGCTTCTAAGTTATCAACTTTAATTTCTCTTCTAGTTCCATCACTATAATAATATTGATTTCCACTATAAATTTTTTCACCATTTTTTAATATTTCGTATGTTCCTTTATTTTGACCTTCGTACATAAATATTAAATTCTTAGAATAACCATATCTATCTACTAAACGATATGAAACAACCATTGTATCGCTAATCATTTCAAACATTGAACAATTCCAAACTTCATAGTTATAACTTATTTTTTTATAAGTAAATGAATTAAAATCATAAATGCTTATTTTAGAAAAATTCATAAAATTAATATTATTTATACTGTTATAGGAATCTAATGAGGTGTAATTATTTCCGTAACTTGTATACTTAATTTCAGGGATGTGAGCTTTATCACCTTTATAATATGTTTTAGATGATTTATAAGCTTGAATAGTATCATCATATGTCCAAGTATAATTAAAATCTTCATCATTATATTCATACGAATCATCAATATTAATTATAGGATTTTCTTTTTTTATTATACTGATTATCGCATTTATTGTTTTACCATTTATTTCTCCAGATAAATATAATGCGACATTTTGAGTATATTTAAATGTATTGTTTTCTGTTATGTTTAAATCGATAGTGGAAGTATAATCAATCTCGTTATTTGATTTAAGTTTATATGCTTTATATTTTAACTTTTCATCAAGTAAATCACTATTAATTTTAGTTCTATATAAAGAATAGATATCGATGTATTCGTTTTCATTTGCCTCATATCCTAATTCTATTCTTTTCGTAAATCTTTGAGCGAAATTAGAAAATGTAGTCCATGAAATATAATCGACATATAATGGTGTTTTTGATACTGTTGGATCGTAACCATAGCATTCGCTTATTACTTCAAATGTAAAAATATTACCTTTATTTTCTTGAATTGAAGTAGTGGTAATTGGCTTGATTGTAACTTTAGTTGAATATAGTTCTTCAATCTTCTTTCCGTCTGTAGAACTATAAAAAATATTAACTAAATCATTAGACATTCCATATGTTTTTTCAGCTTCATAAATTGTATTATCTTTTAAAGAATCAAAATCTGTATATAAATAAAAAGCTTGCGTTTCTTTATACGAATAGCTATTTCCTGATAACGGAATATAATCGATACTAGATAATTTAACCATAGAAGAATAATCGATTACTAAACGTTTATATGTTGGACCCATATTAAACATTTCTGTCATCGCTCCTGTTGAAGCTCCTATCAATATTAAATCGACATTAGCTTTATTCCCTAAATCGAAAGTATAGTAATATTTTCCTGTATTTTTATCAAATTCGTATGTTAAATCTCCAAAATATTGAGCATTGAAGAAATTAGCCCAATCAATATTAGCGAAATTTTCGTTAACATCTTCGTCGCTTGCTACGATACTATTATCAAATGTAAAATAAGTAAAATCTCTAGCATATCCTGTTCTAACATGGTTGTAATCTTCTTTAGAAAGATCTCCAATAATATCAGAATTGTATGTATTCATAGGTTTAATTAATTTATAATTACCATTTTTAGCATATAAATAAGAGTAGACTGGATTAAAACTATCAAGCATTGATGCATCTTTATTTAAGTTAGCATAATGTGTTTTAACCAAGTAATATCCATCGTCTAATCTATCGTTATTATCAACGTAAGAAGTAGTATATCCAATAAATTTTGTGATATTAAATTCTACTGTATATCCAACTTTTGTATATATTCTATCATCTTCATTTTTTAATTTAGCATTCCAATTATAGAATTCAACATTTAAGTAGATACTATCAGATACTTTTAAATCTTTAAAATTATAATAAATAGTTTCGATAGTGCCTGTTCTATCGATAATGCTTTCTGTATCTGAAATTCTAGAATCGTTATCTGAAACAGCGACAGTAAGCGTTCCTAAATTTCCTTCATCATCGATTGTTGGACAATGATATTTCATATCGTATTGAATACGTAGAAATAATCCGTTTTCATTTTTTTCGATATATGTCTCGCTTGAATTAATTAAAGAAGGGAATTCTAAATAACCATATGTATCTGCTAATTTACCTTTGATTATTGTATCTTCTAATATATGAGCTTCGTACTCTATTTCATAAATTCCATTATTAATAAATTCTTCCTCTTCGAATTTAGCGTATAAAGTGACATTGCTCATCTTCATTAAAAGATAATCTTCATCATATTGCTTAATATATGTTTCATCAAAATACCATCCTAAAAAACGATATCCGACTTTAGTAGGAGTAGGTAATTTAGGAATATTATTTGCAGTATAAATAACATCATTTATTGGTTCATCAAGATTATATGAACTAAACGATATTTTAAATTCTTTATCACCATAATTATTAATAATAAGGTCTTTAGGAGTAATATTTGATGATGTACATGAACTTAAAGAAAATATTCCAATAGTTATAGATAAAAATAATAAGCATTTTTTTAATTTAGGTAGGTTATTCATAAACCCTCCTTTCTAATAATTTATAAAGCAGCTGTTTTTAAAGTTTTAATTGAATCGTAATTATCAATCCAATTTTCTTCAAATAAATCTGGTAAGGCTTCAACAAGAGTTTGAATTGTTGTGACACTTGTTGTTAAGTTTAAACCAGTTGAAGAATATATAATTCCTAGTTTTTTTACTGATGAATTAGTTATAGCATTTGTATGAATCTTTAAAATAGATAATAGGGCAATATTATAAAAGTTCGATAATTCAATTTTATACATTGCCCCTGTCATTACTTCGTATCTAACAATATAATTTTCATCAGTGTGATTTTCACCGATATAAATTGATTCAATTTGTGATTGAGAAGCATTAGCGAATGCGTACATTTTGATGTCATATGTTGTTATATTTGTTTCAGTATTTAATGAAGAGGAAACTTTTTGATTTAACATTACAAATTTAGAAGAAGTATATAATTGATATTTAACAAAATAGAATTCACCATCTTTTATATTTTTTACATCTCTATTTCCTTCTTCGCTAACAGGAATAAATTCCTCTAAAGTTTCAATTTTAAATGCGGAATTTCCAACTGTTTTTAATGATTCGACGCTAAATGAAACTGAGGTTAAAGCAGTATCTTCAAATGCGCTTTCACCTATTGATTCAAGTTTTGCATCATTAAAATCAATAGTTGTTAAACTAGCATTTTCTTTAAATGCATTATCACCTATTGTCTTTATATTTTTACCCATTTGAATAATTTTAATTAAACCATTTTCTAAGAATGCATCATTATTAATTGAAGTTACTTTATTTCCTTCAATAGTATCTGGAATTATTATTGCACATGTTCCGTCGCTTAAATAAATAGCACTATCAGGATCAAATCCAGTTATTTTAACTTCTCCATTTTCAGTAGTATAAGTTACACCAGCTGATTCGAGGTTATATTCGAATTGAATATCTAAATAAAGATTGGTTTTTATTGAACTTGTAATATCGTAATCTTTAGACATATTTAAAGTTTTAGAAATTTTAATTGTTCCATTTGATACTAAGTTTTTGTAAGTTGTATTTTCTTGAGCATCTAATGTGGTTAAAATTTCATCATATGTAATAGCGTTTTGGTTTTCTCTATTAATTGAAATACTATATGTTTCACCTGTTAAATTGTTAATAAAATTAACTTTTACTAAAGGCGTATTTGTCTCTATTAAATTAACGGCTTTGACATCTTTATAAATTACGTCATCACTAGTAACAAAGTTTCCATAATAATATGCCCATTCTGATTCGTTTCCACCAAATGCTTTATAGACGCTTTCATCAACTTCACTATTAAAAACAAGGTATTCCATACTATCTAAATTAGACACAATTAAACGAGCATTATATGCTAATATGTCATCGCTTAAAGTTGAGTCGTATAAATAACATTCTATATTAGCGTAGGTAGATTCGTTCCATGCATAGCAATCTAAATAATCTGATAAATTTAAATTGTAATTAACAAATTTAAATGATTTAGGTAGTACTAATCTTTTTAAATCGGTTCTATTTACGAATGTTCCAACTTGAATTCCTTCAATTCCTTCAGGAACTGTGATTATACCATTTTCATCGATATTATCGTATGAAATTAATACTTTTCCTTTTTCTGTTGTTTGAGTAATCATATTTCCTTCATTTTTAAAAGATGAATTGGAAGAGAATTTTAAATTCTGAGGGACAATAGATAAGCTTTTTACTGAATCTGGAACGTCGATATCAAAATCGTACTCACTTCCTGTATAGAATGTTTGTGCTTCGTTATTATAATTGACAACTCCACCTTTAAAGAATGATGCATAAATTGCATCAACTCCGTTAGGAATCTTAACACTATCTTTTGTAATGTTTAAATTATTAAAACAGTTTTGAATAATTTTTAATGTTGATGGAAGTTCAAAAGAAGTAACTCCTGATGTGCCGCTTGTTGATGAAAAACCACGAATGTATTTAATACCTTCTTGAACAATTACTTTTTTAAGGTTCGTTGAATTAAATGTTTTATTATCAAATATATAAACAGCATTAACTTCTCTAAGTTCTTTTTCACCTGACTTATTAACTATAGTTACTTTATGAGGGAATGAAATTACAGGTACATTATCTAGTTTTGTTTTATTGTAATCACTTCCATTGTATGTTCCGTAAGTTGATAAGCAGACAAGTTTGGTGTTTCCGCTAGTATTTTTTAATTCTGAATATTTTAAAAATGGTGATTTCCATAAAACTTTAATAGTGGTGTTTTTTGTGATTGCTTTAGAGAAATCGATTTCATTTCCTTCTTCATCCACATAATATATATCTTCATTAGACATATATGATTTTACGATATTGTTTTCTTCAACAGTTTTAGTTACTCCTTCAACTTCAATAGTATCTAATGAAGGATTTTTAAGTGCTGTATTTGGTTTAACTTTTGTAGTGTATACATCTTCATAACCATTATTAAAAGTAATAGTAGCTACGCTTTGAGCATATAATGTTTTAGCTGGATCACCTTCATTATATTTAACTTTACATTCGCTATCTGTATACCATCCATCAAAAGTTAAATCTTTTCCTGGATTATATGTTCCATTAACTACATCGATTAAATCTCTAGTACCTTGGGATTCTCCATTGATATAAATATTAACTTCATCAGCTACAAAATAAGCATAGACTGTTGCGCCTTCATTTAAATCTTCGTTTTTAAATTCTTTTACCCAATTAGTATCGTAAAACCATCCTCTAAATGTGTAATATTTTTTAGTTGGATTTGTAGGAAGAGTAACTTTTCCATCGACAATAGTTGCTTCTTCTACATAATTTTTCCATTCTCCGTTTTCGTCTTGAATTTTAAAAGTTATGGTCTTTGTTACAGTTTGACCTTGATTACCAGTGTTACAAGAAGTTATTGTTCCTGATAACAATAAACTTGCAGATAATAATGTTAATCCTAAAATTTTTCTTTTTTTCATATGTATTTTCTCCTTTAATTAATAATTTTAAATATCGTATCTAGCTATGATTTCACTTGGTGTTTTATTTATAACGAATAAATAAGGGATAAGTGAAACTAATACCATAAGTATTCCTCCACTTATAAATAAACCTAAATTTATTAGTATAAACACACCGTAAGATATATTAGATACAAAATAATATATTGAACATAGGATTGTTCCTAATGTTAATATCAATAAAAAAACTGAAATATTTTTATATATTGTTCTAATTGTTTCTTTAAATAATAAGTTAGATTTATTGACTCCAATTGCTCTATAAATTCCGTATTCTTTGCTATTTTTAGTGCTATCTGACATTTCTAAGAAATAGTAGATCATATAAAGAAGTAGCAATCCTCCTAGACATATATAAATTATTTGCAGATGAGATTTTAGCGCTTCTTCATCTTGCTTATCATATATATTTTTAATATTTACAGTAGATACTCCTCTTTGCTTAAATCTATTTTTTAGGTTTTCAAGTTGTTCTTCGTTAGATGTTGATATTTCAAAATAGTAAGCAGTAGATGTATCGTTTCCTAATATTTCAATATTTGGAGTTAAATATATAAATATATTGTTTAAAGCTTCTTGGGTTACGTATATTACCATATCAGTTGATATATCTTCCCTAGTTATTGAAAAACTTTTAATATACATTTCGCTATTTTCTATATAAATTGCAGTAGACATATCAACTAATTTTTTGTTTGCTTCTTCGACTAAATAATCTCCTTGAGATGTATCTTCCATCATTTTATATAATGAATTTCTAGATAAATCGATTACTGCTTGATTGTTAGTAATTTCTTTTTTACCTTCATAAACTTTAATAGTTGCACTATATGTCATAGAAGAAAATTCATCTTTTAATAAAATATTTTGGTTATCTATTATTTTTAAATCATTATAAATTCCTAGGTAGTTTACATAGTCTTGTTTTTTAAAATATACTATTGAATCCTCACTATTTACTATTCCAGATATTTTATAATTATTATCAAATTTCATTAGTAATAGTGCTTCATCTTTAGACAAATCTTCGTTTCTTATATCGTGTTTTATTTTCTTAGCTAACCCACTAGAAATTAATACTTCATTTGAATTAGGCATTGATCCAAATATATTTTCAAAAGTAGTGGTTTCTTCGATTGGTTTAGGTGTGTATTTTTCTTTTACCCCTTTTATAGAAGAAATATTATCGTATGAAAATGTTGCTTCTTTCATGTTAATTTCGTAAAAATCAATTGAATCGTAATATTCTTTATTAATCATAGGTAATTCAGAATAGGAATTTAATTGAGTATAAACTGCATTTTCATTAATTGTTTTATGGACGTTTTCTATGCTTAAAGTATTATTTATAATAAATCCAAAGGCGCATATACATGCCGCCATTAATGAAATAAATATTGTTTTTAATATATTAGAATCTTTATTAATCGATTTTTTAAATATATTTTTAAAATCGAATAATTTACCAGTTTTTCCTTTTTCACTTTTATTAAAATCAAGTGCTTTTACATCGTGACTTTCTTCTAATTTATATCCTTTTATATTTTCTACAATTGTATTTTCAACTAATTTTCCATCTATTAATTCAATATGATTATCAGCGTATTTATTAATCAAACTAGTTTCGTGAGTAACCAAGACTACAAGTTTTGTTTTAGAAATTTCTTTTAAAATATCCATTACTTTAATAGTGTTTTGACTATCTAAGTTTCCAGTAGGTTCATCAGCTAATATAATATCTGATCCTTTAATTAAAGCTCTAGCAATTGCAACTCTTTGCTTTTGACCACCGGATAATGCATCAGAATTTTTCTTTTCATATTTTTTTAAATCAACTAAATCTAATACGATATCTAAACGTCTTTTGATTTCGTTTTTGTCTGAAAAACCTGCTATTTTCATTTGATTTATTAAAATTTCACCAATCGAACAATTACTTTCAAGATAGTAGTTTTGAAAGATATATCCTATTTTTTTATTTCTTATTTTATCCCTATTTGAATTAGTTATTTTAATATTATCAATTATAACTTCACCAGAATCTTGTTTATCTAATCCTCCGATAATATTAAGAAGAGTTGTTTTACCGGAACCTGATTTACCAAATATTGCAAATAATCCTTTTTCAGGTAATTCAAATGAAATATCGTTCAAGATTTTTGTTTTTTTAAATGCATTACCATATGTTTTGTTTAAATGAGATATCTTTATCATTTTGAACCCCTCCTTAATGCTTGAGAGATCTTTGTTCTATTCATATTTTTATTGAATCCATAAGCTACTAGAATAACTATTAAAAGAATTAATAATTCAATAAATATGTAATTTCCTACACTAATTATTGGTAAAGCTAAAGATTTAATTAGAGTTGATAAAAAAGAAAGTAGTGGAAGAATTATTAATGTAGGAAGATAAGTTAATAATAATTGAACATATAATGAACCTTTTGAAATGGATGATGATATACCAAGTGTTTTATATATTGCAAAATCAGCTTGGTAGATTTTAATACTTCTCATAAAAATGACAAATAAAACTGCTGCTAATATAATGCTAACTATGATTAAACATGCATAATACAAAATATTTAATGCAAATATATTTCCAACATTAGAAACGTAAACAATAGAAGTAGAAAGCATTCCTATATAGTTAGTTGGTAATATGTTTAATGATTGTTTTGCTAAATCGTCATTTTCAAAATATATAGCGGATTGCTTACTCTTTTTTGTAGATTCAAATAATTCTTTATAGTCGGTTTCACTTAATTCAACAGCAATGCCATCGATAGTTTTATCTTTTTTTGTATCATCAATAACTGTAAAGATTTTTGATGTTGAAATGTCCGTAGTTAAGTTTTTACCTTTTACATCGTAGTAACTAGAATTAACTAAATTAATTTCACCTTCGTTTAATTCGTTATTGGTTTTAAAAGTAAATATTTTTACTTCATTATCTCCTATTTTAACGGTTGAATTAATTGCTTTAATTTTATTACCATTAGTTTGCATATTGTCATAAGACAAATATAATCTTAAATCTTGATTATCGAACGTTGTTTGAACATCGATTTTATTAATTGAAGTTGTTGCACTTTCAATTAATTCAACAATTGTATTAGCGTCGTCTTTAAAAGCGTTTGGGATTATTAATAAACCTTCTTTTTCATTAACTTTATAATGGATTGGATCGTAAATACATGATATTTCATATTCTTGATACATATTTCCTTTTTTAGGAACAGTAATAGTAAATTCTGATAAATCACGGTCATAGATATAATAAGAAGCTTTTGTATCGTAACAAATTAAATCAAGTTGATCTTCTTCTACGTATCCATTTGTATTTGATATGATAACTTTTCCTTCGATTCCGACATCATCTAAAGTTTTAGTGATATCATTAATTAAAAATACATTTACAGTTTGAAATGCTGCAAATAAAGCAGTAGTTATGCAACATAGTGCTAAAGACATTAAAGTTGAAAATTTAGGTCTAGATTTATAATTCAATAAACCTAATCTAAATATATTTTTAATTTTTAATTTTTTATCAATATTTTTGGTTTGAATTGATATATTTTTCTCAGTTGGTTTTTCTTTTATCTTGTCTTCTTTTAAATTTCCATCAGCAATTACAATTCTTCTTGTCGAATATTCATTAAAATATTCTGGATTATGTGTAACTATAATAACTAACTTATCTTTAGAAACTTCTTTTAAGATTTTTGCAACTTCTCTAGAGGATTTTGAATCTAAGTTACCAGTAGGTTCATCAGCTAAAATAATAGGAGAGTCTTTAGCTAATGCTCTAGCTATAACACAACGTTGTTTTTCACCTCCTGATAAATGAGATCCTTTATGGTTTATTTGTTTTGTTAATCCAACTTTATCTATTAATTCTTTAGCTAATTTTTTTCTTTCTTTTATGTCTTTTAATCTAAATAATGCTAATTCAACGTTTTCATAAACTGTTAAATTTTCAATAATATTAAAATCTTGGAAAATCATCGCAATATTGTTTTCACGATATTTCTCCCAATCTAAAGATGAGTAGTGCGATGTTTCTTCATTATTAAAATAAAGTTCGCCTTCTTCATAAGAATCATTAGCTGCTATAACATTAAGTAATGTTGATTTCCCTGAACCAGATTCACCTTCAATTGTAACAAATTCATTATAATCGAAATTAAGATTTATATTTCTAACCCCGATAGTTAATATGTCGTTAGAATTGTATATTTTTCCAATGTTTTTTAATCTAAGTAACATATTTACCTCCTAGTTAGTTATATTTAACTTTAAAAGTATATAACATAAAAGAACGCTATTCAATAAATATGTTAGTTAAAACTAACTATTAATTATTTGTATGTTTAATTAATGATTAAATTAAAGAATATGTTTAATAAAATGACCGTGTGTATCGGTGATGTTATCAAAACATTTAGTAGATAATTCACCATTAAGTTTTAAATTAACTTGTTTTATTATATTTAAAATTTCTTCATTAGATTCATCAGTAAAAATTAATCTTAAATAATTGATATGATTCAAATCATCAATTAAATCGATATTGTTTAATGTTTTAGAATTTAAAACTTTAATAGTGCAATCATCATTAAAAATTAAAGGAAAGCTTTCATATCTATCCTTTAATGAATATTTATTAATTTTACATTGTCCACACATATTTAATCTTTTTAAAGGACAATATTTTGAGTGCATTAAAGTTATTTTTCCATAAATTATAACTTCCAAATTTGGATAAAAATTATATTCAGAATAAAAATTATTAACTAACTTATTGATGTGATCTTTATTAATTTCTAATGATAATGTGATTCTTTTAACACCTAAAGAAGATAAAAGAGCAACATTTTTATAATTGGTAACATTAAAAGAGTAATCAGATACTATATTGATGTTTTTATTTTTATAACATTCTAATCCACCATATCCTCCAACTAAAACAGAGTTTGTGTTTAAATCGTTATATTTTTCGTTGTTTCTTCTAACTATATTTTTATAATAAATATTTTTATAACCTAATTCAGTAAGTAAATCATATTGTTTTTGAGTGTTAACTTCAAAAACAAGCTCTGTATTTGTAGTGTTAATATTATTATTTATAGGAATTATTTCATCTATTTCTTTATTATAAATAACATCTCTTTTTAATCTAATTTTATTTAATTCTTCAATTGCTTTACGTCTAACTTCATTTATTTCTTTTAATGGTATAAAAAGATTATTTTCACAATCGATATTATAATTTTCAATATAATAAGGAGTGTCGTTTAATTTATTAAGTTGTGTTTTAACATTATCAATTGTGGTAGAAGAAGAAATCGCTTTTTCAATCTTAATAGTTCCTGAAGAAAAAGCTTTATAGTTTTTATATTCTACTTTTAAAAATAAAACTCTATTTTCTTTTGCTACAAACTCAACATTAATAGGTAATTTTTTATATTCTTTAATTAATAAATTTTGTTTTATTTCATTTAAATATTTAATATCTTTTGTTTTATATACTTTTGCACCTAACTTAACTTTTTCATCTAAATAAATAATAGCCATCTTATTATTTGTTTGAGAAATATTAAAATTAGCATCGAACATTTTTGTAATAGGTACGCTTATTTCTTTAAAAATATCTTCAGATTCAATACGAATTTGATCACCTTTATTTAATTCTTTAAATAATCTAATCCATACTTTATTTTTATTTATTTTAGCTATTTCACCAATTAAATACCCGTAATTATTAGGTCTTTCTATATTTGTAATATTGTTAACTAATTCGTGATTAATATATCCTTTTGTATAAGTTCTATTAAAAACTTTATCTAAGTTTGATACATTGACTTTTTCATTATCTACTAATTTTCTATATGTAGAAGTTACACTTGAAACATAACTTGGCTCTTTCATTCTGCCTTCAATTTTAAAAGAATCGATAAAGAGCATATTTTTTAAATAATCAGCAGTATTTAAATCTTTCATAGAAAGGAGATAACCTTTTTTAATTTCGGAATTGTTTGTTTCATCAATCAATGTATAAATTTGTCTACAACATCCTGCGCACCTTCCTCTATTTCCGCTACGATCTCCAATCATTGAAGACATTAAACAATTTCCTGAATAAGAGACACATAAAGCACCATGAATAAAAGTTTCTATTTCGATATTTAATTTGTTTTTAACTTCTTTTAAAGTTTCTAAAGAAGTTTCCCTAGCAAAAACAACTCTTTTTACATTTAAATCTTTTAAAAGTTTAGCACCATAATAGTCATCGATTCCCATTTGAGTTGAAGCATGAGCTTCTATAGATTTATATTTAGTAGCAATATAATTTAATAAAGTTAAATCTTGAACAATAATAGCATCCACTCCGATTTCAGCTAATTTATCAACTGTTTTATAAGCTTCTTCTAATTCTTCATCAAAAAGAATTGTGTTCATTGTTACATAAATTTTAACATTTCTAAGATGAGCATAATCTACATATTCTTTTAAATTATCTAAAGAAAAATTCTTTGCATATGCTCTAGCACTAAATTTATCTAATCCTAAATAGATTGCATTAGCTCCGCTAGATATTGCTGCATAGAAAGATTCTTTATCTCCACTAGGAGAGAGTACTTCGTTTTTAATTTTCATGTTTAATATTCTAACATTTTTTAAGTATAAAAATTAATAACTTTAAACTTAACTTATTTTAAAGTAAAATTTAATCATGAAAAAAATAGAATTACTTGCTCCTGTAGGAGATAAAGAAAGATTAGAAGCAGCAGTGCATTTTGGAGCAGATGCAGTTTATTTTGGTGGTAAAAAATTTGGATTAAGAGCTTTTGCTTCTAATTTTGAAGAATTGCAAATTAAAGATGCAGTTGAATATTGTCATGCTAGAGATGTTAAAGTGTATGTAACTGTAAATATTTTAGCTCATAACGAAGATTTTGAAGGGATGGTCGATTATTTAAAATCTTTGGATGAAATAGGAGTTGATGGCGTTATTGTTAGTGATTTAGGTATTGCTAGTTTAGTTAAAAAATACACCAATTTAGAATTGCATGTTTCTACTCAAGCAAATGTTACAAATATTTATTCGGCTAAAGTTTGGGTTGAATTAGGTGCTAAAAGACTTGTTTTAGCAAGAGAATTAAATATTGATGAAATTAAACAAATTAAAGAATATGTGGGAAATGATATAGATATTGAATGTTTTTGTCATGGAGCAATGTGTATTTCTTATAGTGGAAGATGTTTGCTTTCAAATTATTTTTTAGGAAGAGATTCTAATAGAGGACAGTGTGCTCAACCATGTAGATGGAAATATTCTATTCAACCATTAAATGATCAAAATAATGATTTAGTTGATAAGTATCCTATAGAAGAAGATAGTAGAGGGACATATATTTTAAATAGTAAAGATATGTGTTTAATAGAACATGTTAAAGAGTTATCTGAAGCTGGTATCAACAGTTTTAAAGTTGAAGGCAGAATGAAATCAACTTATTATGTTGCAACAGTAATTAACGCATATAGAAGAGCAATTGATAATTATTTAAATAATAAAGAAAAAGATTTTGATTATATAGAAGAATTGAAAAAAACTTCTAATAGATCTTTTACAACTGGTTTTTATTTTAATTCAGATCAAAAAACTAATAAGGAATCCGCTTTATTAGAACAAACTTATGATTTTGTAGCTTTAGTTTTAGAAGATAGTAAAGATGGAAAAGTTTTAGTTGAATTAAGAAATAAATTTTCTGTTGGAGATGAATTAGAAATACTATCTAATACTGATAGTTTCAACAAGACTATTAAAGTTGATGTTATTGAAGATGAAGCAGGAAATCATATAGATATTGCAAGAAAAGTGAAACAAAGATTATATTTAAATACAGATTTTGAATTAAAAAAATTTGATATTTTAAGAAAAAAGAAGTTCTAAGATGAAATTAAAAGACAACAAGATTTATAGGTGGATTATAATCCCAATTTGTATTGCTATGTGCTTTTTTGGAAGGTTCATCCCTTCAAATGGCGTGTTAACTAGCGATGCAATGGGTGTTATTTTTATATTTGTTGGATCTTTAATTTTATGGCTAACAATAGGAATTGATTGGCCAAGTTTAGTCTGCATATTTGCTTTAGGCACATTGAATACATATAAATTTAGTGATGTATTTCAACTTAGTTTTGGAAATTCTACATTTATTTTTCTTTTGTTCACATTTGTTTGTACTTACGCATTAAGTCAAACTTCCTTAATTAAAAAAATAGCAATTTCTTTTATTAATTCTAAATTAGCTAAAAAAAGTGGATTTTTATTTATATCTTTGTTTTTAACAAGTGTATTACTTCTAGGGTTATTTATTTCTCCTTCAGTTTTATTTGTCATTATATTGCCTATTTTAAATAAAATATTTGAAATCGCCCATTTAAATAAAGGTGATAAAGTAGCTAAAATTATGATGATTGGTTTAGGATTTACTGTCTCAATTAGTAGTGGAATGACTCCAATTGGTCACGTATTTCCTATATTAGCAATAAGTGCTGCTAAGATAGATGTTTCTAGTATTGCTTATATGGGTATAGCTATTCCAACGGGTATTGCTATATTTTTATTGATGCTTTTGATGTTCAAAATTTATTTAAAAAAAGAAGCAGATTGCATTAAAGGAGTTGATGTATCGTCTTTAAAAAATGAGTGTGAGAAGATAAATAAAAGAGATATTATTGTTTTAATTATTTTTATTATTGTTATTTTGTTATGGATTTTACCTTCTATATTTAAAGATGTATCGATAGATTTCTATAATTTCATCAATCAATATGGTACTGCAATGCCACCTTTATTAGGAACTATTTTATTATGCATTATTAGAGTTGATGATAAACCTTTAATCAAAATTGATGAAGCTTTTAAAAAAGGAATTCCTTGGGGGAGTTTACTTATGTGCGCAGCAACTTTAGTATTAGGTAGTGCTTTAACAAATGATAGTATAGGTATTAAATCAGTATTATCTAATGCTTTAAGCGGATCATTAAGTAATTTACCTGTATTTGTTTTATTAATAATATTTGTAACGTGGGCTGCGATTCAAACGAATTTATCGTCTAACATGGTTACAGCAACTTTAGTTGCAACTGTTGCAGAATCAATTTTATTAACTATTTCAACATTAGCAGTAAACCAAAATTATACTATAATTTGTTTGATAGGATTGATGGCTAGTTTAGCTTTTGCTACACCTCCTTCAATGCCTCATATAGCAATAGTAGCAGGAAGCGAATATTGCGATACGAAAAGTGTATTGATATTTGGTTCTATATTAATGGTTATTTCAATTATTTGTGCTATTATAATAGGCTATCCACTAGGTTTATTGATATTTAATTAGAGGTATAAATATGACTGAATTAGAATTATTAAGAAAAGAAATTGATGAAATAGACTCTGAAATTATTAAATTATATGAAAAGAGAATGGATGTTGTTAAATCTGTTATTAAATATAAAGTAGAAAATAATATTCCAGTTTTAGATAAAAGTAGAGAAGGTAGTATGTTAGAAAAAAATCTTAAAATGATTGAGAATGAAGATTATAAAAAGTATTATCTAGATGTTTTAAACGGTTATTTAAAAGCTAGTAAAGATATGCAAAATGATTTATTAATAAAATAATTATATGGAAGAAGAAATTTTAAAAAATATAAATAGTTATGAAGATTTTAAAAAGTTAGATATTTCTAAACTTCCTTTTTTATGTAAAGAAATTAATAAAGTTATTATTAATAAATGTAGTGAAACTGGTGGACATCTCGCTAGTAATTTAGGTGTCAATGAGCTCATTGTCGCACTTGATTATGTATTTAATTTAGATGAAGATAAATTGATATTTGATGTATCTCATCAAACTTATACTCATAAAATAATCACAGGAAGAAAAGAAAAGTTTTTAGATACAAAAACATATGGAAATAGTGCCTCTTTTTCTAATTATAAAGAATCAAAATATGATTTATTTACTTTAGGTCACACATCAAGTTCAATAAGCTTAGGATATGGAATGGCTAAAGCTAGAGATTTAAAAAAAGAAAAATACAATATTATTTCTTTAATAGGCGATGGGTCTTTAAGTGGGGGAGAAGCTTTTGAAGGATTGAATAACGCTTCTACTTTAAAATCTAATTTTATTATTGTTATTAATGATAATGATATGTCTATTGCTGATGATGTAGGATTTTTATATAAAAATTTATATGATTTAAAGTTAAATAAAGGAGAATCAAAACATAATATATTTAAAGATTTTGGATATGAATATAAATATATTGAAGAAGGAAATGATGTTATTAAATTAATTGAAGAATTTAATAAAATAAAAGATATAAATAAACCAATAGTTGTTCATGTACATACATTAAAAGGTAATGGATATAATTACGCTATTGAAAATAAAGAACAATGGCATTATAGAGCTCCATTTAATATTATTGATGGAAAATTAAAAAAAGAGATGGGAAATACGTATGAAATTATAAACCATGATTATTTTTGTAATCTTTTAGATAATAGAAAAGATGTTATTTTAGTTACTGCTGGAACTCCTAAAAATTTTGGTTTTTCTAAAAATGATAGAGAGAAATATAAAGATAATTTTGTGGATGTTGGAATTGCTGAACAAAGTGCAATTTCATTATCTTTAGGTATAAGTAAAAATAGGATTAAACCAATAGTAAATATTAGTAGTAATTTCTTGCAAAGAGGATTTGATCAAATCGCTCATGAAATTTCATTAAATAGTCCAGATATTACTTTTTTAGTTGGATATGGAGGCTATCAAAAAGCTAGTTGTACTCATCAAAATGTATTAGATATTTTAATGATTTCTAATATACCAAATATCAATTATTATGCCCCATGTTATAAAGAAGAATATTTATATTTATTAGATTATTCTTTAAAAAATGGTGGTACTAATTTTATAAGAGTTCCTAATGGTTTAGCTTTATCTAAAAATATTAAAATAAAAGATGTTAATAAATATGATTATTTAATTAAAGAAGATAGTGTTGCCTTAATTGGAATAGGAAAAACTAAGGAAAAAGCATTTATATTACATGATTTATTAAAAGAAAAGAATATAAATTCAAGCGTAATTAACGTATTAAATATTTCAAATGTAGATATAGATTTCATTAATAATCTTACTAAAAAACATCAATTAATTATTGTAATTGAAGATGGAATGAAAGAAGGTGGATTTGGAGAAAAACTAGTAAGTTTTGCTAAAAATATCACCGTATTTAATTATGGTTTAAATAAAAAATATTATGATTTTGTAGATGAAAATGACGCTTATAAAGATAGCGGAATGGATAATGAATCTATATTAAATGATATTTTAAAATTTTTTCAAAACTGATTTAAAATCTTTATCAAAAGAATAAACTACATCTTCATCTTTTTTATGATCGTCATACCAAATTTGAGCGTAAATCTTATCTTTTTTTGCTAATCTATCAAAATCCCAAACGATTTCACTATATGATTTATTGTACCAATGTCCTCCTTTTAAGATTGTAAAAGGAGTGGATTTAAATTTAATACCATCTTGATTTTCCCATTCTAAAAGAGAATAAACATCACCTTTATTAAATTCTTTTGTTAATAACTTTCCACCATGAGCATTAGCAACATTAATCAAATCATCGATATCGATATCTTTTAAATTTTTATTATCATCATAAAAATAATTTAGTTTATATTTTTCAGGATTATTTTGCATTTCTTTTAAAGAAATTTTTTCACCTTCAAAACCTTTATCTTCATTCAGTAAATTAAAATTATTCCAATCAGTACCTAATGAATCATAAAATTCTTTTGAATAGAATGTTGCCTTAATTCTTGCTTCATCATTTATTTTTACCCATTTAGTAGGAGCATTATTATCTTTTAATAAAGGTTTAATAACTAATCCACCGATCATTTTTTTAGGTAAATGAGCTGCGATTTTAAAATAAAAATGACTATCACCTATAGCTTTAAAATAATCTTCGTAATTATCATTTATATAATGAAACATATTATCTAATTCTAATGAATCACTAAACCAACAACCATGGAAATTTCTAATAGCATTATAGTTAGGTTTAAAGAAATCTTTAGTAGATCCTCCGATTAATTTAAATCCAATATCTAATGTTTTATAACCAGTAATTTGATTCTTTGATCCGCCACCTAAATTAAAAATATGCTTCCAAAAATTATCTTCATTTAATTTTCCATCTATATCATCTTTAATTATATTTGCAATTAATAAACCACTATCTTCAGCACTAGCCCATTCTAAAAAAGTATTAAAAGGGGTGTGAAACATAAGTCCATCAGAAACATTTTGCATCATTAATTCTTTATAAATCATCGCTGTTTGTCTAATTACAGTCCATGTTTTTATTGAAGAATCTAAAACTTCTTTTTCTCCTCTAGCTTTTGTTAAAGCATAAATATCTAGAGGTGAAAAAAGTAAAGGATCACCTACTTTGACAAATGGATGTTTATAAGTTCTATTTCCATATAAAGCAACAGTAGAAATATGTATTAATTTTGGTTGATTCCCTTTAATATCTTCAATGCATTTAACAAGATTTTTAACACCTAAATAATTACAATCGTATGCTTTTTGAGGATATTTATCTGAAGCAGGAGGTATAACAGCTGCCATATTGATAACGTAATCAACATCTTTAATTAGTTCTTTTATTGCTTTTTCATCTTGCAATAATCCATGAATAAAGATAATTCTATCCATGTCATTTTTTACAATTCTTTTAATTGTTTTAAATTTTTTGTTATTGTGAGGGATTAAAAGTTTAATTTTATCGATTTCTTTAATCTCTAAAATTTTCTTTAAAACTTGTTTTCCCATATTACCGGTTGAACCAGTTATTGCTATATTTCGTTTCATATGTATAGATTTTAAACCTTAAATGTAAAAAAATGAAATATTATTTTTTCTTAAACTTATTAAATATGTTAATATTTATTTATGAGGGAGGATTTTTTATTATGAAAAAATCTACAATTGTAATGTTTGTTATTACAGCTATATTATTTGTGCTAGGAATAGGCGCATCTTATTATGGAATTTATTCTACTTTTACGAAAGATACTATCTCTACAGTATTAGACATGATTAAAGCAATTCCAGTCGTTAGAAATGTTGATATTGGATTAGCAGGATTTACATTTGTTTTATTTTTAGCTCACTTAATTGTAAGTTTAGTTGATAAAAAGAAAGTTAATTTAAGTATAAGCTTTGTAAGTTTAGTTTTAGGATCTTGCGCATCAATTTCAACAGCAATAGGATGTTATAGAGCTATTAATATAATTAATAAAAGTGAAGCATTTGAAAATAGTATTTCTAATTATTTAATATTAGGTGGAACTTTAATTTCAATTCTTGCTTATTTATTCATGTTAATCACTGTGATTATTTCTTTAAAAGGTAAAAAAGTTGAAGAAAAAGTAGTAGCAGTTGAAACTAGTGAAGTTGAAGAAAATAAAGCAGAAGAACATCAAGTAGAAGAACCTGATGAAGTAAAAGAAGAACCTGTTTCTGTAGCAGAATCTAAAGAAGAAGCACCTGTTGAAACTAAAGAAGATGTAAAAGAAGAATCTGTTGAAGAACAAAAAGAAGAAGTTGTTACTCCAATAGAAACCAAAGAAGAAAAACCAGTTGAAGAAACTCCAGTAACAGAAGAACAAAAAAATGTTACAGAAAATGACGTTGTTGATTCTAAAAAAGAAGAAAATGTTGTAAAATTAGAAGATAAAGAAGAAAAAGCAGAAGAAAAACCTGCTAAAAAAGCAAATAATAAAAAAGGAGCAAAGAAAACCATGGCAACAGAAAAGAAAGAAACAAAGAAAGTAGCAGAAAAAGAAACTAAAACTGCTGAAAAGAAACCAGCAGCTAAAAAAGCTGCAACTACTACAAAAGTAGCAGAAAAACCAGCAGCTAAAAAAGAAGCTGCAGATAAGAAAGCACCTTCAAAGGCATATCATCTTTCAAAAAGAGAAGAAGATGGTAAATGGGCTATTAAATTAGCAAAAGGTGAAAAGGTTATTAAACTTTTCAATACTAAAGCAGAAGCTTTAGAATATGCTAATAAATTATCTGATAATCAAGATGCAACTTTAAGAGTTCACGCTTCAAAAGGAAAATCAAAAGGTAAAATCCAAAAACAATAGTTAAAAATGCATAGCAAGAATAAAATTTCATTTTTTGAAAAATTATTCTTGCTATAAATTATTGTTTATGGTAAATTTATAAAGCACACGGACCAGTGGTGTAGCGGTTAACATGTCGCTCTGTCACAGCGAAGATCGCGAGTTCGATTCTCGTCTGGTCCGCCAGCAATTTGAAAGTAATGGGCTTAACAGCCCTTTATTAATATATGTGGCCCGGTAGCTCAGTTGGTAGTAGCGGAGGACTGAAAATCCTTATGTCGTGGGTCCGAGTCCCACTTGGGCCACCAGTTAAGAAAATTAGTCTGATTAGTTATCGGACTTTTTTTATTGTTATTTTATTCTATACTATAACATTTATATCTTAATATTATTTTAATTTTATATATAGTTTGTGATTATGTATAATTTTTAAGAGGTAAATTTTATGAAAAAAAGAAGAATTTTTCCTATATTATTAACTGCATTAGCATTATTCTCTTGTAGTCCAGATAATGGTGGAAATAACAATAACAATAATGATAATAATCAAAATAATAATAATAATAATAATGGTGATAACAACAATAATGACCAAACAAGTTATGATGAAAATGCAACTCATGATGGAACAGTATCTTCACCATTAAGTTGTAAAGAAGCTTCAACATTAGCATCAGCTTTATCTTCTAGTGATTCAATTACAAAATATGTTTATGGAGTTGTTACTTCATTTCATAAAGATGGTATTAGTCCATCTTTCGGAAACGCAACTTTCTATATGAAATCTGCAGATACTGAATTATTAGTTTGGAGATGCAAATATTATAATAGTGAAAAATTTACTACAGGAAGTGAATTTAAAGTTGGAGATAAAATTGTATTAAATGCAACTTTAATAAATTATCAAGGAAATACGCCTGAAGCTGATGTAAATTCTTATATTTATTCAATTAATGGTGTTACTAAGGGTAGTGATTCTGGTAATAATAATGATAGTGGTGATAACAACAATAACAATAATAACAACAATGGTACAGATAGTAGTGAAAAATTCCCTGTTACAGATGATATAAATAAGTATTATGAATTAGTTACAGATGATTTAACTGGTGGAATGAATGGAACTTTAAGAACTACTTTAACTAAAATTTCTAAACCTAAAGCTTCTTATGAATATAGCAGTGGCTTAGCTGGATTATTACCTGATAGTAATGAAGATCCTAATAATAGTTCTAATATGATTTATTTTTATACTCATAAAAGTGTAAAGAAGAACGCAGCATCAACTTGGAATAGAGAACATACTTGGCCTCAATCTTTATCAGGTGGTTTATATGGTAAGTCTGGTGGAGGTTGTGATGCTTTACACATTATGCCAACTTATAACAAAACTAATACCACAAGAGGCAATTTAAAATTTGGATATTGTAGTAATGGAACTGTTCAAACATATGAAGGCGTTCAATACGCTAAAACATCTGGTGGCTATTTTGAACCAATGGACAGTGTAAAAGGGGATTGTGCAAGAATTGTATTCTATATGTGGACAACATATTTCGCTTCAAGAAATCATTCGATTACTAACGTAGCTCAAAGTATTCAAACGATGATAGAACGGAACAAATTAGATCCAGTTGACGATTTAGAAAGAATGAGAAATAAAGTTGTATTTGCTAGCAAACAAAATAATAGAAATCCATTTGTCGATCATCCTGAATGGGTTGAAAAAATCTTCGGATAATTATTAAATTAAATTTAAAAAAGTAACCTTTTTGAAGGTTACTTTTATTTTATTGGTGGTTTTTATATATAAAAATATTTATTTATAAATGAATTAGTAGTAAAATAAAAAAGATTTTTAAGGAGTATTTTATGGGAAGACATTTCGAAGTTAGAGCTGCAGCAATGGCTGCAACAGCAAAGCAAAAAAGCGCTATTTATATGCGTGCTAGTAAAGAAATTTACATGGCAGCAAAAAAAGGTGTCCCTGATCCTAACTCAAACTTAGCACTTAGATCTGCTATTGAAAAATATAGAAAATCTTGTCCAAGAGATGTTATTGATAGAGCTATTAAGAAAGCTCAAGGTGGCGATGCTACAAACTATATTGAAGGTACATATGAAGCATATGGTCCAGCAGGAAGCTATTTAATTGTCGATACATTAACAGATAATTCTAATAGAGCATTAGTTAGTGTTAGAACTATTATCACTAGAAAAGGCGGACATTTAGGAAGCGTTGGATATAATTTTGAAAATGCTGGTTTATTTGATTTTAATTACACAGGAACTGAAGAATCATTAGAAGAAGCTTTAGTTTTAGGTGATGTTGATGTTAAAGAAATTTCATTAGAAGATGGAATTGCTGAAGTTGTTGTAAATCCAAGTGATTTTGAAAAAGCAAAAGAAATTTTAAAAGAATTAGGTGTCAGTGAATTTGAAGTTAGCCAAGTTACTAAGATCGCTAATGAAACTATCACATTAGAAGGTGATGAATTAACTAAATTTAAAGAACTTCTCGCTCAACTTGATGATTGCGAAGACGTTCAAGCAGTATATCATAACGTTGATTTATAAAATAAATATAAGAATAAAGTGAGGTTTATATATGGCAAAGAATTTAGATGTTAAATGGGCAGTTATCCCTTGTGCTGGACATGGAACAAGATTTCTACCAATCACAAAAGGAACACCTAAAGAGATGTGTCCAATAGTTGATAAACCAACTTTAGATTATATTGTTGATGAAGTTATCGCTGGTGGAGTTGAAAATATCGTTTTCATCATCAGTGAAGGAAAAGACGATATTAAAAGATATTATAAAAAAGATGATGCTTATGAAAAAGAATTGATCAGTAAAGGTAAAGAAAAATATGCTGAATTAATTCATAAAGTTTCTCATAAAGCTAATTTTTATTTTGTCCCTCAAACTGAATTATTAGGTTTAGGACATGCAGTTTTACAAGCAAAAGACGTTATTAAAGATAACAATTTTATTGTATGTTGTGGAGATGATATTTGCACATATACTGATGTTGCTCCAGATAAACAACTTATTGACGCATTTAAAGAATGCGGTGGTTATACTTTAGTCGGTGGACAAAAAGTAGCTCATGATCAAATTAATAAATATGGTTGTATGGATATTAAAAGAGCATTGTCTGATAGATTATATGAATTAAAGAATATCGTAGAAAAACCAAAAATCGAAGAAGCTACAAGCGATTTAGCTTCTTTAGGCAAATGGGTTTTTACAAGCAAAATTTTTGAATATTTAGAAAAGACTCCAAAAGGAAAAGGTGGAGAAATTCAACTTACTGATGCTATCGCTTTATTAATGAAAGATGAACCAGTTTACTATTATGATTTTATTGGAAAAAGATATGATTGTGGTGATAAATTAGGTTATTTAAAAGCTATTGTTGATGTAGCTTTATCTCGTGATGATTTAAAAGATGATTTTAAAGAATTCTTAAAGGAAAAAGGTTTATAAAATGAGTAAAAGTAAAGTTTATTTTATTAAAGAAATTACACCTTCAAATATCGTAAAAATTTATGAAGCTTTAGGCATTGAACTTAAAGGAAAAGTAGCTATTAAATTTCATAGTGGAGAAGATGGAAATCAAAACTATTTGAAACCTGAATTTTTTAAACCTATTATAGAAAAACTTAACGGTACTTTAGTTGAGTGTAATACAGCTTATGATGGTGCTAGAGATACTTTAGAAAAACATAAAGAATTGATGAAAAAACACGAATGGAGCACTAATTTTAATGTCGATATTCTAGATAGCGAAGGTGATGATTTAGTATTAGATATTCCTAATGGTGTAGCTATTAAAAAAGATTATGTTGGAAAACATTTATCAAACTATGATTCAATGCTTGTTTTATCGCATTTTAAAGGTCATCCAATGGGTGGATTTGGTGGAGCATTAAAACAACTTTCAATTGGTTGCGCTTCTAGTTACGGGAAAAAATATATTCATGGAGCTGGAGTTACTGAAGGTAATTTTTGGGCTACAGAACAAACTAAATTTATTCAATCTATGGCTGATGCAGCAAGTTCAGTAAATAATTTGTTTAAAGGTAGAGTCGCTTATATTAATGTTATGAAAAACATGAGCGTCGATTGTGATTGTTGTGCAGTTGCTGAAGATCCATGTTTAAAAGATATTGGAATTTTAGCTTCTTTAGATCCAGTTAGTATCGATAAAGCATGTTTAGATTTAGTAATTAACTCCAACGATCCTGGGAAAGAACATTTCTTAGAGAGAGTTTATTCTAGAAAAGGTGATTTAATTTTAAAAGATAGTGAACTTTTAAATGCAGGTTCTTTAGATTACGAATTAATTGAGGTTAAATAATTATGATTTATACTTTTTATCAAAATAGATTCCCATTATGGGCTAAAATTTTATTAACAATTTTTTGTTCAGGTAGCATTGTTTCTAGAGTATTTTTATTTGTTGATGACTGTGTTAGTCATAAATTAGATAAAAATTATTTAGCTTTAGTTGGTGCGATTTTAGCTTGCATTGGTCCTCTTTATATCGTGTTTTGTATTATTGATATCATTTGTCTTTGTACAAGTGGTGAAATTAAGTTTTTAAGATAATTTAGATAGTCGATTTAGACTATTAATTGATAACAAAATAATTGACATATATATTCTAAAAGAATATACTTTTAAAGACACGATTTCTAAAAGTGATTTTTGTCCCGGTAAGATGAAATTTAAGAAAGGAAATTGATTGTATGAATAGAGAAACTACAAATTTAAAGAAAGAAGAAATTGTTCGTAAGTGGTATGTTGTTGATGCAACAAATAAACCTCTTGGAAGATTAGCAAGCGAAATTGCTACTTACTTAATGGGTAAAGAAAAACCATCTTGGACTCCAAACCAAGATTGTGGTGATTTCATTATCGTTATCAACTGCGAAAAAGTATCAGTAAGCGGAAATAATATTATGACTAACAAAAAATATTATAACGTTAGCGGATATAACGGTGGTATGAGAGTAAGAACATTAAAAGAAATGCTTGAAAATTATCCAGAAGAACTTATGGAAAGAGCAGTTTGGGGTATGTTACCAAAAGGAAGACTTGGAAGAGCTATGTCTAAAAAGTTATTTGTTTATAAAGGTGAAAAACATAATCACGAAGCTCAAAAACCAGAAGTATTAACTTTTAAAAAGTTAGGAGGTGATAAATAATGGCTACAAGTAAAGTATATTACGGAACAGGAAGAAGAAAAACTAGCGTTGCTAAAGTCAGACTTTATCCTGGTACAGGTAAAATCGAAGTTAATGGCCTTGATGTAAATACATATTTCCCAATGGCTACATTAGTATTAGATTTAAAACAACCTCTTCAAGTTTTAGGAGCAGAAGAAAAATACGATGCTAAAATTGAAGTTTTAGGTGGTGGTTATAGCGGACAAGCAGGAGCAGTTAGACTTGGTATTGCTCGTGCACTTCTTGAAGCTCACGAAGATAGAGCTACATTAAAAGCTAACGGCTTATTAACACGTAATTCAAGATCTAAAGAAAGAAAGAAATACGGTCTTAAGAAAGCTAGAAAAGCAAGTCAATTCTCAAAACGTTAATGAAATTTATGAAAGGCACAAAATTGTGCCTTTCAAAATTAATGTTTTTAAAAAAACTCTTGATTTTATAGGCGATTTTATTTATATTATTAAAGCACATCAAATTTGGGCCTTTAGCTCAGCTGGTTAGAGCGCACCCCTGATAAGGGTGAGGTCGATAGTTCAAGTCTATTAAGGCCCACCAAATAAGATAAAGATGTGTAAGTGTTCCTACATAGGGCGCTTAGCTCAGTGGGAGAGCGCTTCCTTCACACGGAAGAGGTCATAAGTCCGATCCTTATAGCGCCCACCATAAGAAATGCCTTCTTAGCTCAATTGGCAGAGCAACTGATTTGTAATCAGTAGGTTGTTGGTTCGATTCCGATAGAAGGCACCAATTAATTAAAACTAGATCAATGCATATTGATCTTTTTTTATTGCTAATTTTATGTTTCTTTATACTTAATTATGTATAATATAAATATAAGGAAATAAAATATGCAAAATAAATTAAATAAAGGTCCGTTACTCGATTATAACGGTAATTTGACTGAAGCAGGTTATTCTACAAGTTTAGTTAAAAATTATTCACGAGAAGCCATTAAAACTTCTAAATTAAAGATTAAAGAATGGGATTATTACTATTTTGGTAATAATGAATTTGGGTTCGCATTTACTATTGCTGATAATGGTTATATGTCTTTAGGAAGTGTATCTTTTTTAAATTTTAAAACTAAATTTAATATTACTAAATCTAAGATGGGTTTTATGAGTTTAGGTAAAGTTAATCTTCCTAGTAGCAGTGAAGATGGTGATGTAAGTTATGGAAATAATAAATTTAAATTAGAATTTTATAATGATAATGGGAAAAGACATATTAAAGTATTTGTTAAAAAAATATATAAAAATAAAGATTTAGAATGTGATATAAATATTAAGGTTACAAATAATGAATCTATGGTTATAGCTACACCTTTTTTAAAGGCTAAACATTTTTATTACAATCAAAAATGTAATTTATTAAAAGCTAATGGATATATTAAATTTGGAAATGAAAATTATGAAATTAAGAATATGTATGGTGTTTTAGATTGGGGAAGAGGGGTTTGGACTTATAAAAATACTTGGTACTGGTCTAGTTTAAATGGAATTAGTGGTGGTAAAGAAATAGGTTTTAATCTAGGTTATGGATTTGGAGATACTTCTCAAGCTAGTGAAAATATGTTTTTTGTTAATAAAAGAGCTTATAAATTAGATGATGTATATTTTGATATCCCTAAGAATAATAATGGAAAAGAAGAATATTTAAAAGAACGGAAGATATATAGTAAATCTAAAGATATTGATTTAACTTTTACTCCTATTTTAGATAGATTTAGTGATTCTAATATTCTTATTATTAGGTCTTTACAGCATCAAGTTTTTGGAACTTTTAATGGAACGATAACAGTGGATAATAAAACATATTATATTGATAATCTAGTTGGTTTTGCAGAAAAAGTATTTAATAAATGGTAATAAAAAAAGACACAAATTAAATTGTGTCTTTTATTTAATTTAGATTATTTTCCTGTATCTGAGAAAACGTCTTTTCTTTTCCAAAGTTTTACTAAGAATTCGCTTCTTTCGTAAACATCATCACCAATTAATTTATATAAGATATTTGAGATGATATATTCTGATTTATTATCTTCAGTTAAGTTGATTTCGACGATCATAGGAGTTTGGAAATTTGAAGAGAATGTTTGTGAAGCTTCGTCTAATTTAACTAAGTTTTCTAAGTTAGATTTAATTGTTGAGCTCTCTGTACCAAATCTATAATAGTTTGATTTTGTTCCTGCTGTATTAGCATCGTAGATGAATTGATAATAATTACTGTTACCATATAAATATTCAAATGGTTTTCTTGTTTCGTATTGTTCGTTATTTTCAACTACTTGATCACAAATAATTGATTGATATGAGAATCCCATATAAGTAGCAGATGTTTCGTTATTAATTAAAGCATCCCAGTTATCAACTAAATATTCTGCAGCTTCTTGAGTATCTTCACAAGTTGAGCAATCTGATTGAACAAAGAAGAGAATGAATCTATCTTCGTTTGAATATTTTTTCATGACGTTTCTTGCTTCGTCGTGATTATTTTCTGACCAATATTCTTGAGCTTTAACATAATCTTCAAAGAATGTATCAGCTGCGCTATTTTTATCAGCAGTTCCATCGAGTGATAATTGTTTTAAAGCATACCATTCAATATCTGTTTCTGCTGTAGCTTCTTGAATAGCTTTTGAAATCGAAGGGATGGAGAAGATGATACCGAAGATGACACCGACAATTAATAATGGTTGTACCCAAGCTGTATCCTTAACCCATCTACCGACAGCTACAAATGGTGAAGCAAATTTTTTCCAAAATTCTTTCATAAATAAAACCTCATAACAAGTAATAAAAAATATATCATTAAAAAGACATTTTAACAAGTCATTTTTATGCGCTTATATATTTATTAAATATATAGCATTAAAATTATATCATTAAATCATTTTTATAAAAATAAAAATAAATGCTATTTTTTAAATATTTTCTTAAGATTATTGTTAACTTCTACAAATATTTCTTTTGTTGTAAAATAATTATCGTTTTTATATTGAGCTACAATTAAATCAGTAGCACCTAAAAATAGTGATAGCATTTGAATAAGTGTATCTTTTCCATATTTATTTTTAGAATATTTATTAAAAAGAGCTATGATTTCGTTAATAAATTTAGTTTTAAAAAAATCCACATAGTTTGAAGAATTAAAACTTCTAATTGTAGGTAAAAATAATGATTCTTTATTAGTTAAATTTAATTCAATTGTATTTAAATAGTTTGTGTAATCCAAAGGACTATCTATAAACATCTGTTCTATTTCTTTTATTACCATATCATTGAGTTCAAAAATTAAATCATTTATAAGGTTATCAATGTTTTCGTAATATCTATAAAATGTAGTTTTAGTTATATTGGCTTTTTCAACAATTTCATTTAAAGAAACTTCTTTATAATTGTTTTTATCTTTTAATAGATCGCAAAAAGCTTTTTGAATATTGTATTTTGTACATTCTCTTTTATTTATATTTATCATATTTTTATTATATTAAAATCTTATTTAAAAGACAAACTGATATAAGATAAGACACTAAATAGTATAATCAGTATAAAAATACTTTTTTCTTAAAATTTAGTTATAAAACTTACTTTTATAGATTCAGTAAAAATATTTTATTTCACATTTTTTTATATATTTTTGAATATTTTTTCAATTTTTTATTAATTTTTTAATTATTTCTCTTTAATTAAAATCATTAAAATTATATAATAATTTTGTTAAATTTCTTAAGGAGGAAATTAAAAATTATGGCTATAAAAGTCGCAATTAATGGATTCGGAAGAATCGGTCGTCTTGCATTTAGACAAATGTTTAGAGCGAAAGGATATGAAGTCGTTGCTATTAACGATTTAACAGATCCAAAAATGTTAGCTCACCTTTTAAAGTATGATTCAGCTCAAGGCAGATATGCTCTTGCTGATAAAGTTGAAGCTAAAGAAGATTCAATCGTCGTCGACGGTGAAGAAATCAAAATTTATAAAGAAAAGGATGCAAATAACTGCCCTTGGGGAAAACTTGGTGTTGATGTAGTTCTTGAATGTACAGGTTTCTACACAAGCAAAGAAAAAGCTATGGCTCACATCAATGCAGGTGCTAAGAAAGTTGTTATCAGCGCTCCAGCTGGAAAAGATTTACCTACAATCGTTTATGGTGTTAATGAAAAAACATTAAGCGCTAGCGATACAATCATTTCTGCAGCTAGCTGTACAACAAACTGTTTAGCTCCAATGGCTTACAATTTAAATAACCTTGCTCCAATCGTCAGTGGTATCATGACAACAGTTCACGCTTATACTGGTGATCAAATGGTTCTTGATGGACCTCATAGAAAAGGCGATTTAAGAAGAGCTAGAGCAGCTGCTGAAAACATCGTTCCTAACTCAACTGGTGCTGCTAAAGCTATCGGACTTGTAATTCCTGAATTAAACGGAAAATTAATCGGAAGTGCACAAAGAGTTCCTGTTAAGACAGGTTCAACAACTATTTTAGTTGCTGTCGTTAAAGGAAAAGATTTAACTCCAGAAGTTGTCAATGCTTATATGAAAGAACATACAACTCCATCATTCGGATATACTGAAGAACCATTAGTTTCATCAGATATTATCGGAATTACTCAAGGTTCATTATTTGATGCTACACAAACTATGGTTTCAAAAATTGATGAAGATACATATCACGTCCAAGTCGTTTCTTGGTATGATAATGAAAATTCATATACAAGCCAAATGGTTCGTACAATCAAATACTTTGCTGAATTAAAGTAGTTTAAATTATGAAAAAGGCCTTTTTCTAGGCCTTTTTCTATCTAAATAAAGGAGAATAATATGAATACAATTGAAAATTTAACTAACATTGAAGGTAAAAAAATATTAGTTAGAGTTGATTTTAACGTTCCTTTAAAAGGTGAACAAATTAGAGATGATAATAGAATTATCCAAGCTTTACCTACAATTAAATACCTTCTTGAAAAAGGTGCTAGCTTAGTTTTAATGTCACACCTTGGAAAAATTAAATGGGGAAAAGTTGACGATGCTGAAATCGAAGCTGAAAAGAAAAAGAACAACATGGAATATGTTTATCCTCGTTTAAAAGAATTATTAGCAGGATACACAGTAAAATTTGTAAATGCTACACATGGTGAAGAATTAAAAACTGCTATTGCTGGTTTAAAAGAAAAAGAAGTTTTACTTGTTCAAAATACACGTTATGAAAAAGGTGAATCTAAGAATAATCCTGAATTAAGTAAAGAGTGGGCAAGTTATGTTGATGGCTTTGTAATGGATGCTTTCGGAAGTGCTCATAGAGCTCACGCTTCAACTTATGGTGTACCAGAAGCTTTAAAAGCTGAAGGAAAACCAGTTGCTTTAGGTTTCTTAATGGAAAAAGAAGTTAAGAATCTTGGAGCTTGTGTAAGTGGTGATGTCCATCCATATATCGCTATTTTAGGTGGTTTCAAAGTTTCAGATAAAATTAAAGTTATCGAATCTTTATTAAAGAAATGCGATAAAATTTTAATTGGTGGAGCTATGACTTATACATTTAAGAAAGCTTTAGGTATGAGCGTTGGTAATTCTCCAGTAGAAGACGATCAACTTGATTATGCTAGAAAATGTTATGCTAGTGGAAAGATCGTCCTTCCTGTAGATTGCAAATGTGCTAATGATTTCGATAATCCTACAGAAGTTAAAGTTGTTGATACTAACATCGAAGAAGGTGCAAAAAATGTTGAAATTCCTGATGGATTTGAAGGTCTTGATGTCGGTCCAAAATCAGTTGAAGTTTATAAAAAATATATCGCTTCAGCAAAATTAATTTTCTGGAATGGTCCTGTCGGTGTTTTTGAAAAACCTGAATATCAAGCAGGTACAAAAGCTGTTTGTAAAGCTATTACAGAAAATAAAGATTGCTTTAGTGTTATTGGTGGTGGAGATAGTGCTGCTGCTGCTAAAGAATTTGGCTATGCAGATAAATTTTCACACGTTTCTACAGGTGGAGGAGCATCATTAGAAATGATCGAAAATGATGGGCATCTTCCTGGAATCGATGTTATAGGATAGTTTTATGAGAAGAAAATTATTATTAGGTAACTGGAAAATGAACAAGACAGTTACTGAAGCTTGTGAATTTGCTAAAAGTGCAAAAGAATTAGGAAAACTTGCTAAAAGTAACAAGATCGATATGGGTGTTTGTGTACCTAGTGTCGATTTAGCTCCTGTTAAAAAAATCTTAAAAAATTCTTTAATTGTCGGTGCTGAAAATTGCCATTACCTTGATAAAGGTGCTTATACTGGTGAAATTTCAATTCCTATGTTAAAAGATTTAGACATTTCTTGGTGTATTATCGGACATTCTGAAAGAAGAGGTTACGATAATGAAACTAGTGAAAAATGTAATTTAAAAATCTTAGCTTTATTAAAGAATGATATGGTCCCAGTCTATTGCTGTGGTGAATCTTTAGAAACTTATGAAGCTAATAAAACTAAAGAATTTGTTAAAGAACAAATCGTAACTGGTTTTAAAGGCGTAAGCGAAGAAGATGCTGCTAAAGTTGTTATTGCTTACGAACCTATTTGGGCAATCGGAACAGGAAAGAGTGCATCAAAAGAAATCGCTGAAGATATTTGTAAATATATTAGAAATGTTATTAAAGAGTTATATAATGTTAAAGTTAGTAACAGAATTAGAATTCTTTATGGTGGAAGTGTTAAACCAAATAACATTAAAGAATATTTGCTTCAAAAAGATGTCGATGGTGCTTTAGTTGGTGGAGCTTCATTAGATCCAGTATCATATAAAGAATTATTAACAAATCTTTTATAAAATAATTAATGAACTATTTAGAGGTATAAGTTTAATATCTCTATCTAGTTCATTTTTTATATTTAAATACAGTTTTTAATTTGATATATTATTAATGAAAGGAAAGGAAAAAATATGAAAAAATTTTTAGGAACCATAATTAATGGATGTAGCGCTTTATTAGGTGCAGTCGTTTATTTATTCCTCTTAGGACCAGTTTTCGGTAAAGCTTATACAAAAGCTAGTATCGCAACATTATCAACTGATTGGACATTAGTTGAAGATTTCGAATCTTTAAGCTTTTATAAAGGTTTAGGCGAAAAAGGTTACGGAAATAATTTTAAGGGATTAGGTATTGCAATCTTAGTTATTTTAGGTGTAGCAGTTGTTTGCACATTATTCTTAATTGCATTAGACTTATTAAAAGCTAAAAAAATTAAATTCCTTAATTTTGTACCTGCATTATTATTTGTTGCTGCTGGTGTTTTAGTATTTTTCTTAGGAAATGCTGCAAGTGGAACTGCTACTGCTGGTAGTGGAACTATTTCAGTTGGTGCTAGTGTTAAATACTCAATCGGTGCTTGTACAGTATTCGCTGGAATTTTTGCAATCGTTGCTGGTTTAGTAGTTGCTGTTGCTCCATTATTTAGTAAAAAAGGAAAATAATTAATCTTATTACTAAAATTAAAATTAGAGGCTTCGGCCTCTTTTTTTAATACTAATATAATTTGTATAAAGTATATTTTATGTCTAAAATATTAAACATGAGTATAAAGATTGTATTTTTTGATTTTGATTGGACGATATTTGATCATAGAAGTCATTCTATTAATGAATCGACTTTAAAAGGTATAAAAGAATTAAAGAAAAATGGTATTAAGATAATTATTAATACAGGTAGAAGTTATTACTCTTTAATGGAAAAAGAGATATTATGTACATTGAATTTTGATGGATTTGTCGTTAGTAACGGTGGAGCAGCAATTGCTGATAATAAAGAATTATATGCTCATTATTTACCTAAAGAATTACAAAATGAAATTATTAATTTCTTAGAAGAAAATAAGATAAGTTATGGAATTACATCATTAAAAAAGACATTTGGTAAAACATTTGAATTAGGAAACGTAAATAAATTTTATAATACATTTGATGAACCTAGAACATTAGATATTAAAGAATATAATGGTGAACAACTATTAAGAATTACTTATTTTTCTGATTCAACATTTGATGAAAAAGTAAAAGCGAAATTTCCTAGTATTACATTAAATAGATTTTTTGATGTTACTAGTGAAATATCAATTAAACCTTTTATTAAAAAAGAAGGTGTTGATGCAATTTTAAATTATTATGGGTTTTCAAAAGATGAAGCTATGGCTTTTGGAGATGACACTAACGATATTGATATGTTTAATGCTGTAAAATACGGAATTTGCGTAGGAAATGGGAAAGAGGAACTTAAAAAAGTTGCTTATTATGTTTGTGAAGATATAAATGATGATGGTATATATAAAACTTTAAGAAAATTTGAGCTTATTTAGTTGTTTTGTTGTAAATATATATAATTTTTTGATAAAATTTAAAAAGTAAAGGAGATAGTTATGCCATTTTATGTTTTAAAAGGTGATTTAGTAACGATGAATGTTGATGCTATAGTCAATGCTAGCAATGTCAATTTAAAAATGGTTGAAGGTGTTGGTAGAGCGATTTTTCATAAAGCTGGAGATAAAGAATTAGCTGCTGCATGTAAACAAATTGGTACTTGTAATGTTGGAGATGCTGTTAAGACTCCTAGTTTTAATTTGACAAATTGCAAAATCATTATTCACGCTGTCGCTCCAATTTACATGAATGGAAAACATGGTGAAGAAAAATTACTAATTTCAGCATATAAAAAATGTTTTCAAATTTTAGATGAAGAAAATTTACATTCAATCGCTTTTCCTTTATTAAGTGGTGAATTCAATTATCCTTTAAAAGATGCATACCAAGTTGCATTTAAAGTTATAATGGAATATTTAAAAACACATCCTGAAAATAATATTTATCTTGTAATGTATAAGAATTTCCCAACTACTGTCGATGATGATTTACAAGAAAAACTAACAAAATTTATTACTAGTACATATTCAAGTAAATTAGAACATAAAGATTTAACTGTAGCTAAGGATAATTTAGAATTTGTTGAAACAGTTAGAAAATATCAAGATGAAACAAAAACTAGTGATGAAAAATTAATTTCAGATGGTAATTTATCAAGAAAATTATTCCAAGAATTAGTTACAAACCCTACCTTTATTCCTTCTAAAACAGTATGTTTAGCATTTGCTATCGCAATGAAATTAGATAAAAATAATACTATTAAATTATTACAAAGCTGTGGTTATAACTTAGTAGAATCTAACTTATTAGACTCGATTGTTAATTTCTATATCGATCAAAAAAATTACGATATTTATAAAATAAATAATTCTTTGTTTAGTTATAGTTTAGGGCCACTTGGTGCTTACGGATATTAATCAATTTTAAAAAGAGTTGATAAATCATATATTTTTTAATTAAAGAATCATAAGAGAAGTTTTTATTATGAAAAAAATGAGTAAAGAATTTTTAAAAAAATATTTTAATTCTGTAATTCCTGCAATAATTTCGAGTGTAGTTTTAGGTACTTTTTCTATAGTTGATGGATTATTTATTGGAAATAAAATTGGAGATATTGGCTTATCTAGTATCAATTTTGCTTGGCCAATTACTGCGTTTATTCAAGCTATTGGATTTGGAATCGGAATGGGTGGAAGTATTGCTATATCTATTGCAAACGGACAAAACGATAAAGAAAAAGAAAAAAGAATTTTATTTAATACATATATTCTTTTACTCATTTTTTCTATATTAATTTTTGCTTTTATATTTCCTTTTAAAAGAGATATATTAATTCTTTTTAAAGCTTCTGGAGAAGAATTAGATTTAGCTGATCAATATATTTCTATAATTTTATATGGAACTATTTTCCAAGTTTTTGGTCAAGGTTTAGTATGTTTATTGAGAAATTATAAATACAATTTATATACGATGATTTCAATGTCATGTGGCTTTATAGCCAATTTAATATTAGATTACTGTTTAATTTATGTTATCAACATGTCTTTAGCTGGAGCAGCAATAGGAACTCTTGTATCTCAATTTATAACATCAATGATGTGTTGGATTGTTTTAATGTTTAAAAAGAATAGACCTATTATTAAATTTTCATTTAAATTAATTGGTAATATTTTGAAAAATGCTATATCTCCATTTGGATTATTTTTTGCTCCAAATTTATTGCTTATGTTTGTTAATTTTGAAGCTAAAATTTATGGAGGTAGCGAAGCTGTTGCAGCTTATACAGCAGTTAGTTATATAACATTTATTATCATGAGAATTGTACAAGGTATAGGAGATGGTTCGCAACCTTTATATTCTTTTTATTATGGAGAAAACAATAAAAAAGATGAATTAAATACTTTATTTTTATCAAAAACTATATGTTTTGTCGTTGGAATTATCGCAACTTTAATTGTTGAATTAGCTTATATTCCGTTAGGAAATATATTCGGATTATCTAATGAGACCAAAGAAATTTTTTATAGATGTTTAATCATCATGGGAAGTAGTAGCGTCGGAGTATCAATTATTAAAAGTTCAACTTCATATTTATACGCAAAAGAAAAGAATTTATATGCTTTTATATTAGTTTATGGAGAAATAATTATAGCAACAGTAATAACATTTACATTCCCATTATTTATGTCTACGGATGGAATATGGTTATCTACTCCAATTTCACAAGGAATAATTAGTATTTTTGGAATATTATTTACAGTTTTAGAAGCAAGAAATAATAATAAAATTGAAATAAAAAATTAAAAAGTTTTTCCTATGTATTCAATAATAATATTGTTATCATTATCACATTTAATTAAAGTTAATGAAGAGTTTGGTACTCTAAAAGTTGATGGAATTGAAGTATCTAAAGTTCTTAATAAACATGAAATTGTATTAGAGTGAGTTATTAATAATATATTTTTATTATCATATTTTTGATTTATTTCGTCTAAAAATTCTTTAACTCTAATATAGACTTCTTCGGTTGTTTCTAATCCGTTAACTTCATTTTCTTTATTATTTACAAAAAATGGTCTAGCAATAGAAAAATCTTTTCCTTCTAAAACACCAAAACATCTTTCGATTAGTCTAGAATCAATTTTAATATCTAAATTTAATTTTAAGGTATCTTTTATTATATTTGCTGTTTCTAACGCTCTAGAAAGTGGTGAAGAATATATTAAATCAAAATTTAAATCTTTTAAATTTTTAGCAGTAATTAATGTTGTTTCTTTACCTTTTTCAGTAAGAGGATAATCCGATCTTCCTTGTACTAAATTAATAGAATTAGCGATTGTTTCACCATGTCTAATAAAATAAAAATAATTCATGTTAAATTGATTCGACTTCTTTAATAAATAATGTAGCTTGAGCGTCGCTAGGCATTCTATAATCTCCTCTAGGAGATAAAGAGATAGTTCCAACTTTAGCTCCATCAACCATTACGCTACGTTTAAAAGCTTGAGAAAAGAATCTACTATAAAATCTTTTTAAATAGTTTTTAATTTCTTCTTTAGTTAAATCTGGATAAGCTAACGATAATAAAACATATATTTTTTTAGGAGAGTATCCATATCTTAAGTAATAGTATAATATAAAATCGTTTATATTGTAATTCCCTATTAAATCCTCAGTCTTTTGATTAATTTTATCGTTATTTGATGGTGTTAATTCTGGAGAAATTGGGGTGTTTATTATAGATAATAAAGTATCTTTTAAAGTGCTATTTTGTGTGTGTAAAGCGTAGTATTCAACAATATATTTAATTAAAGTTTTTGGAATTGAAGAATTTACATTATACATTGACATATGGTCACCGTTATAAGTACACCACCCTAATGCAAGTTCGCTTAAATCCCCAGTTCCTAAAACAATACCATTCTCCTTGTTTGCGTAATCCATAAGAATTAATGTTCTAATTCGAGCTTGAGCATTTTCGTAAGTTGTATCTTTACTGTTTAAATATTTATCTTCGTGATCAATATCATTTAAGTGGGAAATCAATGTGTTTTCAATAGAAATTATCATTGGTTTTAAAGACAAAGATTCAATTAATTTTATTGAATTATTTAATGTTAAAGAAGAGGTATTTCCCTTTTTTGGCATAGTGATAGCGAAAATATTAATTGAATTATCTCTCTTTTTAGCTTCATATGCTACTAAAAGAGCAAGAGTAGAATCTAACCCTCCACTTACTCCGATAACAATATTTTTAATATTAGAATTATGTAACCTAGTTAATAATCCTCTTACTTGAATATTCATTATTTCTTTAAATCTAGTATTTTTATCTTCTTCATCAGTTGGTAAAAATGGATTTTGAGATATTGAATAATTTGATTCTTTTAAGTAATTTAAAATTAAATTGCAATCAAAATCATATGTATTTCCTATAGATTTTATTGTTGTATCGATATAACAATAGTTGTCATGTTCATTAGTAAAAGTTGATTGGTGTACTCTATTATAAATTGTTTTATCTAAATCAATAATAGCTTTATTTATTGTGTTTGTTTCAAAGATTGATTCAGATAAAAGCTTACCGTTATTAGCGATAATAGAATGCCCACTAAATACTAAATCAGTACTGGATTCATCATATCCTGAACTTGAATAAATGTATGTAGAATATATGTTAGAAGAATGAGATAAAATAAGATTCTTTCTATAATTGCTCTTTAATATATTTTCAGGAGATGCGCTTAAATTACATATAATATTTGCCCCATTTAAAGCATGTCTAATTGAAGGTTTATTAGGCACAAAAAGGTCTTCACATATTTCGCATGCGATTTGAGCATCGTTATTATCATCTTTAAATATTAAGTTTGTTCCAAATGGTATTTTTTCGTTATTTATACAAATTGATGATACTTCGATATCTTTACCACTTGAAAACCATCTATTTTCATAAAATTCTTGATAATTAGGAATGTAACTTTTTGGTACAGCTCCTAAAATTTTTCCGTTTTCAATAAAAATTCCACAATTGTATAGTTTATTATTAAACATAATAGGAGCACCAACAGCAATTAAAGTATCTTTAAAAGAAATAGAACTTTCTTTTTTAAGTTTATTTAAATTTTCGTTAACTTTATCTAATATAGAATTTTGAAAAAATAAATCTCCAAGTGTATATCCTGTTAATGAAAGTTCAGGAAAAACGATAATAGAACAATCAGTATTGTTTTTAGTAATTTTAATTATCTCATCAGTGTTAAAATCAACATCTGCTATTTTTAAATTAGGAACACAAGAAGCAACTTTTATAAATCTATTTTTCATATAAATCTCCTTTGATATATTTTTTTAAATTATGTAATTCAGGTGGTAAATTAGCATTTATTTCATCAATATTTAAGTCATAATTTTTAAGTAATGTTCTTATATTATTTGAAGAAATAAATTTAAAATCAGTTGGTGAATCGATAATAGTCACATATTTTTTAATCTTTATGAGCAGTGGAATAGTATTAAACAATTCTTCAACATTATCATTATTTCTTTTTAATACCACAATTCCAAATTCTTTAGCAATTTCTTCAACATACATCCAATCAGTAGTTAATTTGTTTAGCCAATCACTTCCAATTAATAATTTTAAATTATAACCCTCATTTTTGAGTTTTTTTAAAGTAAAATAAGTCCTTGATTGTTCTTTTTCTTTAATTTCAATATCACTAACAATCATAAAAGAATTATTCTTAGCAACATCATTTAACATTTTTAATCTAGTTTCTTCATCAAAACTAAAGTCTTTACGTTCAGTATTTAAAATATACTTACTTTTTGTTGGACAAAAAATGACTTTATCAAAGTTTATTTGTTCCATCGCGTATTTAGCTAATTGAACATGGGCGATAGTAGGAGGATTAAATGCTCCACCAAAAAATAGAGCGTTAATCAACTAATTTTCCTCCGTGCAATTCTTCATAAAGCGTTTCTCTTAAGTTATAAACTTTTTCGGTTAAATCGACATAATGAACATGAGGCATCTCAAGTCTTAGTTCAGATTCCCATGTATGTTTTTCAAGTTGTTCTTTTACATACTCTTTTCTTTCAGAAATAGTAGGCATTTCATATACTAATTTACCGTTTTCAATGTATGGAATGAGAAGTTTTTCGATTTTTTTAGGAGTTATAATTCTAAATTTATGAAAGTCATCAGGGTTAAAGTTGTAAATTTTAATTGGTTTATTTTCTTCTATAATCTCTTCATCTAAAGCAATGATGTCACATTGTGCTTTATCATCTTCATCATAAACTCTATAAACTGTTAATTTTCCAGGAATGATAGCTTTAGTTTTAGAATCGGAACATTTCATTTTAGGAGTGTAAGTTCCGTCTTCATTTTTTACTGCAACAAGTTTATAAACACCACTAAAAACCGGATCAGAAGCACTAGTAATTAAGTTTTCTCCAACACCATAAAAATCAAATTTAGCATCTTCATATATTTCCATATTTTCAATCTTCTTTTCATCTAAAGAATTTGATGCAACGAGTTTAATATATGTTTTTCCAGCTTTATCTAATGCTTTCCTTAATCTTTTATAATATCTAGATAAATCCCCTGAATCGATTCTTGCGGATTTAACTCTTTTATTTAAATCGTTAGGATATTTTTTTATTAAATAATCATCGATTTTTATTAAATTTGGTAAACCTGATTCAAAGACGTTATAAGTATCTAATAATAATGAAACATTATCAGGATAAGTATTTGCGTAAGCTAAAAAAGCATCGTATTCTGTTGGGAAAAATTCAATATAAGAATGAGCTACAGTTCCTGTAGCTTTTACTTCACTTCCATAGTTCATTTCAGCTAAACAATTAGCAGTAGCGATACAACCACCTAAAATGGAAGCATATGCTCCAAATATAGAAGCAGATTCTCCTTGAGCCCTTCTAGCTCCAAATTCTAAAATATTTCTATTTTTATGAGTTGATAATCCGCTAATTCTAGTAGCCTTTGTTGCAATTAATGAAGCAAAGTTTATTGTTTGTAATAAATAAGTTTCAATTAAAATTGCTCCAACCATATCACATTCTATTCTTATAATTGGTATTTGAGGATAACCTACACACCCTTCTTTTAAGGCGTACATAGATCCATTCCATTTGTATGTTGATAAGTAATTAAGAAATTCTTCACTCATCCCTTTATATCTTAAATATTGGATATCTTCATCATTAAAGTGATAGTTTAATAAAAATTTAGTTAATTTTTCTTGTCCTGCAATAATTGAATATCCTAAATTATCAGGATTTTTTCTAAAAAACATATCAAAAACAAGAACCTTATCTTTCATACCATTTAAAAATAGAGAGTTAGCCATTGAGAATTCATAAAAATCTACAATCATGGCTGGATTGTAGTATTCATCATTTGGTAAGTAAGGTTTGCATTCGATCATAAATTTTTTCTCCGGACAAATATTATAACAAATATTTAGAAAATAATAACGATATAAATAAATTTATATCGTTGAATAAATCATTTAATTAGACATATTAATTAGTTATAATAAATAAAAAAGGTTTTAAACATGGAAAATATCGACAAATTATTAAAAGAATTAACAATTGATGAAAAAATTAGCTTAGTTGAAGGATATCAATCTTGGAATACAACAGCAATTCCTAGATTAAATATTCCATCGATTTATTTAACAGATGGTCCATTAGGGTTAAGGAAAAAGAAGGATGATGGTGATGGTGCTTTAGGACTAGGAAATTCATATGAATCTACTGCTTTTATTGCACCTTGTAATGTCGCAAATTCTTTTAATAAAAATATAGCTTATAAAATTGGAGAAGCGATAGGTAAAGAATGTAATTATTATGATGTTGATCTTCTTTTAGCTCCTGGAATGAATATAAAAAGAAATCCTAGATGTGGAAGGAATTTTGAATATTATAGTGAAGATCCATATTTAAGCGGAATAATGGCATCTAATTTTGTTAATGGTTTAAAATCAAAAAAAGTTGGAGCTTGTTTAAAACATTACGCATTAAATAATAGTGAAAATTATCGATATACTTCAAATTCGATTTGTGATATTAGAGCTTTAAGAGAAACTTATTTAAAAGGTTTTGAAATCGCTATTAAAAATAGTGATCCTGATGCTATTATGTGCGGATATAACGTCGTAAATGATAAGCAATGTAGTGAAAATAATTTTTTAAATAATGAAATGCTTAGAGATACATTTAATTTTAAAGGATTAGTAATGACCGATTGGGGCGCAACTAAAAACCGTGTTGAAGGTATTAAGTGTGGAATCGACTTAGATATGCCTGGACAAATTAAATATAATTCTAAGCTTTTAAAAGAAGCTATAGAAAATAAAACTTTAAATGTTGAAGATTTAGATAAAGCTGTTAGGAATGTATTAAATTTAGTAAATAAACATCAAAATAAAAATATCATAAAAGAAAATATAGATGATTTACTTAAAAAACACTATGATTTAGCGGTTGAATGTGCTGAAGAGAGTGTAGTTTTATTAAAGAATGAAAACAATATTCTTCCATTAAATAAAGATAGTAAAGTGTTAGTTATTGGAGATTTATTTTCTAAAATGAGATATCAAGGTGCTGGTAGTAGTTTAATTAAACCTAGATATGTTGTTAGCCCTAAAAAAGCTTTTGATGATAATAATGTATCTTATATTTTTAAAAGAGGGTATAAAGAAATAGAAGATAAAATTGATAAAAAATTGGAAAATGCAGCAATAAAAGAAGCTTGTAAACATGACGTTATTTTATTTTTTGGAGGTTTAACTGATTTAAAAGAGAGCGAAGGCTTTGATAGAAAAAATCTAAATATATCGAAAAATCAAATTTCTTTAATTAAAAAATTAGTTAATTTAAATAAAAAAATTATATTAGTATTATTTGGTGGATCTTCAATTATTATTCCTGAAGTTAATAAAATAGATGCTATTTTAGATATGTATGTTCCAGGAGAAGGTGGAGGGGAAGCTTGCTATAATTTGTTATTCGGAAAATCTAATCCTTCTGGAAAATTATGCGAAACATGGGTTAAAGAAGAAAAAGACATACCATTTAATAGTCTTTTTGGAAAAACACATGAAGAAATATATAAAGAAAGTATCTTTGTTGGTTATAAATATTTTGAATTCAATAAAGAGAAAGTTTTATATCCTTTTGGATACGGATTATCTTATTCTAATTTTATATATAAAGATTTATCTTTGATTGAACATGAAAACAATATAGAAGTTTCTTTTAAAATATTTAATAATAGCGAAATTTATGGTAAAGAATCTGCTCAAATTTACATAAAAAATAATGAAAATTCTAAGGATTTTAAAGTTAAAAAATATCTAGTAGATTTTATAAAAGTTGATCTATTACCACACGAAGAAAAAGAAATTAAATTATTTATTAATAAAGAAGATTTTAAATATTTTAATGCTAAATTAAATCGTTTTATTTTAGAAAAAGGGATGTACTCAATTGTAGTTGGAAAGAACTCATTTGATGAGTCATTAAGTAAAAATATCGATTTAAAAGGAGAAGTAGTTGAAGCTTCATATCCTGAAGAAATCGAAAAAACATATAGAAATATGCATTGTTTTAATATTGATGATGAAAAATATGAATTATTATTAGGAAGAAAAATAAAATATAAAAAGAAGTCTAGAAAGATAGATGTAGAAACCCCTTTATGTGATTATGATGTAAAACTTTCGAGCAGAATTACTTATAGAATTGTGAATAAAATAACATTAAATAGCGTTTTACCAAAAAATGTAAGAACTGTTAAAAATATCAATAAAATAAAGGATGAAAATTTAAGAAATACTTTAATTAAAAATAGATTTTTCTTAATAGAAACCGCAAAACATAATTCAATGAGAAGCTTAGTCCAAAGCAGTGGAGGAATGTTTGATATTAATGCAAGTTATGGAATTGTTGAATTAGCTAATGGACATTTTATAAGAGCAAGAAAATATTTAAAAAATAAAAAATAATTATAAAATCAATAATAAAAATAAACCTAAACTTATTAATATTTGAGCTACAAAATAAGTTGAAATTATATAGAAATTTTGGTGTTTAAATTTAGCTTTATATTGTCTAATTCCAATTAAGAAATCACTAGCAATAAAGAATAAATAACCGACAATACATAAAATAAATAATAGTGATTTTGTATAGATTAAAGCAACTATAACCATAAATAAATTAACAAATAAAATCGAATAGTAGATACCAGTAAAAATAGATACTGATTTAATCTTTTTATATAACAATAATCCAAATAATAGTCCTGATAAAATAATTATAGATGGAACTACTATATAAATAAAAATAGGGATATTGTATGAGTTTGAATTATAAATAAATAATAAATAGAAAATGAACATGAAAATATGTCCAATAAAAAACGAAGAAGCACCTGCTAAAAATGCTTTTTTATTACCTTTAATTAAAATTAAAGCATCTCCAATTAAACCAAATGTGAATCCAAAAAATAATAAATAATTTTGAGGAACAATTATTAAAGTGAGAATTGATAATAAAAGCATTGGAATGCATTTACATATTAAATGAATTTTTCTATTTTCTTTAAAACATCCATAACAATCAATAGATGCTACTAAAGCATATAGAATATAAAATACGATTAAAGTTATTTCTTGCCATGTCATATACTCATATTATATTAAATATTAGATATGTTTTTAAATAGTTATTTATATAACTTTATATTAATGCACTAATATTTTTTTCTTGATAATCAATAATAAAACTAGTATATTTATCAAGTACTCAATCTTAGTATTACGAAACTCCAACGAATACTTTGATTTGTGCGAATATTATTGAAAGGAGAAAACAATGGCTTTAGACAAAAAACAAAAAAGTGATATCGTCGCTAGTTTTGGTAAATCAAAAGTAGATACTGGAAGTGTTGAAGTTCAAATTGCTTTAGCTACAGAAAGAATCAAATCTTTAACAGAACATTTAAAGAAAAATGATAAAGACAGTATCGCTAGACGTGGTTTATTAATCCAAGTTGGTAAAAGAAAATCTCTTCTTGCTTATTTAGAAAAAACAGATAGAGAAGCTTATGCTAAATTAATCGCTAAATTAGGATTAAGAAAATAATTATTATTAGTGAAAAGAATTAAAAAAAACTCTATAATAAATAGAGTTTTTTTAATGGGTTTTAGTATGGAAAAAGCGTTTGATTCGACAAAAAAATTTAAGAAATACATGATTCTAGGTCCTGTATTTAAAGTTATTGAAGTAATCTTTGAATTGATTACTCCTTTTTTGATGAAATATATTGTCGATACTGGATTAGCTAATGCAATTCAATATGGAAATTATAATCATATTATTATTCCTGGATGTTTAATGATCTTATTTGCTTTAGCGGGATATGGAACTACATTTGTATGTCAATATTTAGCTAGCATCGCTTCTCAAGGAAGTGGTACAGATTTAAGAAATAGAGTTTATAGAAAGATAATGAGTTTATCTACTATCGATTTGGAAAAATTAGATAAAGGAAATTTAATGAATATATTAACTAATGATGTTAATAGAATTCAAACTGTTATTGCTCTTTTGATTAGACTTGTAGTTAGAGCTCCAGTATTGGTTGTTGGTTCTTTAGTTTGTGCAGCTTTAATCGATTGGAAAATATCTTTAATTTATCTTGCTATTATACCTTTAGTTGTTGCTATTTATTTTATAATTTTAAAAATTTCTAGTAAGCAATATTTAAAAGTTCAAAAAGAGAATGATAAAATTGTAACTAAAGCAAATGATGATATTAATGGTATTAGAGTTATAAAAGCTTTTAATAACGAAAATAAAGAAATAGATGAATATAAAGTATTAACTGATAATTATTATAAAGAAAGTAAAGTTGCAATATTTGTTAATGAATTAATTAATCCTTTAACTATGCTTATTGTTAATGTTGCGATTATTGGTGTTTTGTTATTGTCTTCTTATATTATTACTGGTTCTGTCGATCCATCACAATCTTCTTTATTAAAAGGTGATGTTGTCGCTTTAATTTCTTATTTAAATCAAATCTTATTAGCTTTAATTGTCGTTTGTAATTTGATTGTTGCTTTTACAAAAGGTTTTGCTTCTAATACGAGAATTAACAATCTTTTAAATTATGAACCTACTGTTAAAAATACTGGTACGATTAAAGATATTAAAATTGAAAATGGTGATAATTTAATTGAATTAAAAAATGTAAGCGTATCTTATAGTGGTGAAAATTATGTTGTTTCTGATATTAATTTTAAAATCGATAAAGGTCAAACTGTTGGTGTAATCGGAGGAACTGGTGCCGGTAAAACTACTATTATTAAATTAATTGAAAGATTTTTAGATGCTAGTAAAGGTGAGATTATTTATAAAGGACACGATATTAAAGATTACGATTTAGTATCATTAAGAAATGAAGTGAGTTTAGTTGATCAAAAAGCTTCTTTGATGAATGGAACTATTAAATCTAATATTTTAATGGGGAAAAGCGACGCTAGTGATGAAGAGGTCATCGAAGCTTTAAAAAAATCAAAAGCTTATGATTTTGTGTCTTCATATGAAGATGGAATTAATCATCCAGTTAGAGAAAATGGTAGAAACTTTTCTGGAGGTCAAAGACAAAGATTATCTATTGCTAGATCTTTAATTAAAGAATCTGAATTATTGATTTTAGATGATTCTACATCTGCATTAGATTATTTAACTGATAAAGAAGTAAGAGCAAATATAAAAGAGATGAATAAAACTACATTAATTATCTCTCAAAGAGTATCTTCTCTTTCTGGATGTGATGTAATTTACGTTATGGATCACGGAAAAATTGTAGATAGTGGAACTAATGATTATTTAATGAATAATTGTGAAATTTATAAAGAAATTTATGAATCCCAAGTGAGGAATAAATAATATGAGTGATATTAAAAGACTTTTAAAATATATTGGTAAATATAAATTATTATTAATTTGTTCATTATTTTTTGCTTTAATTTTTGTATGCTGTGATGTTTTAATTCCTTATTTTACTGGCCAAATTATAGATATTTTAGCTAAATTTATTGAAGGCAAAACAAGCGATACTTCTACAATTAAAATTTATTTATCAGTGATTGGTTTACTTGTTGCTTTGTTAGTTTTATTTAATTATTTATTTAATATTTTAACTGGAATAATTATAGAAAATATTACAAGAGATATTAAAAACGATATCTTTAAGAAATTTAACACGGTAAGTATTAATTATATTGATACACACACTCATGGTGATTTAATTTCAAGATTAGTTAATGATGTTGACTATGTTTTATTAGGAATTAACGGGTGTTTTAAACAATTTTATCAAGGAATTGTTACAATCATGTTTACAATTGGATTTATGTTTTGGTTAAACTGGATTCTTGCTTTAATTGTTTTATGTTTAACTCCATTTGGCTTTTTAGTTTCTTATAAAGTTGCTAAATCGGTTTCTAAAGATTTTAAAAAGCAAGCTAAAATTCAAGGTGAAGTTGGAGCAAAAATCTTAGAAGATTTAAATAATATTAATGTAATTAAATCTTTCAATTTTGAAAATCAATCATTAGATGATTTCTATAAAATTAACGATAATTTATTTGAAGTTGGAAGAAAAGCTCAATTTTCTTCTAGTTTAATTAATCCTAGTACAAGAATTATCAATAATACAATTTATGCAATACTTTGCATTATTGGTACTATTTTATGTGTTGTTAGCAGTAAAGGTGGAAGCGACTATATATTAGGAGCTACTTGTACAATCGGTATTATTACATCGTTTTTACAATATGCTAATAAATTTGCAAAGCCATTAGATGAAATGTCTTCATGCATTGGAGAAATTCAACAAGGTTATACTTCTTTTAAACGTATTAATGAAGTTTTAAATAATGTTGATGACATCGATAATGGTAATAAAGAATTGAATGAATTAGTCGAAGAAATCAAGTTTAATGATGTTTTCTTTAGCTACGTTAAAGAAAGACCATTGATTGAAAACTTCACTTTAAATGTTAAAAAAGGAACTAAAGTTGCAATAGTTGGACCTACAGGATGCGGAAAGACTACTATGATTAATTTAATTATGAGATATTATGATACTAATAGTGGTAGCATTGATTTTAATAATGTTCCAAGTACTGAATTTAAAAAGAAAGAAATAAGGAAACATATTGGATTAGTTTTACAAGAAACTTGGATTTTTAAAGGTACTGTTTTTGATAATATAAGATATTCTAGACAAGATGCAACTGATGAAGAAGTAATGGAAGCTGCTAAGCAAGCAAATGCTTATAGTTTTATATCTAGATTACCTAATGGATTTAATACTATGATCAGCGATGATTCTGGATTAAGTAGCGGTGAAAAACAATTAATTACTATCGCAAGAGTTATATTAGCTAAACCTGAAATCGTTATTTTAGATGAAGCTACAAGTAATATTGATACTCGTACAGAAAAGAAGATTGTTAAAGCTTTCGCAAGTTTAACTGAAGGAAGAACTAGCTTTATTATCGCTCATAGACTTTCTACGATTATCAATAGTGATATTATCATCGTTATGAAAGATGGACATATAATCGAGACAGGAAATCATAGTGAATTAATGAATAAAAACGGTTTTTATTCAAAATTATTTAACGCACAATTTGAAAATTAGTTATGGCACTTATCTCTTTTTCTAATGTAACAAAATATTATATAAATGATTTAATATTGGATCATGTTACTTTTAGTGTGAATAAAGGTGATAAAGTTGCATTGATTGGAAATAACGGTGCTGGTAAAACAACAATCTTTAAAATGATATTAAAAAAGGAAGAACCAACACTGGTTCCTAAAGAAGATAAACCTGGTGACATATCTATTTTAAATGGTATTTCTGTAGGTTATTTAGATCAAAACGCAATTAAAAATGTTGAATCTACAGTTTATGAAGAATTATTAGATGCTTTTAAGAAAACATTTGAAATACAAAAGCAACTTGAAGTTATTACGGAGAAAATTAAGGATAATCCAAGTGATGAAAATCTATTAATTAAATACGATGGAATATTGAAAGATTTTCAAAAAGAGAGGGGATATACATACGAAATCGAAATAAATGAAATGATTTCTAAGTTCGGTTTTGATTTATCTATCAAAGATAGAATTGTAAAAAGTTTGAGTGGTGGAGAAAGAATGAAGATAGCTTTTATCAAAATTCTTTTATTCAATTATGATGTTTTACTTTTAGATGAACCTACAAATCATTTAGATATTTCTACTATCGAATGGCTTGAACAATTTTTAAAATCATATAACGGAACAATATTTTTTATCTCTCATGATAGGTATTTTTTAGAATCTTTAGCTACTAGGGTTTTTGAATTAGAAAATCATAAAATTGAAGTATATAACATGGATTATAATCATTATTTAATTGATAAAGAAACTAGATATAATTCACTACTAAAATTAGCTAAAAGAGAAGAAAAAGAAATAGAAAAAATAAAGAAATTTATTGAATTTTATAAGCCAAAACCTAGATTTACTTCCAGAGCGAAAGATAGAGAACATAAGTTAGAAAAATTAGAAAAAAATAGAGTTGAATTACCAACGAGGGAAGATAAAAAAATTAAATTGAAAATAGATGGTGGTAATTTAAAAAATAAACAGTTGTTAGAAGTAAAAGATTTAGTAATCGGATATGATTTTCCTCTTACTCCTCCATTTTCTTTTTCTTGCTATGGTCAAGATAAAATCGCAGTTTGTGGAGATAACGGAATCGGAAAAACAACATTAATCAAAACTTTATTAGGTGAAATTAAACCAATTAGCGGAAACATTAAAGAAGTAAGAAAAATTAATTACGGATATATTAAACAAAATGATTACATTTTTAATGAAAATGAATCAGCTTTGTCTTATTTAAAAAATAAATATCCAGCTAAATTAGATAAGGAATTACGCACTATTTTGGGTAGATTTCAGTTTAAAGGTGAAGATGTATATAAAAATACTTCATCGATGTCTAATGGTGAAAAAATGAGATTAATTCTATGTTCATTTTCTTTATCTGGTTATGAATTGTTGCTTCTTGATGAGCCTACAAACCACCTTGATATGATTACAAAAGAATGCTTGATTAACGCATTAAAAAATTATGATGGTGCAATTATTTTTATATCTCACGATCGTTATTTCATTAATGAATTAGCTACGAATGTTTTATATTTATCAAGAAAAAATATTTTGTTTATAGAAGGTGATTACAATCGTCTTTATCATTGCTTAGAAAAGATGAATGAAGAATTAAAAGTTGCTTCTATTAAAGAATTAGAAACCCCTACAGTTGTTAAAAAAGAAAAGTTATCTAATAACAAAATATTAGAATACGAAAAAGAGATGAGTGATATCGAATTAAGAATAAGCGATATTGATAAATCTTTAGAAGAAGATGATTTCGTAGATTATAAATTAATTGAAGAGTTACAAGAAGAGAAAGATGAATTAGAATATCGATATTTAGAAATTGTTGATATTTTAGAAAAGAATAAAAAGTTATAAAATATTATTATGAGAATTGTTTTACAAAATGTTTTAAGTGCAAATGTTTCAATCGATGGAAAAATATATTCATCGATTAATAGAGGCTACATGCTTCTTGTTTCTTTTACTGAGGGAGATACAGAAGAAATAGTAAATAAAGTAGCTCAAAAAGTATTAAATTTAAGAATTTTTCAAGACGAAAACGGAAAGACTAACTTAAATTTAAAATCTGTTAACGGTGAGATTTTATCAGTTTCACAATTTACTTTATATGCTGATTGTAAGCATGGTAATAGACCATCTTTTGTCAATTGTTTAGCATATGATAAAGCTAATAATTTATATGAATATTTTAATTCTTTATTAATAAAAGAAGGATATGTTGTTAAAACTGGAGTGTTTGGTGCTGATATGAAAGTTAATTTGATAAATGATGGACCATTTACACTAGTTATTGATTCTAAGGAGTTGGGTTTATGAAAGTTATGTTAGGTTTAAGTGGCGGTGTCGATAGTGCTGTTGCTGCTTATTTATTAAAATCTCAAGGATATGATGTTGTTTGCTGTTTTATGAGAAACTGGGATAGTATGCTTAATAACGATGTTTTAGGTAATCCAACTGTCAATAATAACATTTGTCCTCAAGAACAAGATTATTTAGATGCAAAAAAAGTTGCTGAAGATTTAAATTTACCTTTTTTAAGAATAGATTTTATTAAAGAATATTGGGATAACGTATTCACATATTTTTTAGATGAATACAAAAAAGGACGTACTCCAAATCCAGATGTTTTTTGTAATAAATATATTAAATTCGGTCCATTTTTAGATTTTGCTAAAAAGAATGGTTGTGATATGATCGCGATGGGACACTACGCAAAAAGAGTAGATAAAGATGGAAAAGTATATTTATATAAAGCTCATGATTTAAATAAAGATCAAACTTATTTTTTAAGTCAAATTTCTCATGATCAATTAGCAAGTTGCTTATTTCCTTTAGGAGATATCGATAAAGAAGAAGTGAGAAGAATTGCTACTAAATTAAATTTAACTAGTGTTAAAGATAAAAAAGATTCTACAGGTGTTTGCTTTATCGGTGAAAGAAACTTTAAACAATTTTTAGAAAATTATTTACCTAGTAAACAAGGCGACATTAAAGAAGAAGGTACTAATATCGTTTTAGGAAAACACGATGGGGTAATGTATTATACTTTAGGTCAAAGAAAAGGATTAGGAATTGGTGGAATTAAAGGAATCAACAATAAAGGTGGTTGGTTCGTTTCAAGAAAAGATGTTAAAAATAATATTTTATATGTAGCTAGTAACGATGAAGATGAATATTTATTAGGTGATAATTGCACAGTTAATAATTTAAATTTCTTCAATGGAAGGATTTTAGATAATACTCATGTTTTTGTTAAATTTAGATATCGTCAAAAAGATAATGGATGTACTTTGATTAATATTGATGAAAATACTATTAAATTAGTTTTTGATGAACCTTATAAATCGGTTACGCCTGGACAGGCTGCAGTTATATATGATAGCGAAGGCTGTATGCTTGGAGGAGGTTTAATTGATAAAGTTTACTATAAAGGAAAGGTTAAAAATTATTAATGGCTTTACTTTTATTTGGCAACCAGAATTTAATGATAAAAAAACAATTAAAGAAAATTGTTAAAGATATTTTTAATGATGAAGAAATTAATTTAGTTGAATTTAATGGTTACGAAAATTCTTTAGATGAAATCAAAAATGAATGTGATCAATTTTCTTTAATTTCTGATAAAAAAGTAGTTGTAGTTAAAGATGCTTATTATTTATCAAGTGAAAAACCTACTAAAAAAATTGTTGTTAATAACGATGAAACTAATATTTTAAGATATTTAGATGATGAAAATTCTTTAACGACTTTAATTTTTATAGTAAACACAAGTAAGATTAACCAAAAAAGTAATTTGTATAAAAAAATAAAAGAAAAAGGAAAAATATATGAATTAAAAGATGTTTCAAAAGAAGAGTGGCCTCTATTTGTTAAAAAATATTTTGAATCTAAAAATATAACTATAGAACAAAAAGCGATTGATGAGATCGTTATTAGAAGTCAAAATGATTTAAATGTCTTTAATAACGAAGTTAGTAAATTAATTCTTTATAAGATGAATAATATAACTTATGAGGATGTAGATAAAATTTTTACTAAACCTTTAGAAGATAATGCATTTGAATTTGTTAATGCTTTGCTCAGTGATAATAAAGAAAAAGCTTATTCTATATATAAAGAATTAAGAGTAACCAACGGAATAGAACCTGTTATTTTAATGAATCTAATAGCTAATCAATTAATTTTTTATGATTTAGTTTATACTCTCGATAAGGCTAATTATTCTGAGAATAAAATTGCAGTTAAATTAGATGCCCACCCTTATAGAATTAAGATGACTCTTAAAAATTTAAGAAGTTTTAATGGTTGTAAAATAAAGAAAGCTTTAAATGATCTTTATATTTTAGATAAACGAATAAAGCATAATGAAGTTGATAGATTTTATAATTTTGAATTATTTATATTAAATTTCTAATATAAAAAGGCTCAAATTAATGAGCCTTTTTGATTGTAGATTATTAGGAAGAACGACTATTTCTTTAAACTATTAACAAGTTTAGAGAGATTTGATTTTTGTCTGCTAGCAGTACCTTTTGTTTCGATACCTTTGCTGACAGCTCTATCGATAACGCTAAAAGCAAGAACTAATTTTTCGCTAGCTGCTTTTTCATCTTTAGCTTCGACAGCAACACGAACAGCTTTCATTGCAGTTCTTAATTTTGATTTATAAGCAACATTTCTTTGTCTTGATTTTTCGTTTGTGAGAATTCTCTTTTTTTGTGATTTAATATTTGCCATTTTGTATACCTCTTATTATGCTTCTTTCTTTGATGTTTTATTAAGTGTCTTATAAGCTCTAGCACTCATTCTGACTTTATATACTTTTCCATTAATTTCAACTTTGTAAGTATGTAAATTTACATTCCATCTTCTACGAGTAGCAATTAATGAATGGCTTCTTTTGTTACCACTAATTGGGTGTTTACCTGTAATTTGACAAACTCTTGACATATCTATTCCTCCTACAATGCTTATAAAATATATCACAATTTAAATATAAAATCAAAATAATAATTATAATTTAATACTTTTACTCTTAAAAACTTCTTCTTTATTTCTTAAATTGTGACAATTTTGTTTAAAAATCTTTAATAATTCACCTTTTTTATCCATAACTAAGAATAATGCTTTACCTTCTTTATTATAAAAAAGAAGTGTATTATGCTTTAAACTATATTCTTCATCGATATAAATTACGTTATCAAAAGAATATGAGACTTCATTGACGAATCTTTTGTGAACCAACTCTTTTTTAGAGATTTCATAATAGTTTTTCTTTAACATTAAAACTAAGAAAATAACGAATAAGATTGCCCAACCTAAAACTACTGCAACATCTTGTAAAATATAACTAGTTTTATTATCTTCAGCATAAGCCCATTTAAATCTTGATGATAGGAGTCCATAAACCGCAATAAGTAAAATAAGCATCACAGGAATATAAACTTTTAGTACTGAAGAAGCTTTTGGTTTGATAATCTTTGTATTCATATAAAAATAATATTAGAAACCTATTAAAAAGACAACTTTATTCTTTAAAAAGAATAGGTTTTTAGATATAATTTTTATTAGTTATAGGATTTTTAGGAAGATGAATTTATTTAATATTTTACCAGATAATTATTTCCAAATATTTAGTGGAAAAAATAAAAGTATATATGCAGAAAGCTTAATGACGTTATATGACTTATTTGAAAGTGATGAATCTTTAATTTCTAGAAACGATTTCATTAAAACTTTAAAAGACAAAAATAAAAATTTAATTGATTTTAATTTTGAAGATGAAGAGTTTGATGGTGAAGATGATTCGACTTTGATTTTAGATAATCTTTCAAGTAAAGCTAGTTTTATTGTTAGAAGACTTGAAGAGACTGGGTGGATTGATATAGCTATCGATCCAGAAACTTTTGAAGAGACTGTAATTCTTCCAACATATTCAATCTTTTTACTTAAAGGAATGAAAGATATTATCAATGATGAAGAATCTCCTTATGTAAGTTTAGTTCACTCTACATATTCTGAATTAAAGCTTGAAGATGAAGAAAAAGATGAACTTTTCTTTACAACTTTAGAGAGAGCATATACAACTACAAAAAAATTAAAATTAGAGTTGATGACTATCGTCCATACAATTAGAATTTATCAAAATAGATTAGGAAAAACTTTCCATACAAATAAAGTTTTACATGATTATTTCGATTTATATAAGCATAAAGTTAGTGATAGATATTACCATCCTTTAAAAACTTTTGATAGTGTTGCTAAATTTAAAAAACCTATCATTAGAATTTTAGAAAAATGGTTAAAAGATAAAGAAACAAGAGAAAAACTTGTTTTACAAGCTAGTGTGATTAAACACGAATCTGATAAGAGTAAATTAGAAAACGAAATTATCACGATGATTAATTATATTTGCGATACTTACGATACTATCAATAGTTTAATTGGCAACATCGATAAAGAGAACAATGTCTATACAAAAAGCAGTGCAAATAAGATTTTGTATTTAAACAATACTGATAAGACAATTAGAGGACATCTTGAAAATATTTTTAAACATTATGGTAAGAGTTTAAATAACGGAAGAGAGTTAGCAAAAATTCTTTCTGGTATGCAAGATTGTTTAAGTTATTATGAACAAGGTTATATCGATAGTAAATCGGTAACATTACCATTATTGAGAAAATATAAAGAGGAAGGTGTACCATTAGGAATCGTTGATTTTGAAGAAGCTAGTGATATTATCATGCAAAACTTCTTAAATGAAACTTTAGATTCTTATAACGATGAAAGAGTTTATGAATTTATGAATAGTGCGTTTAATGGACAAGATAGTGTAAAAAGCGAAGATATTCCATTATTAAATCACGATGCGTTTATCTTACTTATTTTAGCGACAGTTAAAAAAGATGATCCAGATTGTTTCTATTATATCGAATATGTTGATAATAGTAAGATTTTAAATCATGAATATATCATTCCTAATTTTATATTTCATAAAAAAGAAAATGTTAGTAGTAAAGGAGAATAATTATGTTTAGTGAAGATTTTTCTAAATTAAGCGGAAGTGATCAAACAAAATTCGCTGAAATTGTAAATAAATTATTACTTAAAGGTTTTATTGTTAGAGATATTTTTGATAATAGAGAAAAGCTTATAAGAGTAAATCCTGATTTTAGATTTGTTGAAAGACATTATGATTTAATTAATGATTATTTAAAATTCGCTGGTTGGGTTTTAAATAAAGATTTAATTTTAGGTGTCTTCTCTTTATATAATGAATATGAAGACAATCGTATTAGAATCGATAGAGAAACTTCTTTAATTTTATTTACATTAAGATTGATCTATGAAGACGAAAAACAAGAAAATGGAAGCAGTTCTTCTCAATCTATTTATATGACTACACCTAGTTTAATTAAAATGATGTTAGACCATGGTATCCAAATGCCTGGAAAGAAGATTACAGGTAGACTTATCGGACGTTCTTTACGTTTTATGGCTAATCACAATATCATTTCTAAAGTTAGTGGAAGTTATGATGAAGGTAACGTATCTTTTTATATTTTACCTAGTATAATTTACGCTATTGATAACGAAAAAATCATCGCAATGAGCAATGCTCTCGATGAATTAAACGGCGATGATTCCGCCCCTTTATTAGATGAAAATAAAGGTAATTAAAGGAGGGGATTATGAAACTTTTAACAAAAATTAAAATTATAAATTGGCATTATTTCTGGAATGAAACTATCGAAGTTAAACCTTTAGTTTTCTTAACTGGAGCTAACGCTAGTGGTAAATCAACTTTAATCGACGCTTTACAAATCGTTCTTTTAGGTGATACTACAGGAAGATTTTTCAATAAAGCAGCAATGGATAAGCCTGCTCGTACTTTAAGAGGTTATTTAAAAGGTGAAATTGGTGATACGATCGATGGTGGTTTTAAATATTTACGTAATGGAAGATTCACTTCATATATTGCATTAGAATTTCATAACGATGTGAATGATACTAATTTTACAATGGGTATTGTTTTTGATTCTTATGATGATGGTAGTGAAGAACATAGATATTTCTGCTTAGAAGATAAGATTCCTGAAAATGAATTTATCAAAGATAATATTCCTATGGAATATAAGATGTTATCGAAGTTTTTCAATGAAAACTACACTGGAAATTATCAATTCTTCGACTCAAACAGAGCTTATCAAGAATTTTTAAAGAAAAAATTTGGTGGTTTAAAAGATAAATATTTCGGTTTATTAAAGAAGGCTACATCTTTCACTCCAATCACAGATATCACAACTTTTATTACTGAATATGTTTGTGATCCTCAAGCTAATATTAATTTAGATGTTCTTCAAGAAAATATTTTAGAATATAAAAGATTAGAAGAAGAAGCTAAAGCGATTGAAGAAAGAATCGCTAAACTTGAAGAAGTTGATAAGATTTTTAAATCTTATAAAGATAATAAAAAGAATTATGTCATCGCTCAATATATTGTTGAAAAATGTCAATTAGAACAAAGTAAAGAAAAATTAAAATTATATAAAGAGCAAATTGAAAGAAATGAAGAAAGAATTAATCAAATTGATTTAGAACTTGCTGATTTTGGTGAAAATTTAGCAACTTTAAATAGAAAGAAAATTGGGTTAATTCAAGATAAAGCAAGCAATTCAACCCAAAAATTAACTGAAGATTTATATAGACAAAAGAAAGAAAGTGAAGAAGAAATTAAACTTATCGAAGATTCTATTGTTAAAGTTAAGTTTTCACTTTCAAAATATGTAGAAAATTATAAAGAAAACGCAAAAAGTATTTTAGATAATTTATCTTTAATCAATAAAGAAAGCGTCGATGAAGATAAACTTGAAGAGATTAACGCTTTAATTGATGAAGCAAAATCTACATTTAAATTCATGGATGATTTTAGTAGTAAATGTGCTGATGGAATCACTAATATCGATGAAGAAGAGTTAAAAGAATTAAAGGCTAAAATGACTTCATTTAAGCAAAAAGTATCTACTTTAGCAATTTCTTTAGCTAGATCCATCAATACTTTAGAAAAGAAAATTAGAAGTTTAAAAGATGAAGAATCTAATATGAAGATGGGTCATAAACCATACAGCAGATCTTTATTAACAATAAAAGAAGAACTTGAAAAACAATTAGAAGAAAAATATGGTAAACATATTGAAGTCAACATTTTTGCTGATTTAATTGATATTAAAGACTTATCATGGTCTAATGCAATCGAAGGATATTTATACAATCAAAAATTTAATCTTTTTGTAGCTCCTAAATATTATTTAGATGCTTATTCAATTTTAAGAAGATTATTATCTCAATATGGAATTTATGGTATCGCTTTAGTTGACCAAGAAAGAATTATTGAAAGAGATTATAACTGTGAAGCTCAATCTTTAGCTGAGGAAATTATCACTGATGATGAAGGTGCTAGAGCTTATGCAAACTTCCTTATCGGTAGACTTTATAAAGCAAAAGATGCTAAAGAAGCTAGAGAATTTGGAAATGGTATTACTAAAGAATGCGATTTATATCGTAATTTTGCATTAACAAAAATGAATCCAAGATTATATCAAGAATCATATATCGGTAGAAATGTTAGCGATAGATTTTTCCTTGAAAAGAGCAATCAACTTAAAGATAATATCGCTAATTTGAATTATTATAAAAAACTTGCTGATTCGATTACTGATGCTAACCAATTAGAAATTTTATCAACAGCTGAAATCGATACAATCGTATCTAGAATCAATAAAATCTCTTCATTAGATGGATTAAAGGGAACATTAAAATATATCGATGAACAACTTAGTGAACACGATACAACTTTACTTGAATCCTTAGATAGAAGAATCAAAGATATCGAAGATGATATTAAAGCTATCGAAGACGATAAAGAAAAATCATTGATTGAAAAAGGTAATTTAATTAGTGAAAATAAACAAATTAAAGAAGATAAGATGCTTGCAGAAGAAGCAAATGTTAAACAACGTGAAGCAAATCTTCAATCAAATTATGATCAATTCATGATTAATGATGATGCTATGCCAGTATTTGATAAGATGAAAGAAGAAGGAAAGAATAATATTGAAATATTCTCATTATTCTCAGCTCAATTATCACGTCTTCAATATATCGTTACTAACTTATTCTCAAGTCTTGTTAAAGCTAGAAGAGAATATACATCTACATATCATTTATCGTACAATGTTGAAAATGAAGAAAATACTGAATTTGATAACGAATTAAGCGATTTTAAAGAAGTTAAACTTCCTTCTTATAAAGAAAAAATCGTAGATAGTTACCATAAAGCAACTCAACAATTTAAAGATGATTTTATCTTTAAATTAAGAAACGCTATCGAAGATGCAGAAGATCAAATCGCTAACTTAAATGAAGCTTTAGCTCAATCTGTTTTCGGAAAAGATACATATAGATTTACTGTAAGACCAAGTCAAGTTTATAAAAGATATTACGATATGTTAAAAGATGATCTTTTACTTGAAACTGGAGAAGATGAAAGCGAATACATCACTAAATATAAAGATGTAATGGAAGATTTATTTAGACAAATCGTCGATGTTGGTGATGGAGAAAGTAAAAAGAATCAAGATTTAATCGCAAATATCGAAAAATTTACAGATTATAGAAGTTACTTAGATTTCGATTTAATCGTCACTAATAACGAAACTGGTGAAGAGCAACGTCTTTCTAAGATGATCAAAAAGAAATCTGGAGGTGAAACTCAAACTCCATTCTACATTGCAATTTTAGCTTCGTTCTCACAACTTTATCACGCAAATGAAGAAGGAGAACTTGCAAATACTACTAGACTTATCATATTTGATGAAGCGTTCTCTAAGATGGACCCTACAAGATTTAAAGAAGCTGTTAGACTTTTAAAGAAATTTAACCTTCAAGTTATTTTAAGTGCTCCTAGTGACAAGGTTAGTAAAATCTCTGAATTAGTTGATGAAACACTCGTCGTGTTACATGATAAAAATAGAAGTTTTGTAAAACTTTTTGAAAAAGCAGAAAAATAAGGAGAAAAATATGGCAAGAAAAGTCGTCGCGATGATTTTAGCTGGTGGAAAAGGAACTAGGCTTCAAGCATTAACAAAAAAAATTGCTAAGCCTGCCGTTTATTTTGGAGGGAAATATCGTATTATCGACTTTTGTTTGTCGAATGTCGCAAACTCTTCAATTGATTGTGTTGGTGTTTTAACTCAATATGAATCAGTTGTTTTAAATAGTTATGTCTCAAATGGTGAAATTTGGGGTTTTGATGGCGTAAATAACGTTTGTTTAGCTTTACCTCCTAGACAAACTGAAGAAGGTGCGAATTGGTATGATGGTACTGCTGATGCTATCTATAAAAATTTGGATTTTTTAGATGGAGAAGAACCAGAATACGTCTTGATTTTAAGTGGTGATCATATTTATAAAACAACATATAAAGATATGATTGCTACTCATATGAAAGCTAAGGCTGATTGTACTATTAGCGTTTTAGAAGTCCCTATCGAAGAAGCTTCTAGATTTGGTATATTAGAAGTTGATAATGTCGATAACATCACAAAATTTGTTGAAAAACCTAAAGAACCTAAGAGCAATTTGGCTAGCATGGGAATTTATGTTTTCACATATAAAGCGCTTAAAAAAGCTTTGATAGACGACCATAAAGATCCTAAATCAGATCATGATTTTGGTAAGAATATAATTCCTAATTTACTTAAACAAAATAAAAAAGTTATAGCTTATAGATTTAATGGTTATTGGAAAGATGTTGGAACATTAAATTCTTTACATGAAGCGAATATGGAGTTATTACCATCAAGAAGAAAAGAAAATACGATTGTATTTAATACTTTTCCTCAAGTTTTTAGTGAAGATACAAAATCTAGACCACAATATATCGGAAAAGATGCAAAAATTAAAGATTGTTTAATAAATCAAGGTGCTTATATTTTAGGAACTGCTGAAGAATGTGTAATCTCTAATGAGGTTACTATTGAAAAAGGTGCTATTGTAAGAAGAAGTGTTTTAATGCCTGGAGTTGTTATTGGTAAAAATGCGTTTGTTAATAATGCGATTTTAGGTCCAGGAACCGAAATTGAAGAAAATGAAATTGTAAATAAAGATAGTGATTCAATTATATTAATCGATAAAGAAAGGGAGTTACAATAATGCTTAATAAGGTTTTAGGAATCGTTGATTTACATAACGACGTCTCATTAGGACAATTAACAGAAAATCGTCCTCAAGCTGTTACAACAATTTTATGCAGATACACTTTTATTGATTTTATTTTGAGTTGCTTTACTAATAGCGAAATTGATGATATTGCTGTTTTAGTTAAAAATCATGGTAGAAATATCGCAAAACATATTTCTAGAGATTCTACATATTTAAAAAATAGTAAGACTGGTTTCCTCTCGATGCTAGTTAATGAAAATGGTGCACAAAATCCTTTATATAATACTGATATTAATAATTTAAAAGAAAATGATTATTTATTATATGATAACGATTCAGATTATGTTATCGTCGCTCCAGTTCATTTTTTACTCGATATTAATTTTCAAGAAGTATTAGAAAAACATATCGAAAAAGGTGCAGATTGTAGTTTAGTTTATAAAGAAACTAGCGATGTAGATATGTTTTCAGGATGTGAAAAAGTTGTCGTTGATGCAATCGGAAATGCACAAAAATTCTTAAAAATTCAAGACAAAGATAAAAATACAAAATTTAATGTTAATTTAGATATTTATATCTTTAATAGAGATTTCTTTGATGAACTAATTAGAGAATCAAGTAAGATTAGTGAAATATATTCAATTAAGGATATGATTAAATATTACAATAAAATGTATAACAAAGTTAATTGTATTCCTTTCACAAAAGAAGTTATGTGCTTCAATTCATTCTCTAAATATTTTAAGAATCAAATGTTATTATTAGATCAAGGTGAAGATAATAATTTCTTAAAGGCTAAAGATATTTATATTTACACAACGACTCATAATTCTAGACCTGTTTTATATGGAGAACATGCTGATGTTTCTTCTTCGATATTAGCTAATGGAAGCAGTATCGGAGGAGTTGTTAAAAATTCAATTTTAGCACGTGATGTTGTCGTTGAAGATGGTGCTAGTGTTGAAAATTGTATATTGTTCTCACATACAGTTGTTAAAAGTGGTGTTCATTTAAAAAATGTTGTGGCTAATAAAAGATGTGTTTTTAAAAGTTCAACACGTTTAGAAGGTACGCTAGATGAACCACTTTATATTAAAGGAGGAAGTATTATTTAATGAATATATTATTATGCTCTTCTGAGAGTTTACCATTTTTTAAAACGGGCGGATTAGCTGATGTAGTCTATAGTTTGGCTAAAGAATACGCTAAGATGAATCATTCAGTTTCAATTGTTTTACCGTATTATAAAACTAAAGATGATTTTAAAATAAAAGGTGCTAAAAAGATTTATTCTTATTCTGTTAAGATGAATTGGAGACAAGTTGAAACTACTGTCTATCATTTATATAAAGATAAGATTGATTTTTATTTTATTGAGAATGATGGTTATTTTAAAACAAATAATTATTATGGATATTATAATGATGGAGAAAGATTTGCTTATTTTTCCGATGCAATAATCGAATTAATCAAAAAATTACCATTTTTAGTAGATATAGTTCACGTTAATGATCATCAAACAGCGATGATTCCTTGTTTAATTAAAAATATGGATTTAAATTTAAAAGAGAATCTCGTATTTAAAAATATTAAAACTGTTTTAACTATTCATAATCCTTTATTTAAAGGATATCTTAATAAAGATTCTTTATTTGATTTATTTAATTTATCTCCAAAATTATATGATGAAGGAAAAGTAAGATTAGATGATCAAGTATCAACTTTAAAAGCAGGTATTGTTTATTCAAATAAAATTACAACTGTAAGTCCAACTCATCACGATGAATTATTAACTCGAGAAGGAAGCAAGGGCTTATCTTACGATTTAACTTTAAGAAAAGATGATTTTGTTGGTATATTAAATGGAATGGATGTAGATTTTTTCAATCCATCAAAAGATAAATTGATTTATAAAAAATATTCTATTTCTACATTTATAAAAGGAAAAAGAGCTAATAAAGAAGAAATTTGTAAAAAATATAATCTCAATCCAGAATTACCATTAGTTTGTATTATATCTAGATTAACCGATCAAAAAGGTCTTAATTTAATGTATGATGCAAGTGAATATTTATCTTATACAGGTAGCAATATTATCGTTATCGGTAGCGGAGAAAAACATGCAGAAGATATGTTTTTAGAATTATCTAGAAGAAATAGTAAACATGTTGCTATATTTATAGGATATAACGAAGAACTTGCTCATAAGGTTTATGCAGGTAGCGACTTTTTACTTATGCCAAGCGCTTTTGAACCTTGTGGATTATCTCAAATGATCGCTCAAAGTTACGGAACATTACCTATTGTTAGACTTACTGGCGGGCTTAAAGATTCCGTCATTCCTTATAATTATATTTCTGAAAATTCGTTAGAGAATACTGCTAACGGATTTGGCTTTGAAAAATTAGATCCATCAAGTTGTATTGTCGCTTGTGGAGAAGCTATAAATACATATTTAACTAAACATGATGTTTATTTAAAATTAGTTAAAAATGCAATGAGCTTATCTCATTCATGGGAAAATAGTGCATTAAAATATTTAGAATTGTATAATTCTATTAAATAAAGTAGGACTTTCCTCTTTATTTGAAGTTTAAATTTGTTATAATTTAATTGCTAGGAAGAGAAGTAGTAAAGAATTTTGTATTTATTTTAGGGAAGGGAGAGAAAGTGAAAACTCCTCAATAAACGATTCTTGAATTCACCTTGGAGCAAACGTAGATACTAACGTTATTTGTAGTATAAAATTAAGAGCATTAAGAATTAGGATGGTACCGCGGGGAGACTCGTTCCTTATCACACTAATTCTTTTTTATTTATAAGGAGATGTTATGTTAGATTTTAAAAAGGAGTTTGAAGAACTCGAAAAAGAAGCTAATGAAGATATTGAAAATGTCGAAGATTTAGCTAAAGTTGATGAGATATTCGTTAAATTTTTATCTAAAAAAGGTAAAGTTTCTTTAATGATGAATAAAATTAAAGAAGTAAACGATAAAAAAGGTTTTGGAGAAAAATATAACGAAGTAAGAAAATCTATTGAAAATAGATTAAATACTCTTAAAGAAGAATTTGAAAAGAAAAAATTAGAAGAAGAATTAAAGAAAGATATTATCGATATAACTCTTCCAGGTAATAGAGTTGAAGCTGCTCCAGTTAATCCTTTTTATAAAGTGATTGAAGAGATAGAAAATATCTTTGTTGGAATGGGTTACACTGTTGAAGCAGGTCCAGAAGTTGTTAAAGATAAATATAATTTTGAGTTAGTTAACATTCCAAAAGGTCATCCTGCTAGAGATATGCAAGATTCATTTTATATCGATGACGAGACACTTTTAAGAACTCATACATCCGCTGTTCAAGCTTATGTTATGGAGAAAAAAGGTGGTAAACCTATCAAAATTATATGTCCAGGAAAATGCTATAGAAGAGATGATGACGATGCAACTCACTCTCATCAATTCGCTCAAGTTGAAGGTCTTGTAATCGATAAAAATATTAAGATGAGCGATTTAAAAGGTACTTTAGAATTATTCGCTAAATCGATGTTTAGTAAAGATAGTAAAGTTAGATTTAGATCAAGTTTCTTTCCATTTACTGAACCTAGTGTTGAAGTTGATATTTCTTGTTTTAAGTGTGGTGGAAAAGGCTGTCCTACTTGTAAAGGAAGCGGATGGATCGAAATTTTAGGCGCTGGTATGGTTCATCCAAACGTATTGAAGATGAATGGATATGATCCTAATGTTTATTCTGGATTTGCTTTTGGTGTAGGAATTGAACGTGTTGCAATGCTTAGATATGGTATCGATGATATTAGAAGAATCTATTCAAATGATATTAAATTTATCAATGAATTTAATAAGAAGGTTGAGGATTAATTTATGTTAGTTAGTATTTCAGAATTAAAAAAATATGTTGATTTAGAAGGCTTAACTGCTGAAGAAATCGCTAAAAGACTTACTTTTAGTGGAATTGAAGTAGAAGAAATCAAAAAGATGAGCAGCGCTACTAATTTAGTAGTTGGAAAAGTTTTATCTTGTTTACCTCATCCAGATAGCGACCATTTACATATTACAAAAGTTGATGTTGGAGATGAAATTTTAGATATAGTTTGCGGTGCTCCAAATTGTAAAGAAGGAATTAAAGTAATCGTTGCTAAAGTTGGTGCTAAACTTCCTGGAGGAGAAATTAAAGCTGGCTCTATTAGAGGCCAAGTAAGCAATGGGATGTTATGTGCTTTAAATGAGCTTGGTGTCGATAAAAAATATTTAAAAGATGAACAAATTAAAGGTATCGAAATATTAGATGATAGTTTTGAAGTTGGAGATACTAATGTATTATCTAAATTAGGACTTGATGATGATATTTTAGATTTGAATTTATTAGCAAATAGAAGCGATTGTTACGCCATATTTAATGTCGCTAAAGAACTTGGTGCTTTATTTTCTAGAAAGGTAACTTTACCAGTAGTAGAAGATGATCACACTTTTGAAAGCGATTTTGTTGTTGGAAGTGAAACTGATAAATGTAAAGAATTTGCTATTAAAGAAGTAAGAGGAATTAAAATAAAAGAATCTCCTTTATGGCTTAAAAATGTTTTAAGAAGTGAAGGTATTAAAAGTATCAATAATATCGTCGATTTAGGCAATTATATAATGCTTTTAACAGGTCAACCACTTCATATGTACGATAGTGATAAACTTCCAAAACACGAATTAATTGTTAAAAATGATTTAAATTTAAAATATGTTGCTTTAGATTCAAAAGTTCACGATATTTTAAGTGGTGATTTAGTAGTTACATCTAATGGCGATAGTATGTGTATTGCTGGAATTTTAGGTGGAGAAAATAGTGAAATTTCAGATTCAACTACAAATATTGCAATTGAAGCAGCAATATTTGATCATGTTTCTATTAGAAAAACTTGTACAAGATTAGGATTATCAAGCGATTCAAGTCAAAGATTCATTAAAGGTTTAAATAAAGATCAAACAGATTACGTATTAAATTTAACTACAAAATTATTAAAAGAAGTTTCAAGTTACGATTCAATTAGCAACATTGTTAAATATGATTGTTTAGTTCATGAAGATAAATATATTAGTTCAAGTAAAACTTACATCAATAATAGATTAGGAACATCTTTTAGTTTTGATGAAATTAAAAATGTATTATCTTCTCTATACTTTAAATTTGTAGAAGAAGATGGAGATAATTTTAAAGTATTAATTCCTAAAGAAAGAATTGATATTGAAGGTGAAGCCGATTTAAGTGAAGAAGTTATTCGTTATATCGGTATTGATAATATTCCATCCACATTACCATTTATGGAAACAACAGTTGGAGGAAGAAATTTAAACGAAGAAAAAGAGAAGGTTATTTCGGATTTCTTATCAAATAACGGATTATATAAAGTTATTACATATACTTTAGTAAATAAAAAACAAGCAAATAGTTTTAATTATTTAAATAAAGGTTTAAATTACGTAATTAAAAACCCATTAACTGAAGATCATATGTATGTTAGAACAAATTTATTATCTAGTTTATTAGAAGCAACTAAATATAATTTAAATCATCAAAATAAAAATTTTGGTTTATACGAAATTTCTAAAGTCGATACAGAAAAAGGAGTAGAAGACCATTTAGCAATCGTATTAAGCGGTAAAAAGTATTTAAGCGATGAAATCGTCGATAGAGATTATTCTTATTATGATGTAAAAGGAATTGTAGATTATATCTTAAATGCATTTAATATTTCTACTACTAGAATTAAATATTCTAGAATCGAAAAAGGTGAAGAATTCCACCCAAATAGAAGCGCATTAATCACCTTAGATAATAAACCACTTGTAGTAATGGGGGATATCTATCCAACATTAAAAGATAGTAAAGATCCATTGATTTTATTGGAGATGAATTTAAGTTTACTATTTGCTACAAAATCTAAAAATAATAAATTTGAACCTATTTCATCATTCCCTCAATCTAGTAGAGATTACGCATTCTTATTAGATGATTCAATCTCTTATTTAGATGTTAAACGTGAAATTAAAAAGTGCTCTTCTTTAATTAAAGACGTTCATTTATTCGATGTTTATAAAGGAAGTAATATTATTAAAAATCATAAATCTATCGCATTAACTGTAACATTTGAGTCTTTTGATCACACATTAAAAGAAAATGAAATTGAAGAAGCTAATACTAAAATTGTGGAGACATTAAGCAAGAAGTTTAATGTAAATTTAAGATCATGAGATTGTTTTATTCAACGATAGGAAATAAAGAAGAAATTATTTCATATAACGAAATCGATGGTTTAAATCAATTAAATAGTTATTTTTCGATTAAAAAATTTGTTGGTGTAAGTGGAGAAATTACTGCTAGTAAAATATCAAATATTGTAACTATTAAATTTGATTTAGATATTGATTTAACGCTTATTTCTTCATATTCATTAAAAGAATTTGAAGCTAAGTATAAGCTTAAAGACACTTTGTATTTTACTGATTTAGAAGAGTTAGAAAACGATGATGTTTTCTATATTGATAATAATATTATTAATATAGATGAATGTATCTATTCTTTATTAATTACTATGATTCCATTAAATGTTCATATTAAAGGAGAAAAGCTTCCTAATGTTAAAGGAGTTGATGTAGTTAAAGAAGAAGATGTAAAAAAATCTTCGCCGTTTGATGTACTAGATGATCTAGATTTATAAAAAACAATATGAAATCCCACTTATTTTAAAATAGTGGGATTTTTAATATATTTTTTAATCTATTATTTCTTAATTAGAGTTGCTGCAAACCTTCTTTCCAAGCATAAAGAAAGCAATAAATTTAGGTTTAATTCCGAGTAATTTAACTGTTCATCTTTAATAATATCTACAACAATAGAAGCAAATATTCCAAAAAACAATTTCAAGTAATGCTTGATATTTACAAAATAATCACCGATGTATGCATACTTATTTTTAAATTTAGTCGTTACTATTTTTACATATACAAACTTAATGTTTTTTATAAAAACGATAATAGTATCTCTATTAGTAATATGAATCTTTTTTATATTATTTTTTATTATTTATTTAAATAATAC